>JADGOE010000082.1 GCA_017883135.1 Acidimicrobiales bacterium
GGGCGCCCTGGTCGAGCAGCCACTCGCATTGTGCTCCTGACCCGCACCCGGCATCCAGGATTGTCGCCCCGGTGATCGGACGGGGTACCAGGGCACGCACCGTCGGCCGCTTGAGAAAGCCGTTGAACGGCCCCTGGTCGGTAGCCTCCGACCACATCGGTGCCAGTCGGTCATTGGCCTCGCGGGTGCTGCGCCGGCTCCGCGTGATCTGCACGATACTGGTCGCTCACCGGCCACCTCCTTTCTCGCTCTGCGGCAGCCGCGCCGCGGAGTCCTTGGACATGGTGTCATGACGCCCCGGCTTCACGAAGCCGATGAGTGCCCAGTCGCAGGGCAGAGGCTTGAAGCATCGGCTGGACGCTGAGGAATCGTTCTGCGCATGATCCGGCCTTGTGCGGACCGTCGTTCGGAGCTGTGGTCATGTATCGCTGTTGGGAACGGGCACCCACTCGTTGGTGTTTCTACTTCCTGGAACAGCCCTTATCGGCGTCGATAGACGTCGGAGCGATGATCGATCCGCAAGACAAGCACGGTAGCGTTCTTGTTGTCTATCTCGTAGACCACTCGGTAGGGCCCGCGCCGAGCTGCCCACAGTCCGGCAAGCTCGCGTTGGAGTGGATGACCGACCCTACGTGGTGCGTCGATGAGGCCGGCGAGCATGAATTCGATGATCGCCGCAGCAGCACTCTCGGGCAATCGGGCCAGAGACCGTTCCGCCGTCGCCGCGACGACAAGTCGATATTCGGGTGGAGCTGTCGACGTCACTTACCCAGGTACTTGGCGCGGAGGTCTTCGCCGCTGAACACCCGGCCTTCGACAGCGTCCTCCTTGGAAGCTCTGATCTCCTCGAGCGCACCAGCGTCGGAAAGAAGTTCGAGGGTGTCTTCGAGAGTCTCGAGGTCGACTGGACTGATGATCACTGCTGCCGGCCGTCCATTGCGGGTCAAGACGATGCGGTCGTGCTCGCGCTCGACTCGGTCGACGATCTCCGAGAGATGAGCCTTGATCTGGGCGAGTGGGAGTGTGTCTGACATGACCAATATCATAGTCATATCTGCAGTTGAATTGCACTCCGCCGCAGACGCGTTGGCTCGGACGACACGGCACGTCCGACGTGCCGTACTGCGCTGCTGTCCGGAGCGCGACGGGCACCGTTCTGCCGCCTCGTTCGGTGCTCGGTCGGAGACGCGAGATCGCCGATTCGCCATGTGCCGATATCCGACGCCCGTACCGGTCCCTGCTGTCTCTGACGATCGCTCTCTTCGCTGGAGATGCCCATCCGGCGACCTCGCTGCTCGCGAAAGTTCCATGCGCCCCGAACGCATCTCTGAAGGAGCGGGGCCGTGTCAAGTGGCACTGGAGCGGACGCTTCCGTTGCGCAGGCATGGTCTACGACTCGACGACTGATGAGCAGGCGCCCCGACGAGGCCCGAAGGGTCCAGGTGGAGCGCCCGCAGCGAAGCGAGGAATGAACGACCTTGACGCCTCCGTCGAGTGGCGCAGAATCGATAAGGTTGTCGTTGTCGGCGCGTGGCGTGCCGCTGTTGTCGCACCAAGATCTCTCATCCACGAGAGAGTGAGGAAGGGGCGGGCTCGGCTGCCCGGGCATGTCTTCGTCGAGTTGCTCGACATGGTGCGTTTCGGGCAACGCCGGACGGGCACAATCCCTTAGCCTGGATCCAAGTGCGTCCAGCAGCTCGGTGACGCAATGAGAGCAAAGGAGCGATCATGACGTAACGGAGCGACAGCTCTCGTCAGGGTCAGCCGGTGAAAGTCCGGTCCGGGGAGACGCCAAGGTCTCCGGTAGCGAAGCTCCGGGTCCGGTTGAGAGTTCACACCTAATGTGCATTGACGCCAAGTGATATGAGCTCTTCTGGGCAAGTGGCACCCCGGGTCCAGCGGGAGAAAGCACTTGGGTGATCGCTGCCCGGGCTGTCGTCAACCCGTTCAGATTCGCTGCGCCAGCACCCGGCCGTTGGCACTCATGACGGTCCGGATCTCGTCCTCGGTGAAACCCTGGGACGCCAGGTCGTCGGCGAAGGTTCGCGGTTCGGCCAGCCCCTCGGCGTGGGGCCAGTCGGAGCCGAACAGGATGTGCTCGACCCCGATCACGTCCTTGACCGCGGCGAGGTCGTCCTCGTAGTAGGGGGCGACCCACACGTGCTCACGGAAGGTCTCGATCGGGTCAGAGGCGAACGCCATGGGCATCTGGCCGTAGACCTTCTTCAACTTCTTCACGAGGGCGAGCACCCAGTCTGAGCCGGCCTCGATGCTCGCCACCCGCACTTTGGGGAAGCGGTCGAACACGCCCTGGCAGACCAGCGCGGCCATCGTCTCGTACGGCGGGCGGCCGGAGCTGAGGACGATCCGGAGCGGGCTGTAGCTGAAGGCCCGGAACTCCCCGTAGGGCTCCCAGTCGTTGACATAGCGCCCGTACCCGGCGTCCCCCGAGTGCACGCCCACCGTCACGCCGGCCTCGTTCACCCGGGCCCAGAACGGGTCGAACCGGCGGTCGCCCGGCGACGTGAGCCCGGTCGGGGTGTGGGCCGGGCCACCCTTGATGCAGACGATCCGGGCGTCCTTGGCCAGCACCTCCTCGAGCTCGGCCACGGCCGCGTCCACGTCGAGCAGCGGGATCATCGGGGCAGCGAAGATGCGCTCCTGATAGGCGTAGCCCCAGTCCTCGTCGATCCACCGGTTGAAGGCGTGGAACGCGGCCACCGCGGCCTCGGGATCCCCGGACAGGGACTCCTCCATCCCGACGCCCAGGGTGGGGAAGAGGAAGCAGGCGTCGATCCCCTGGGCGTCCATGACCTCGAGGCGGGCATCGCGGTCGCGGTACTCGGGCCGGATGGGCTCGAGGTCGCCGAACAGGGCGGCGATGTCCTTGGAGTCGGGGTTCCGGCCCCGGAAGTACTCGTCGAGGATGCCAGGCTTGGCCACCGGGTCGAACGTGGGGTTGGGGATGAATCGATTGATCTTGCCGCCCACCAGGAGGCGCTGGCGGCCGTTGATCTCGGCCCACTGCATGGCACGGCGGGCCATCTTCGGGTCGAGGTGCCGGGTGAAGGCATCGGTGGCCTCGTAGTAGTGGTTGTCGGCATCGAAGGTCGTGAAGTCGATCGTCATGCTGTCTCCCTTGAAGGCGATGGGTGGTGGCAGGCGCCGGCGGCAAGTGGCCGACCGCCTGGTGGCCGGCGGGTGGCGGGATCAGGCCTCGTCGAGGCCCAGCACGCGGAGCGCATTGGTGCGCAGGAACTTCGGCCAGACGTGGTCCTTGAAGCCGACGTTGCGCATCTCGGTCATGATCCGTTCGAGGGAGAGGCCCATGGGGAAGTACCCGGCGTAGATGATCTTGTCCGCACCCCGCGAGTTGGCGAAGTCGACGACGTCCGTCGGGTAGTACTTGGGCGCGAACGCGCTGGTCGAGTAGTGGAGTCCCGGCCACTTGAGCATGAGTTTGATGGCCAGCTCGGTCCACGGCTCGCAGCCGTGGCGTGTCACGAACACCAGCTCGGGGAAGTCGTACATGACCTCGTCGATCAACGCCACGTCCTGCGGGGCGTACTTGAGCCGGGGGCCCGGGACCCCGGCGCAGCAGAACAGCGGGATCGCCAGCTCCACGCACTTGGCGTAGATCGGGTACATCTTCTTGTCATTGATAGGGACCTGGGGGAAGGTGCCCGAGGGGAACACCCCGACTGCCCGGATGCCCCACGTCTCATAGGCGCGGACGATTGCACGGATCCCGTCCATCCCTTCGTTCGGGTCGACCGACAGCGAGGGGATGAACCGGTCGGGGTAGCGCTTGAGCGCCTCATCCCCCGTCCCGCCGGGATCGTCGACGCCGATGAGCCCCTTCTCGACGCCCCAGAGATCCATCTCCCCGATGGTCACGGCGATCGGGTCGACCTTCCCCCGGAGCTCCTTCTCCGGCACGTCCTTGAACATGTACTCAGCCGGGAACTCGAACTCCTCCTTGGACTGGGCGTCCTTGGTCTGACGGGTGATGAAGGCGTAGACGGCCTTCATGTCGTCATGGGGGAACCCGATCATGGTGTCCACGATCCCCACGTCACTCGGCATGCCCACGGTGCACTCCCCCGGTCGTCGGTCGGCGCCATGATAGAACGTGATTTCGGTTTGTCAACCGGAACCCTCATGGGCGGTCTTGAGAATGACCAGAATGCTATTCTGCCCGGGACGGCCGGACCCCCTTCGGACACCCGTCGGACTGGATCCTCCTCGTGACGCGAACCCACACCACGCTCACCGCGCTGCCCACCGATCTGACCGAGAGCCAGCAGGCCCGCCGCGACCGGGTGATCGACGCCGCCCTGTCCTTGTCACGTGAGCGGTCCTTCGACCAGATCCAGGTCAAGGACGTTGCCGAGGAGGCCGGGGTGGCCCTCGGAACCGTCTACCACTACTTCTCCTCGAAGGACCACTTGTTCGCCGAGGCGCTCGTGCGTTGGGTTGCGATGCTCCGCGGCAACGTCACCCGGCACCCGCTGGCCGGGGACACCCCAGGGGAGCGGCTCGCCGATGTCCTGCGCCGATCGGTGCGAGCGTTTCAGCAGCAGCCGAACCTGGCGAAGCTGGTCACCACGCTGACGGTCTCCTCCGACCCGTTCGCCATCGAGATGGTCACGCGGATGGACCAGGCCACCAGTGCCGTGTACGCGGACGCCCTCACCGGGCTGGAGGAAGCAACGATCACGGCCATGGTCCATGTGATCTACCAGGTGCTCGGGGGCGTGCTCCGGCTGTGGTCGGCGGGCCGCATCTCCATCGTGGACGTGTACGACTACCTCGACGAGATGGTCGGGCTCCTGTTCCCGTCGTGATGCCACCCTGTGACCACCTTACGCACCGCTTGCCCGACGGCAGCGCGAGAAACTGAACCATGGACTTCGATGACACTCCGGCGGAGCGCGCCTTCCGGACCGAGGTGCAGGCGTGGCTCGATCAGCACGTTGAGCCCCGCTACCGGACGGGTGCGGCGTCGATCGGCATAGCGAATGTCGACAACGACTCCTACGGCGCCGAGTGCCGGGCGTGGCAGCGTCGGCTGTTCGACGGCGGCTGGGCCGGACTCACCTGGTCCACTGACCATGGCGGCCGCGGGGCCGGCATCATGGAACAGTTGATCTTCAGCCAGGAGCAGGCCCGGTTCTCGGTACCGGTCGGCCTGTTCCTGGTGGCTGTGAACATGGTGGGCCCCACGTTGATCGTCCATGGGACGGAGGACCAGCGCAAGGAGCACCTCCGACCCATCCTCCGAGGTGACGAGGTCTGGTGCCAGCTGTTCAGCGAGCCGAACGCCGGGTCGGACCTCACCTCGCTCCAGACCCGAGCCGTGCGTGACGGTGACGTCTACGTGGTCAACGGACAGAAGGTCTGGACCTCGTACGCCCAGCACGCCGAGTGGGCCATCCTCCTGGCTCGCACCGGCCACCCGGAGTCGGGCCGGCTCGGAATCACCTACCTGCTGTGCGACATGAGCATGCCCGGCATCGAGGTGCGCCCCCTCCGTCAGATCACCGGCACCGCACACTTCAACGAGGTCTTTCTCACCGACGTGCGGATTCCCGTCACCGATGTCGTAGGGGAAGTGGACGGCGGGTGGACGGTGGCGCGGACCACGTTGGGGAGCGAGCGGGCCATGATCGGTGGGTTGGTCAACACACTGGCGATCTTCGACGACCTCGTCGCCCTGGCTCGCCAGCGCGTGAGCAATGCCGATCCCGTGGTCCGCCAGGACCTGACCCGAGTGTTCACCAACGCCCGACTGCTCGAGTTCCTCGGATACCGTCTCCAGACCTCGCTGAGCCAGGGTCGCATGCCCGGCCCCGAGGCATCGGTGCTGAAGATGATGCTGTCCCTCCAGCTCCAACTCATCGGGAGCCTGGGTGTCCGCCTAGAGGGCGCCTCCGGCGCCTTGTGGTCAGAGTTCGACGGCGACCACGCGGTCTGGCAACACCGCCTGTGCGACCAGTTCGCCGTGCGCCTTGGCGGGGGGCCGGACGAGGTGCAGCGCAATATCGTGGCAGAGCGGGTCCTCGGGCTCCCCCGTGAGCCCGCGTCG
Organism: Acidimicrobiales bacterium; assembly: GCA_017883135.1. Lineage (GTDB taxonomy): Bacteria > Actinomycetota > Acidimicrobiia > Acidimicrobiales > RAAP-2 > Bog-756. Next base: position 6,089 of record JADGOE010000082.1, read on the forward strand.
TCGTGACCTGCTGCGTCCTGCGAGCGTCGAGAGTCTCATCCGTCGACGTTTCCTCGTGAGATCGCATCCGGGTCGTCCTCCCCGTCCGTACATCGTCAGACAGGTTCCAGAACGAAGAGCGGGATGATCCGCTCCGTTACCGTCACGCCGCGGATCTTCTGCGCCGCCGAGAAGTCGGGTGTCAGTGACGAACGAACTGTCGACGACCACCGCCGTTGCGGTGCCTCAGGCATGGGCCAACGCGTTGTTCCGGGGGGGTAAGAACCGATCTCCGGCCCCGGGGTTGGACTCGGTCCGGCCTTGCGCGTGTAACTCACGGACGACCGTGGGGTGCACGTCGTGTGTGCGCCCACCTTCGACGGGCTCACGCTGCTGCCCTGGCCGAACGGCTGGCGCTCCTGGGTGGACGCGGTCCGGGTGTGGTTGGGGCCCGGCGTTGCGAACAGCCGTTCGATCACCGTGCCCGTACTGCTCGAAAGTGGGTACTTCGGCCCTAGACGGCACAACCGGGTCAATGCAATAGTGCAAAGTCAGATCTACTCAGCCAGCGGGCGGCTCAGGTATGACGGACCTCGAGTCAGCCACTGGATGAGCAGAAGTGGCAGCAATGCCCCGAAAGGCCCCCGGTTGCCCCCCGACCGGGGGTTTTTCGCGTTCCCGTGCAAGGGGCGCCGCGGGCATCGAGCACCGAGGTGCCCCGTCGGCGAACCGTGTGCCCGCCCTACTCGAGCCGCCAGCCAGAGGCCGGAGCCAGCTGGTCGAGTGGACTCCGGGCACGCACCTCGCTGGTAGCTAACATCACTGACGAGTGGCATCGACGGCCATTCCGGGTCGTGGAGCCCGACAACTCCGCGCTGGGGGGATGTCCGTGCACGGTCGACGTTCGGTGACGTTGCTGTTTTCACTGTTTGTGATCGCCGACCTGTTGGCCGGATGCTCGAGTGCCGCCGGATCGGAGAGCGGCCCGTCGGTTCCCGCCGCAAACGCCCAGGCGGACTTCACCGGCCACGGCTCCATCGGCCAGGCCTACGTGCTCGGAGCGAAGCCGGGGACAGAGCTGGTGTTGGCTGACGCTGCGGGAGTACGGGCGGGCCGCGGAGCGGTCGACAGTCTCGGGAGCCTCGTCATCCGTAACGTCCCTGCTGGATCGGGGTACACCTTTCGGTCGACCAGCGGAGCGCGTGTAGCTGCCACCGCCCCGTTCCGGGTGCTCTCGACCACCGACACGCCGTCCGCCGCCTTCTATGCGGGCCAGCCGATGGCCGCCGGCCTCGACTACATCACCATGCGGGACGGGGTGCAGCTGGCGGCAACCGTGCGGCTTCCGCCGGGCAAGACGCTGGCGGACGGGCCGTTCCCCACCGTGATCGAAGAGTCGGGCTACGCGATTGCCGCGCCCCACAGCCTCCTCGACGCCGTGCTCCACACCATCGGGGCGTCCACCTCGGACCCATTGGTCCCAGACTCGGCGACCGCTGTCGGGTCGCTCGTCGCCCCCTTGCTGGGTTTCGCCACGGTCAGCCTGCAGATGCGGGGCACAGGCTGCTCCGGAGGAGCGTTCGATCTCTTCGGCCTGCCCACCACCTATGACGGCTACGACGCGGTCCAGACCGTGGCCTCCCAGCCGTGGGTGGCGCACCACAAGGTCGGCATGGTTGGGATCTCCTTTTCGGGCATCTCCCAGATGTTCGTGGCGGGCACACGGCCTCCCGGCCTGGCCGCCATTGCGCCGATGAGCCTCACCGACGACCTCTACTCCACCGGGTTCCCGGGCGGAATGTTCAACAGCGGGTTCGCCGGAACGTGGATCGCCCAGCGCATCGCCGATGCGAAGCCCGCCCCGCAGGGTGGCCAGCTCTACGCCCGGACCTTGGTCGAGCAAGGAGACAAGAAGTGCCTGGCCGACCAGGCCCTCCACCTTCAGACCCAGGACATCGAGGCCTTGTTGCAGCAGGCCAGCCACCGGGTGTCGTCCCTCTACGACCAGCGGTCACCCTCGACGTGGGCCAAACAGGTCGACGTACCGGTCTTCCTGTCGGGTGCCTTCCAAGACGAGCAGACCGGGGGGCAGTGGCCCGCCATCGTCGGCGACCTGGCCCACGATCCGAACGTGTGGGTCACCATGGCCAACGGCACCCACGCAGACTCGCTCGGACCCGGCACCATCTCTCGGTGGATCGAGTTCCTCGACCTGTTCGTCGCCGATCAGGTCCCCAGCGCCTCACCCGTCCTGCAGACGCTTGTCACTCAGCTCTATAAGCAGTTGGCCAATGCACCCACCGGCTCGCTCCCTCCGATCCAGCTCACCCAAGAGCCAACCGTGGCTGCAGCTCGCACTGCGTTCGAGCAACAGCCCCGGGTGCGGGTGCTGTTCGACAACGGGAGCGGCAGTGCGGGCCCGGGGGCCATGCAGCCGGTTTGGAGCGCGGACTTCAGCTCGTGGCCGCCACCCCAGGCGACCGCCACCACCTGGCAGCTCGGCCCGGGTGGCACGCTGCTGACCGCTGCACCTTCCGAGTCATCGGTGTCGCTCAATCCTGACCCTTCGGCCCGCCCACCCACCGATCTTCCCCAGGGGAACCCCTGGGCGGCGTTGCCCCCGTATCAGTGGACGCCGGTGACCGGTGCAAGCGGCCTGGGGTTCGTGTCGCCACCGCTGGCCCATGATGTGGTGGTGGTCGGCCCCGCCAGTCTCGACCTCTGGGTCAAGAGCACCGCCGCGGACACCGACCTCCAGGCCACCGTGTCGGAAGTCCGACCGGATGGGAAGGAGCTCTTCGTCCAGACTGGGGAGCTCCGGGCCAGTGATCGGGCGTTGGACCACGGTGCATCGTCCGCCACCCAGGTCGTCCCCACCTACTCGGCTGCCACCGCGCATCCATTGCCGAAGGGTGTGTTCACCGAGGTTCGCATCCCGATCCTCCCGTTCGGATATGCCTTTCGGGCCGGCTCGCAAATCAGGGTGACCGTCACTGCTCCTGGAGGGGACCGCCCGACGTGGCAGTTCACCACCTACCCGACCCACGGCACGGTCACCGACACCATCGGGCTGGGCGGGGTATCTCGTTCGGCCCTGGTGCTCTCGGTCGTTCCGGGACTCACCCCACCGGACCCGCAGCCTGCCTGCCCATCGTTGCGGGGACAGCCGTGCCGGACGTACGTGGTCGCCGCCAATGGCGGTTAGCGACAATACCGTTCAGTTAGGACTACAACGGTGTAGTTTGGGGGGATGCCCCGTGCTGGTTGGACGAAGCCCGTATCGGACCGTCGGTTGTCGGACCTGGCG
>JADGOE010000083.1 GCA_017883135.1 Acidimicrobiales bacterium
TCGGCCCAGACCCGGTGGCGGGCGGTCAACGCACCGCACCTGGTCGCGTTGGTCCGTGCCGGTGCGACGTTCGAGAAGGGGGTGATGGTCGAGCGAACTGACGAGCAGGATGAGGAGGTCGCCGCGTAGTCGGTCAGAATCTCATCCACAGGTCTTGACTATTTCTCCAGAGCAGCACCACTACTACCACTGGGGGCGGCAACACCTCCACTGACGGAACGGTGTCATCCGGCACTTCGGTCGTGACGCCCGAGACCCTGCCTCCGGGGAGCACCGGGTCCGGTAGTCCCGGGTCCGGGCCCGCCGACACGGTGCCCTTGCAACCGACCACCGGATGCGGGCAGCTTGTTGTCGAGTTGTCGACCGACAAAGCGGTGGGGAACGACTCGGTGCCTCGACCGACCATCGCGGCTCCCTCTCCGGACACGGTGGTGATCCTCGGTGGGGGCTCGTTCGGTGTCGCGGAGGGAGCGCCCGTGACCTGGGTCGCCGTCTGGGTGGGCGGCGCCGTGGCGTCGGTCCGTCTCTCGTCGGGCGGCACCACTGTCGATGCCATGGCACCGAGCTCCGGCATCGTTGTGCTGGCGATGCCGGGCAAGTCCGAGCTGACCGGGGCGACGGTGGTCGGCGTCGATCAGAACGGGTCGGCCGTTGGTACGGTGCCAGCCGACCAGGTGCCGGGACCCGCCGCTTCGACTGATTGCTCTACCGTGCCCCCCAACCCGCCGTCCCCCACAACGACCGTGGCTCCCACTACGACCATGGTGACTGGGGTTCCTGCCCCAACGAACCCGTCCGCCACATCGAAGACCGGCCAGTAGACCGGCTCGGTCGGCACCGCCAGAGACCCGGACGATCCTGCCGTTACGACCGAGGTGCCTCTCGATCTCCTTGTGCAGCTTGGTGGCCGATCGCCGCTTGCATGCCCACGTGGCTGCAGCTACGACACGGCAACCGGTGAAGCAACTGCCTCGTGGAGCGCGAGTGCCCCTGCGGCCAGTGCATCTCGTTGGGTGTCGTCGAGGACCTCGAGCAGGTTGGCCATGCGGGCGGTGGTGTCGTCCTCGGCAGCGATTCGGCGGGCCACGAGCTCCGCGGTCTCCTCGACACGGTCCTCGTCGCTGTAGCCGTGGAGCCCGAAGTAGATGCCGCCGCGGTCGAGCTGGCAGGCCTCGGCGCCACTCAGTCCTGCCGCGTTCACGCTGTCCGTGTGGACCCCGCCGCGCAGCTCACGCAGCAAGATCGACCAGTAGTAGGCCTCGTGGATCGGATCCGCCGGCACGCTCTGGCCAAGATAGCCGTCGACGATGGGCCACTGCCCGGCAGGCAGGGTGGCAGTCAGTGCCTTGGCCGCAGCCGAAAATCCCCGAAGGGTCTCCACGTCGGTTCCGCCGAACGTGGCAGCGGCGTAGTCCTTAGCCGCCTCCAAGTGACTGGCCACTGTCGCATCGCGGTCAGCACCCGCCCGGGCCTTCTCCACCATGGTGGCGACCATGCCAGTCTTGAAGAAGTAGAAGATTCGGTCGACTTCGACGGTGTCGATGTCCCCGAGGACACCTCCCCTGCCGCCGGCGTAGAAGGTGATCACGTCGAGCTCGAGACCGTCGCCCTGTGCGATGGCCTGTGGCGAGAAGTAGAAGCTCATTCCGACGGTGCCGATCGGCTCGGCAATGGTCTTTGCGAGTTCAAGGGTGTCCATGCGTGCAATCTATGCCGAACTCCTCGCCTCAGGGATCCCTTCGAACGACGTCGACGTCCTCGGACCCGGAAGGTGTCGCTTGCTTTGCCTTCTGGCTCGCCTCGGAAGCACGCTCCGCCGCATCGATGCGCTCGGCGTCCTGAACCGGAAGTCCCTCGGCGAACCTCTGGTTCGCAACTGACAGACGGTGTCTCACTTCAGCGTCTGCCTCCTCGATCTCCGCGGTGGGAACGAACCACCGGACGACGGCGTCCATCACATCGGGACCACCACCCATGACCCAATCGACGGAACCCGCGCGGTCGGTCAGGGCCGCCATCTGAAAGATCTCGGCCCATTCGAGCTCGGGCTTGGCGCTCAGCCTCCACTCGACCTCGATTCTGTCACCGACCTCTTTGACGGCTGTCCGGTCAGTGATCGTGATCCCTTCCCACCCCGCTCCTGCCATGTCCCGCACCCTTCCTCCCCCCGCCCCGTGCTCCAGGGCAGACGCCACGAGTCGAATCTACGACGACTCCGATACCGCCAATAGGGCCAAATGGCACAAGTCGCACCGGCATCGAGCAGCAATCACCGCCAACACTCCCCCCGCCCGCCACTTCCGATCGCCCTGAACGGATCGATCGACTGCAGCCGCACCAGGCTCGGGAGTCCCTCCATCGGCTCCCCGAGCTTCAGTAGTGTCGGAGCGCACGAGGAGGCTGCGCCTGTGGGACAGAACGCGATCCGCACCCAGGGCCTGTCCAAGAGGTACGGCTCACTCGACGCGTTGACCGACCTCGACTTGGAGATCGATGAGGGCGAGATCGTCGGCTATCTGGGCCCCAACGGTTCCGGCAAGACGACGACCATCCGGCTGCTGCTCGGCCTGATCCAGCCCACGGCAGGCCGTGGCGAGATCTTCGGGCTCGACTGCCAACGCCGTCCCGTCGAGGTTCACCAGCGGCTGGCCTATGTGGCCGGCGAGGCGAACCTCTGGCCCGCCCTTACCGGCCTGGAGACGCTCCATCTGCTCGGCCGCGTGCAGGGTCGGGTCGACGGGGCGTATCGCGACGAGCTGATCGAGCGGTTCGAGCTCGATCCCTCCAAGAAGGTCCGCGCCTATTCCAAAGGGAACCGACAGAAGGTCATCTTGATAGCCGCACTCATGACTCGCTCCGACCTCCTCGTCCTCGACGAGCCGACCAGCGGTCTCGACCCACTGATGGAACAGGCGTTCCGTCGCTGCGTGCACGAGGCAAAGGGGAACGGCCAGACGATCTTTCTCTCCTCGCACATCATGAGCGAGGTGGAGGCGCTGTGCGACCGGGTGGGGATCCTGCGCGACGGCAGGTTGGTCGAGATGGGAACGCTGGCCGAGATGCGCCACCTCTCGGCCCTGACGGTGGAGGCCACGTTCGACGGGTCCATCCCCGACCTCACCCGCGTTTCCGGAGTGAGCTCGGTGCAGGTAGACGGTCGGGTCATCCGCTGCCAGGTGCGTGGCAGCATCGAGCCGCTCCTGAAGGTCCTGGCGGCTTCGGGGGTGAGCGAGCTGTTGAGTCACGAGCCATCGCTGGAGGAGCTCTTCCTCGCCCTCTACGGCGGGGACGGGACGCCCGAGAGCGCGGCCACAGGTGCGACCTGAGCCTGCGCTCGATCCGACGGCCCGGGTCGGTCGGGCACCAGGTTCGGTCATCGCGGTCCTGACGGCTCACAAGGCGATCCGCTCCGGCGTTCTGTGGGGATTCATTTTCGGCACCTTCGTGGCATCGTCAGCCTTCAGCTATGTGTCGATCTACAGGACCCAGGCGCAACGTGACCGCCTGGAGACCGCCTTCGGATCGAACAACGCGACGAGCGCACTGTTCGGCCCCGCCCCGCAGCTCCAGACGGTCGCCGGCTTCACCGTGTTCAAGGTCTCCATGACGCTGATCATCCTTGGCGCGGTCTGGGGCCTGCTGACCAGCACCAGGCTCCTGCGCGGCGAAGAGGAGTGCGGGCGATGGGAGCTTCTGCTCTCGGGTCGGACCACACGGAGGCATGCCACGGCCCAGGCACTCATCGGACTGGCCGCGGGAGTCACCACCTTGTGGGCGGTCACCTCCCTCATCACGGTTGTCTCCGGACTGCCAGCGAAGATCGAGATCGCCGCCGGGCCGGCCCTGTTCTTCGCGCTGGCCCTCGTGGCGAGCGCGGCCATGTTCGTGGCGGTCGGGGCCGTCACCAGCCAGCTGGCGGCCACCCGCCGGCAGGCCGGCAGCTACGCGGCGGTCGTCCTCGGCGTGAGCTACGCCGTGCGGATGGTGGCCGACTCCGGCATCGGCCTCCGCTGGCTCCGGTGGGCCTCACCCCTTGGATGGGTCGAGGAGCTCCAGCCTCTGACCGGACCCAGGCCGCTGGCCCTCCTGCCGATCGCTGCCTTCACCGCGGCTCTGGCCATCGTGGCGGTGCACCTTGCCGGGGCACGGGACCTCGGGGCCAGCACAATTCCCAACCGGTCGAGCGCCCGGCCGCACCTTGGGTTGCTTTCCGGGGCCACCGGCCTGACGATTCGCTTGATTCGGCCCATTGCCATGGGCTGGGCGGTGGCGATCGGCGTCTCCGCACTGCTCTTCGGTCTGGTGGCGAAATCTGCCGGAGTGACGATCTCCGGCTCGTCGGTCCAACAAGTGTTGTCACGGCTGGGGGTGACCGGTACAGGTGTCGACGCCTATCTCGGGACGGCCTTCCTGATTCTGGCCGTGCTGGTCGCCTTCGTCGCCGCCGGCCAGGTCACAGCGGCGCGGACCGAGGAGTCGGTAGGGCGCCTCGACCACCTCCTCGTGCGACCGGTTTCGCGATCGTCATGGTTCGGAGGAAGGATGATGGTCGCGGCCACAGTGCTGGTGGCGAGCGGCGTGATCGCCGGCGTGTTCACCTGGCTCGGTGAGGTCAGCCAGCACGCCGGCGTGAGCTTCACCACCATGGTTGCCGCCGGCCTGAACATCGTTCCCCCGGCCGTCTGCATCCTCGGCATCGGCGCCCTCACCCTCGGCGCTTGGCCCCGGGCCACATCGGTCGTCGTCTACGGCGTGTTGGGCTGGTCACTGCTCGTCGAGATCGTCGGAGGCATCGGCGCATTGAGCCACTGGGTGTTCGACACATCGGTCTTCCATCAGATGGCGACCGCGCCGGCGAGACCTCCGCAATGGACCACCGGGGGCGTCTTGGTAGCCATCGGCGTCGTTTCCGGCGTCATCGGAACCCTCGCCTTCAAGCTGCGGGACCTCAGCGGCGAATGACCGCGAATCGACCGACTCCTCGGGGCCCGCTTGCAGCCGGTCGGCGCCAGGCGACCCCCGGCAGTTCTGCGCCGGCCGATCGCTGAGCCTGCCATCTCTGCGAGAAGGCACCGGATTCTGCCAGGAGCGGAGGCCGGTACCCTGGACGCCTCGTGGCTGTGCTCGTCGATCTCCAGCAGGCGGCGGTGCGCCGGGGCGACCGGGTGCTGTTCGAGGGGCTGTCCCTCACGATCTCGGACGGCGACCGGGTCGGGCTGGTGGGCACCAACGGCACCGGCAAATCGACGCTCCTGAGGATCGTGGCGGGCGTCGACCCTCCCGAAGCCGGTCAGGTGCGGCGGGGTCGTGGTTCTCGGGTCGGTTTCCTCGAGCAAGTGCCCGAGTTGCCCGCAGGCACGGTGCGCGAGGCGGTCGGCGAGGGATGGGAAGCAGAAGCCGCCCTCGATCGCCTGGGCATGGGCTCCGCTGTCGACGTGGACGTGAGGGCACTCTCGGGTGGCCAGGCCAAGCGGGTGGCGCTGGCCCGGGTGCTGGCCCGACCGGCAGAACTGCTGGTGCTCGACGAGCCCACCAACCACCTCGACCTGGGGGCCGTGGCCTGGCTCGAGCAACGCCTGCTGTCGTTCCGTGGAGGTCTGGTGCTGGTGACCCACGACCGTCACCTCCTCGATCGGCTGACCACCCGGATGCTGGAGCTCGACCGGGGCCGCGTCTACGTGCACGAGGGGGGATATGGGTCATACCTGGCGGACAAGGCCGACCGCGAGGAACGGGCAGCGTCGGCCGAATCCACTCGACGAAACCTGGCCCGACAGGAGCTGGCGTGGCTCCGCCGGGGAGCGCAGGCCCGGTCACGCAAGCCGCAGGCCCGGATCGACGCTGCGGTCCGGCTCATCGAGGACCGCCCGGACCCACCGGCCCGCTCGACTGAGCTCGAGATGGCGGTGGGCTCACCGCGCCTCGGCGACCAGGTGATCGAATGCACCGGCATCGGGTACCGCTATGACGACGGTCCCCCGGTGCTGTCGGGGGTCGACCTGGTGCTCGGGCGCCGCGAACGCCTGGGGATCGTGGGAGCAAACGGGACAGGAAAGTCGACGCTGCTCGACCTCCTGGCCGAACGGCGCCTGCCCACCGTCGGCAAGGTCGAGGTCGGACCCACGGTTGTGGTGGGGTACTACGACCAGCAGGGGGTCGAGTTGGACCTGCAGGCGCGGGTGCAAGATCTGGTGGCCAGTCCACATCGCTCCCCGGGCTCGCTGGCCGACGTCGAGCTGATGAAGCGCTTCTGGTTCACCGGCGAGTTGCCATTCGCGAGGGTGGGCACCCTCTCGGGTGGCGAGCGGCGCCGGCTGCAGCTCCTGTTGGTGATCGCCGGACGGCCGAACGTCCTGCTCCTCGACGAGCCGACCAACGACCTCGATCTCGACACGCTCCGGATCCTCGAGGACTTCCTCGAGGACTGGCCGGGTGCACTGGTGGTGGTCAGCCACGACCGCACGTTCCTGGATCGAACCACCGAGCGCCTGGTGGCGGTGGAGGCCGGCGGCACGGTATCGGCCGTACCGGGGGGAGTGGCCGGCTGGGTCGCCCGCGTCGAGCGCGGTGATCTCCGCCGGGCAGGGGCGCTCCCCTCCGTGTCGCCACGCGAGTCACCGGCGACCCGGACCCGTGCGCCGGGTGTGGCTGGCAATCCGGTGCCCATCGGCCGACGGCTGCGTGAGGCGGAGAAGCGGATGGTCCGGCTGCAGCGGCAGCGGGACCGGGTCACCGAAACCTTGACCGGCGCGGCGGACCACGGGGAGATGACCCGGCTGGGGGGCGATCTTGCCGAGGCCCAGGCCGCACTCGACGAGGCCGAGGAGCAGTGGCTCTCGCTGGCCGAGGAGGCTGAGTCAGGGGGCTGAACACCGGCGATCGGCCGACCTCCCGACATCGTCCTGCAGGTACCGGTGGTCGACTTCCCTCCGAGCGAACGAGGAGCCTGCCCGGCTGGCCATGCCACTCGCCGTGTGCTTCTCTACTGTTCATGGTGACCACGCCTCCAATGAAGTGGGCCCCTCGGGCCGCGGCCACCGTGCTGGCGCTGGTGATGGTGTGCGCCGGCTGCTCCACCTCGGCCACCGCCAACTCGGCGCAGCGGTCGGCATCGCCGAACACGGCGCTCAAGATGGCGACCGGATCTCCGGTACCGTCCTCCGGCTGCGCCACCCCTCCGGAAGCCCCGGTGACCAATCAACGCCAGGACATCGAGGTCGATGGCACCTCACGGTGGTATCTCCTCACCACTCCTGCTCCGACCACAGCAAGTCCGACCGTGGCAGCGGCAAGCTCAGGCGCCAAGGCTGCAGCCGGCTCGTCGATCCCACGTCCCCTGGTGGTCGACTTCCATGGCCTCTCTGAAGGGGCCGTCCTCCATTCCGTCAACTCGCAGTTCGGGGCACTCGGCCAGAAAGATGGGTTCATCGTCGCGTTCCCCAACGGCACCCGCACTCCCGTGCAGTGGACCACATCTGCCAGCATCACGCCCAATCCCGACCTTGCCTTCGCAGCCGCCGTGCTGGATCAGTTGGAGTCGAGCCTGTGCATCGACACCTCCCGTGTCTACGCCAGCGGGCTCTCCGATGGTTCCTTCATGGTGTCGCTGCTGGCCTGCAAGATGTCGAGTCGGTTCGCCGCCATCGCCGCCGTGTCCGGGCTGCAGCTCCCGACCCCGTGTCATCCGACCCGCCGTGTCCCGATCATCACGTTCCATGGCACCGCCGACCCGATCCTCTACTTCAATGGCGGGCTGGGCGCGGCCACGCTCAATCGGGTACTCGGCAACGGAGGATCGGCGACCTCCTCAACGACCACCACCACCCAGCTGGTCGACCTGCACGGATCCGGCTATCCCGCCACTGTGCAGGCATGGGCGGTCAAAGACGGCTGCAATCCACGTTCGACCGATGCAAGGATCGCAAGCCAGATCGTCCTCCGCAGCTACGAGTGCCCGACCGGGACGAGCGTCGAGTTCTACATCGTCCTCGGAGGCGGGCACGCCTGGCCCGGCAGCAAGTTCAGCCAGGCGATCAGTGCGTTCGTCGGGCACACCACCTTCGAGATAGACGCGACGAGCCGGATCTGGGCGTTCTTCCGGCACTTCCAGCTCTGAGGTGGTTGCAGGACGCCCCAGGGGCGTCTCCGTCTGGGGGTCCGCAGACCCCCACCGCCAGAGCTCACCGCCGTTGCGCGGAGCCAGATCTCAGCTGGTGATGCAGTCTCGATCGTTTGCCGGGTGGACCTCGAACCGGGCGAGGGTGCGAGCCTTGGCTGCCTCGAATTCTGCGTCCGTCAGGACCCCGGCCTGGCACAGGTAGGCGAGGCGGATCAGCTCCCCGGAGAGTCCAACCTTGCCGCCCGCTGCCGGGCGGACCCCGGCGGTCGGCCGCCCGGATTCGGAACGCGGGTCCCCCGTGTCTGCCAGCCGTCGTTCGTTCAGCGTCTTGCGGGGGCTCTTTGCCACTCGGCGTTCACACACGGAGTGTTATCGGCGATTCGAAACACCGACTTGAGGCGATTGCCCGAGGGTGGCGTCCAACCAGATACGGACACCGTGGCGACACTCGGCTCAGCCGTACTTCAGCGATCCCGGCGTAGTGAGCAGCTCACCCGTCTCGAGCCATGTCTTGAGCCCTGAGAGGATCATCGGCCAGCCACCGTAGAGCTCGCTGTTCGCTCCTTCGCGGAGCTCGTCGTGGGTCACGGTCAAGTGGCATGAGTCACCGACCGGCTCGATCTCCCATGTGACCCTCGAGGCACCTTCGCTCCTCACCTCGTCGCTCCAGAGTGCGACCATGGTGTGGACGAGTCGGTGCGGAGGATCAACCTCGAGGACCTCGCCTTCGCCGAGGAGCTGGCCGGCCTCGGCGGTCGCTGATGTGCTCAAGATCACCCGCGAGCCGGGGGTCCGACCTGACCCCGGCGCCGAAGTTGTACTTGCTCCGGATCTCGGGGTCGGTGATCGCCTCCCAGAGCCGTTCGGGGTTGGTGCGGATGTAGATCTCGAAGACCTTCTCCATGGTGCTCTCCAGTCCGTGCTTGAGGTCGCTGAGCGCTGCCGCCCAGGTTTCCGTGTACTTGTCGATCCACCGGTCGTGGATCAGGCGGATCGGGACCGGGTTCAAGAAGTGGAACTTCTTCCGGCCAGAACGCCGTGTGACCACGAGGCCCGCGTCTTCGAGCAGGCGCAAGTGCTTCATGACACCGAAGCGGGTCATGTCCAACCCCGATTCCAACTCGCCCAGGGTGCGGCCGT
>JADGOE010000039.1 GCA_017883135.1 Acidimicrobiales bacterium
GACGGACTCTGGCACTATTGGTAGGACCTCGTTGACGACGGTCGTGACGCAGGATGGAAGGACCCACCCGGTCGTTGACGGGAGCGCCATCGGAAGCGTGGATAGCGCGGCTCGGGTGCGAGGTGAGCTGCTCACCCTGGATCTGCCCCCCGGCATCTCGTCGACGTCGTACAGCTGGCTGGAGCTGAACACCCCGGCGGCCTTCGGCACCTCGTCGTTCACCGTCACGGACGCGCCTGGCACCTCACCGGGGCACTTCATCCAGTTCAACACACTTTCGCGTGTAGGCAGCCAGGTCTACGTCGGGGTCGGAAACTGCCTCCAATGGCACGGCTACGGCCCAGCCCGCCAGCTCTACCTGCAGCGGAGCGGAGGCGATCCGGCACCCACCATCTCGGTCGCTCTCGTGAAGTAGGCGCCGGGTCGAGCGCTGGCTCGGAAGCACATTCAGTCCTGCGGCCACCTCGTTCGTCGAAGCCATCCGCAGAAACGACGAAGGCTGGCGTGGTAGCGAACTGCCATCGTCGACTCCATCTGCAAGACCTGAGTCGTCAAGGCGTCGGCCAGGTTGCGGACATCCTCGAGCTCCCGTTTCAGGCCGGCGATTTCCAGATCACGGTGGAGGACCGCCGCTTCAGCAGTGAGCGATTCGGCACGACGACGCCGTTCGAGCTCCTGCAACGTGCAGGTGAGGTCGTCGACCTCGGTTGATCTCATGTCGAGATTCCGTTCGAGGAGCTCGGAGCGCTCGACATGATCGCCAATGGTCGAGGCCTGTGCACTTCGTTGACGGGCACTCTCGTCGAGTAGTCCAAACAAGCGTTTGCGCTCGCTCCACATGGTCTGCTCGTACCCCACGATGAGTGCGCTCATCTCGGGCGAGCCACGCCGGAAGAGGACTGCATCCTGCGACAGGTAGGTGGCGTCGTATCCGAAATCCCTGAAGAACCCGTTGGCCGCAAACAGGCGGGCCCAATGGTCAGGTGTCCGGACGTTGATGTGGGTGGCTTCTTCGAAGCCGTCCGGCGTCGAAGAGAACAGCACCGACTCGGCATGGCGGGTTACGTTGGCGATGACCGGTCCGGCGGCCGACTCGGGCATGTGCTCGATGACCTCGATGATCGTCACCAGGTCGTAGTGGCCGCTGATCTCCTCGGTGAGCGAGGAAGCCGAACAGAAGGGTCCGACAGACGGTGGCACCTGGGAGATCGCCCAGTCCGACACGTCGATGCCCCAAGCCTGCACACCCCGGGCCCGCAGGGCCTCCACCAGGAACCCGATGGCACAGCCCGCGTCGAGCACGGACTCCGGCCCGATATCGTCCCTGATCCTGTCCGCCACCGTCGAGAAGAACCCGGTCCACTGCGGTTCGCCCGGCCGATACGGTGCGCCACCCTCGCTTCCGTACTGGGTGTAGTAGGCTTCGTTGTAGTAGCTGGCGAACCCTTGGACCATCGCCTCGGTATCGGCGGAGGTTGTAAGTTCGGCCTGGCTGAGTACCCGATCCAGCACCCGAAACCTATTCGGGAGCTCGGAATCGGGTAGCTCTCGACGCCGTTGATCGAGTCCGCGGAATGCCGTCAGCGCGGAGTCGGCCTGCTCCTCGGTCGAATCGACACCCATGCCTCGGAGATACTCCCGCAGGCGTTCCACGCCTGCGGGCACATCGTTCTCGAGCGTCTCGATGCCGACGATGATCCCCGTCACTTCCTCCCACAGACTGAGGGCCGAACGGTTGTACCCGTCCCAGAGCACCAGTCCCCGGTCGAACGTGAGGTCTTCCTTGGCGGAAACCTCCGCTGCCACCTCGGCGGGGCGACGGTGGACCAGGACGACCGACGCCGCCAGGTCCAGGGCCCTGATCCAGAACGGGGCCAGGATGACGTTCCGAGGATCAGCCCAGACCCACGGGTTCGGGCCGCCTTCGTCTTCGGACTCGACCTGGCAGGCTTGCGCGAACACGCTGCGGGCCTCCTCCTCCCGATTCGCAAGCCGCCGCCAGAGTTCGAGACGCGGCAAGAGCACAGGCTCGTCCCATGTTGCCCCCAGATCGCCAAGGAGCTCGTCGGAGAATCGGGAGAGCTCCGCTACCGCAGGAGGAGGGCCCTCTGACCCGCTCGTCGAAGCCACCCGGCGAAGTCCCAGGAGGTGCAGCTCCTCGGCCACGATCTCGAGGCCGCTTTCGTACATCCCGATCACGAACACGACACTCCGGGGATAGATCTCCCCTCCCATTGCCGTGCCGCCCAAGTCAGTGGACGAAGCGCCGGAGCTCACGGCGCCGTTCCGGGGCACACGATCGGCCCGCGCCTCACGGTGGCAGGCGATTTGCCCGCCACCGCCATCGCTGTAGCGGCAGCCAGGAGGACAGGTCGTCGCATTAAGCCATCAGGCCATTTCGGCTAAGCCATCGTCGGCCGTCGTCGCCGTCGCAAGGGTCTGGCCGGGGTCGGCACCTTCCTCGGTCGGAGCCACTTGGACCAGTCCCCCGACCAACGCCAGCCATCGCTCGTCCTCATCGGGCGGCCGCAGCGGGCACCACTGTTCGAGTCGGCCCAG
Organism: Acidimicrobiales bacterium; assembly: GCA_017883135.1. Taxonomy (GTDB): domain Bacteria; phylum Actinomycetota; class Acidimicrobiia; order Acidimicrobiales; family RAAP-2; genus Bog-756. The sequence continues at coordinate 2,560 of JADGOE010000039.1, forward strand.
GTTCGGGTTGTAGCAGGGATCACCCGCTCGCAGCACTTCGGTCCACCGGGCAAGAAACTCCTGGTAGTCACGGTAGTACCCGGACAGGCCGCGAGAAACCGACTCGTAGTGGGTTAGTTCCGCGTGGGGTGTGAAAAGCAGGCGGTAGCCGGCTTGGCCCAAGCGGATGCAGAAGTCGACATCGTTGAAACCCACGGCGAACGCCTCGTCGAACCCACCCATCTCTTCGAAGACGTTCCGCCTGACCAGCATGCACGCCGCTGTGACGGCGCTGTAGCTTCGCACGAGCTGATCCCAGGCGAAATAACCCCGGTGTCCCTTTGGCATGCCGATGAAGAGGTGGCTGGCCACTCCACCCAGCCCGAGGACCACTCCGGCATGTTGCAGCTTTCCGTCGGGGTAGACGAGCCGGGCCCCGACTGCTCCGGTCTCCGGGCGTTGACCCAGCTCGACCAGAGCATGGAGCCATCCCTGCGAGGTCGCCTCGATGTCGTTGTTCAAGAAGAGCAACATGTCCGTGTCACACGTGGCAGCCGCCATGTTGTTGATCGCCGCCCAGTTGAAGGCGTCGGGGTAGTCGAGGACTCGCGTTGCCGGCCGCATCCCCAGCCGCCGCCGAAGCTCGCGGGTTTCGGGCTCGGTGCTCCCGTTGTCGATGAGCACGACCTCGGTGATCTCGCAACCAGGGTCCCGCTCCAAGGAGTCGAGGCAGGCCACCGTCAACGCCGCCTGGTCGCGGAACGGGATGATGACGCTCACCGTCGGCGTGCCGCGGATCCGCCGACGCACGTGATACGCGCCCTGGAACGGTCCCGCCTCGACGGCCGCGTCGAGTCCGCGTCGGATCACGGTGTCCTCGAGCACCCGGCGACTGGCGAGGTGGGCCCAGGGTTTGGCATCAGTGTCACCGGCTGCAGAGCCGGCCACAACCCGCCAGTGATAGAGAACCTTGGGGATGTGGACCACCCGCCGGGCAAGTTCGGTGGCCCGGAGCATCACGTCGTAGTCCTGGCTGCCATCGAATTCGGGCCGGAAACCGCCGATGTGCTTCAGCACGTCGTGACGGATGGCCGTCACATGGCCCAGATAGGGATAGGCGAGCAAGAGGTCCGGGTCCCAATCGGGCTTGAAATGGGGCTGAAAGGGTCGATCCAACTCGTCGAGCTTGTCCTCGTCGGAGTAGATGACGTCGACGTCGTCCTCTGCGGCGATCACCGCGGCGATCTCTGCCAATGCGCCTTCCTCGATCACATCGTCGTGATCCAGAAGAACTACGAACTCCCCAGTGGCTGCCGCCAGCGCCCGATTGGTCGCCCGGGAGATCCCGCCGTTCCGATCGAGGGCCAGGGTCTTGATCCGGGAATCGGCGGCCGCGAACTCGGCCATCGCATCGGTCAACTCCGGATCCTTGGACCCGTCGTCGCACAGGCAGAGCTCCCAGTTCTGATAGGACTGGCTGACGACCGACTGGACGCACTCGCGGAAGTACCAGAGCGACGGTCGATAGACCGGGACGACGATGCTGAGCAGTGGTCCCACTGTCGGGAGGTCATCGGGCGGCAGCGATTCAACGTGCTCGAGGCGGTACTGGTTGCGGAGATGGATCCAGTGCCAGTAGTCGGGCGGGAACGCGCCGGCGTCGTTGCCCCACGACAGCTGGCCTCCCTCGGCGGATTCGGGAGTCTGGTCCAAACTGGCCAACCGATCGGACATCCACCCCAATGCGGCGACAAGCGGTCCGATGCCCTCCGGCGTGTCGGCTCCACCCTGCGGGTCCAACGCCCCGTCACCGATCGCCATCAGAAGCCCTTCGCTCGGGACAACCGGCCCGGTCGCCCGTGGTTGGTGGGGCTCCTTGCCGGATCGGCGACGATGCCTGCGGTCCGGAGCCGGGTAGACGTGTTCTCCGCACAATCCGGCGAAGATTACCATGGTGCAATTCCATGAGCCGTACCTCGATCGGACGTCCCCGGGCGCCTGTCCGGTTGCGAGTAGAATCTGCCCACCCAGCCGGCAGCGAGCTGGCCCCGGCCAACGTCGGAGGGCAATGAACGACGAACACGTGCCTTCGGCCGAGGTTGCCGAGCTGCAGGTCGCGGCAACAGTGCAGGTCAGTCGGTCGTAGTGAGTTGGCACGGAACCGTCAACGATGGCGGGCGGCATGGCCGAGATGAGGAGAGCCACAACGTGGGAAAACCGCCACTGGACCCCGAGGAGTTCCTCGAACGCCTGAGGGCCGAGCGCCAGGTGCTTCGCTGGGAGCCCCTGGCGCCCGACCAGGTGAGAACGAACAAGGAGAACGAGCAGATCCGGAACCGGACCTCGCTCGAGTACCTCCACGGCCACTGGGCCCTTCCTGACTCCTTCGATCCGGCCGATGCCGGCGGTGGCCCGCGCGGGAGGATCGTGACGCTCTTCGGCCGCCTCACCTACCGGGTGCTGGGTCCATACTTCCGCAAGGAGCGCGACCTCCTTGCCCACTTGGTACGGGTGAACGAGGGCCTCGAGCGCCGCTGTGACGAGCTCACCTTTCGGTGCCAACAGCTCAACCAGGACATGGTCGATCGCCAAGTGGCCGAAGCCCGCAATCAAGCCAAGCTCGCCGTGTGGCTCCACCTCGACCCGCCGGCTGCTGCGGCACCGAACGGGCGGCGAACGTCCAAGACGGGCACCGGGGACACCGCCACTACACGATGAGCTCGGACCACCGGACCAGTCGGCCTCCCGCCACCCTGCCCGCATGACGGCGACGTCGCCCGTCGATCGGGCACGTTCACGCCCGGTGGTCACGGTCCTCGCCGCCCATTGGGAATCCAAGACCGAAGAGGGCTGGATCACTCGCCAGGTGGCGGGCGCCCTGGCATGTGTGGCCGACGTCCACGTCATCACGCCCGAGGGCACGCCTGCGGGCACGGCCAGCGACAGTGTTTTCACCGTGCACCACCTCGGCACACCGGTCGATCTCTCCTCGGAACTCCGTCGGGATCTGCTGGTCGAAGGAATTTCGGAGGCGAACCCGGCACGCGACGTTCCCATGTCGGTCGAGCTCTCGGCCCTCCTCGACAGGGACCTGATCGAACCATGGCAGGGCGCCTCCGAAGTGCTGGCCGACCTCCTGCCAGATCGGGTGGTGATCGTCGGGCACCAGAACGTCGGCGCCCTTGCCGCCGTCGACCGACACCACGGGGATCTACCGGTCACACTGGTGGCGCTGGGGTCCAACGCCGACAGTCTCGCGTTCCCCCATTTCGACCGGGTCTTCGACCGTGCGGACTCGATACTGGCGGTGACCGAGTCAGAGCGACTGTCCATCGTCGAGCACCACGGACGCCCGGAGGCCGTCCATCGGATCGGCGCACCACTGGCGGCGAACTCCAGTGCCCTCAGTGAGCCGAACACCTGGGTGGGCGACACCGATTACATCCTCGTCCTGACCGGAGTCGCGAGCATCGACGAGGACGAGGAGGAGACCGATCTGAGCCGCCTGATCAAGTTCACCTTTCCCGACAGGCCGGTCGGAATCGCCCATACCGACGGCTTCTTCGCCTGGCACGAAGGCCGCGTCAACTCGGGCTGGCCGATCGAGCGCTCGAGCGACATGGCCCGCCTGATGGCGTGGGCGCGGGTCACCATCGACCTGCGCCCGGGACGGCTGTTCGCGCGTCGGTGCGTCGACTCACTTCTGTACGGCACCCCGGTCGTGGTTGCGCACGACAGCCGGGCCAGGGAGCACGCCCAACGGGGTCGCGGCGGATTGTGGTTCGCCAATCCGGCCGAGCTCACCTGGTGCGTCGAGGCCCTGCTCGAGCCGTCTGCCCACGACGCCTTCAGCACCCAGGGACAATCCTATGCTGAGGACGAGTACGGCTCCACCGACAGGTTCATCGAGCGGGTCACCGGGGCATGTGGCCTGGCCACGGTGGCGACACCGGTGGCCGTCACCGCCTGATCGGTCACTTTCTGATCGGTCAGTTTCTGATCAGCAAGCTGGCCACCATGCCGTCGAGGATGTCCGCTTCCGACACCAGGCACTCGTCGAAGCCGAACCGGGTCATCACCGCCGACAGGATCATCGCCCCTCCCACGATCACATCCTCACGACCAGGGACCATGCCGGCGCGATCGAGCCGAGCGGCACGAACCTCCGACGCCAGCGCCCGGTACCAGTCAAAGACCTCGCCGGCGGCAAGGGTGGAGTGATGGATCCGATGCCTGTCGTACCGGTCCAGCCCCAAGTTGAGCGCCGCAAGCGTGGTCACCGTGCCGGCCAGACCCACCAGCCGGTGGGAGGCCAGAAACCTCGGGTGATCCGCGATGGCCTGCTCCAGCGCCTCGGCAATCATCGCCTCGGCGGTGCCGAGCTCGTCGACGGTCGGCGGATCACTCAGCAGGTACCGCTCGGTGACCCGCACGCAGCCGAGCTGCAGGGACACCGCCACCAGCTCAGGATCGTCCGGGTCGCTTCCGGTGACCAGCTCGGTGGAACCGCCACCGATGTCCAACACGAGGAACGGGCCCTCACCGGGCCCGATGTCGGCGACCGCTCCGGCCAGTGACAGCCTTCCTTCCTCGGAGCCGGCCAACAGCTCGGGGCGAAACCCGGTCACCTCACCGGCGGCCTCGAGGAACTCGTGCCCGTTCGAAGCGTCCCGTGCCGCCGATGTCGCCGCCAACCGGCCCCGCTCCACTCCGAACCTCTCCATGACCCCCCGGTACTCCTGCAGCACCCGCAGGCAGCGGTCGACGGCCACGGGAGAGAGTGAGCCGGTCGAGTCAACCCCCTCCCCCAACCTGGTGATCCGCATCAGACGTTCGACAGGCGTGCCGTCGGCCTCGGCGACCAGCAGACGGGTGGAGTTGGTGCCGCAGTCGATTGCGGCTACCCGTCCGTCCAGAACCATCCGTCCTTGCTACCACGGCATCCAGGGGATGACCACCCACCGCTCAGGCCGGATGGAGCCCGATCTGCTCGGCCGTCCACTGACCGATCGGATCGTCGGCACCGGTCAGCCACCAGGCCAGGTGTGCGTGGAGGCACTTGACCCCTTGCCGGGTGCCCCCCACCCCCCCCGAGGGCCGTGGGCCCTGGTGGCTGGCACCGATCAGCGCATCGCGCTCCGCGGCGTACTCGGCATGGGCGGCGGCGATCCGCTCGGCCGGTACCGCTGCCTCGGCCCGGCGCACGCCACCCTGGGACTCGAGCCTGCTCACCTCCTCGCGCAGATGGGCGTCGACCAGCCAGTACCGGGTGGGCATGGGCGTGCCGTCGAACAGAAACGGTGCGTTGGCGATCACCGCCGGGGTCCCGTCGCCGGCACGGACCACGACCTCGAACTCCCCTGACGGCGTGCGTCCCAGCAGTTCGGCCACGGCCTGATCGTCTGCCACGGCCGCACCGCGCTCGCTGGCGCTGCGTTCGCCGGAGCTGCCCGCGCCGGGTTCGACCGACGCCTTCGAGGTCACTTCCAGAATTCGAGGGTGTTGGTCACCCGGGACCAGAAGCTCGACGGGACCTGGGTCCCACCGGTTCCTCCGGCCAAGGAGGCGCCGGACTTCCCCGATCCAGAGGGACTGCCACCCCCCGGTGTCGCCGAGGACGATGTTCCCGATCCGGTCACCGCCGGTGCTTGTGGGAGGCCGGGGTCCGGTGACATGGCCGGCGCATTGGCCGGCGCCACCAAGGGCTGGTTGCCCGGGTCTCCTGTCAACGCGCCTCCCGGCGAGGTGGAGGCGGTCTGCCCGGCCGCAGGGAGGATGTCGTAGAGGGTCTGCCCGGGTGACACCAGCTGATAGTCCTGGCGGGCCAGCCGCTTGATCTCCGCGGTGGAGCTCAACTGGCGCTGCTTCACCGCCAACTGGCTGTTCTGACGCTGCAGCTGCGTGAGCTGGGCGGTAGCCGCGGACAGCTGCCGGTGCTGCGCCAGGAGGCCGGAGAGCGGAAAGCTGGTGGCCAGCACGACCACCGCGAAGAGTGCGGCCAACGCCACCGGGACCCTGTTCCGACGGACAGCGTGCGACGCCTGCGCCTGCTTCCGGGCACTGCCCGGCTTGGTCGTCCGGCCGGGACCCGTGCGGCCCGGTACCTTGCGGCTCCTGACCGGTGTGACCGGGCTCTTGCGCCTGGCCGGGGCGGGGCGCCCGCCACGGGTGGCCGGCCTTGGAGACCTGATCGGCGGTCTGGCAGACCGCGCAGCCGGTCTCGCAGAGGCCCTGGCCGGCTTGGCAGAGGCCTTTGCCGCCCGCGTGGACGCCTTGGAGCGGGCATGCAACCGAGCACTCATGGAGCGGCACTCCGCGCCGCCAGGGCGTCGCCCCCGCGGAAGCCAGCCGACTCCCCGAGCATCTCCTCGATCCTCAGGAGCTGGTTGTACTTGGCCACCCGATCCGACCGGGCCGGTGCGCCCGTCTTGATCTGGCCGCAGTTGGTGGCCACTGCGAGGTCCGCAATGGTGGTGTCCTCGGTTTCGCCGGACCGGTGCGACATCACGCACGCGTAGGCCGAACGGGTGGCCAACGACATGGTTCCCAGCGTTTCGGTCAACGAGCCGATCTGGTTCACCTTGATCAGGATCGCATTGGCCGTACCAGCGTCGATGCCCCGCCGCAGCCGCTCCTCGTTGGTGACGAAGAGGTCGTCTCCCACCAGCTGGACCTTGTCGCCCAACTGCTCGGTCAGCGCCGCCCAGCCGTCCCAGTCGTCCTCGGCCATGCCGTCCTCGAGGGACACGATGGGGTAGCGACCGACCAGGTCGACCCAGTACTCGACCATCTCTGCAGAGGAAAGCGCCCGGCCCTCACCGGCCAGCACGTAGCGGCCATCCTCGAACAGCTCGCTGGCGGCAGGGTCCATCGCGATAGCGATGTCCTCGCCGGGCACCCGACCCGCCGATTCGATCGCCTCGACGAGGATCCGGACCGCGTCCTCGTTGGAGGAGAGGTTCGGTGCGAAGCCGCCTTCGTCGCCCACTGCGGTGGACAGACCGCGCTCCTTGAGCACCCGGGCCAGGGCGTGATAGGTCTCCACGCCCCAGCGCAGCGCCTCGGAGAAGGAGGCCGCACCCACCGGCATGATCATGAACTCCTGCAGGTCGATGGAGTTGTCGGCGTGCACCCCCCCGTTCACCACGTTCATCATCGGAACCGGCAGCACGTGTGCGTCCGAACCGCCGACGTACCGAAAGAGGGGCAGGTCCAACTCGTCGGCGGCGGCCCTGGCGGTGGCCAGCGACACACCCAGGATGGCGTTGGCCCCGAGGCGACCCTTGTTGGGGGTGCCGTCGGCATCGATCATCGACAGGTCGACACCCCGTTGATCGAGAGCGTCGAAGCCATAGAGGATGTCCGCGATCTCACCGTTGACGTTGGCCACCGCGGTCCGGACGCCCTTGCCCCCGTAGCGATCGTCGCCGTCGCGGAGCTCCACCGCCTCGAACGACCCGGTGGAGGCGCCCGAAGGGACGATTGCCCGGCCGAGCGCACCGGAGTCGAGGATGACCTCGACCTCGACGGTGGGGTTGCCACGGGAGTCGAGGACCTCCCGGCCGATTACCTGTTCGATCAAGCTCACTGTGCGCTGTTTCTCCTGTTGCCGGTGTGAGAAAAGTTACCACCCACAACTACCTGGACCTGGGAATTCTCATAATTCCGCAGCCGATGGCAGGCTCGCCGCCCGACTCGGTGAGCCCTTCTCCTCGACCGAGGAGCGGAACGCTGCGGCCCTGGACCGGAGCGCTGTCTCCGGGTCCACCCCGAGACTGCGTGCCAGGTTGACCAGCGAGAAGAGCAGCTCGCCGACCTCGGCCGCCCGATATGCGGGCCCACCTTCACCGTCGGCGATCCCATCGGGCGGTGCTCCAGCACCGTACGCGCCCGAGTCGCCGGCGGCGGGATCGGACCCGGCCAGCCTGGACACACCGTCGGCCACCCGCAGGGCCTCGTCGGCCAGGGTGGGGACCACCATCCCGATGGCCAGCGCCTTGCGCTGCAGCTTGGCGGCCAGGGTCAGCGCCGGCAGTGCGGCCGGTATGCCCTCGGTCACGCTGGTCCGGTTCTTCTCTGCCTTCTTCAGGGCCTCCCAGTTGGCCGCCACCTCCTCGGCCGTGTCCGCCGTCACGTCGCCGAACACGTGGGGATGGCGGGAGACCAACTTGTCGTGGACTCCGCGGGCCACGTCGGCCAGCGTGAACCTGCCGGCCTCTGCCGCCAGGGTGGAATGGAAGTAGACCTGGAAGAGAAGGTCGCCGAGCTCCTCTTCCAGGTGGGCCACGGCGCGCTCCTCGAGGTCGCCGGCGACGACCACGAGGGCATCCACCGCGGCCACGGCGTCGATGGCCTCGAGCACCTCGTAGCTCTCCTCGAGGAGGTGGCGGGCGAGCGATCCGTGGGTCTGCTTCCGGTCCCAGGGGCAGCGCTGTCGCAGCGTGCGTACCAGCTCGTCAAGGTCCATGAGCTCGCGCGCCACCGGTGCCGCCAGGTGCGGGATCCACAACGAAGTCAGATGGTCCGGCTCGAACGAGCGGTCCAGCTCGTCCCACGACACCTCCCACACCCGCTCGTCTGCCAGACCGAGATGATGGAGGACGGTCACCGGTGCGGTCGGGGGTGAGTCCACCGAGAGCTTGATGTCCGACAGCACCGAGGTCGTCCAGCACTGCGCCACCAGCAGTGGCCCCCGCTCCCCCGCCGCCTCGACGACGAAGGACCCGCCGTCGACCACACGCACTCCCGAGGTCACCGGATCCACCCCCAACCGGGCAAAGGCCAGGTCGAGGAAGGAGACCGACGGATGCACGACGAGGGTCACCTCCCCTCGGATCACCACCTGCTCGTGTCGCAAGAGGGCCACGGTGCGCTCGGCAACCGTCGGCGAGCCGGGCACCGCATAGACCACTGCGCGCTCCTCGACCGCCGCGGCCAACAGGTCGTCGACGATGGACCGGTAGACCTCGTCGAAGGTGTCGCCCTGCTCGTAGTGGTGGTCGAACGAGCGTGCGGAGGGAATGCCGGCTGCAGCCGGGTGCCGGGTCGTACGCACGAAGAGTGCGGTGGCCTCTGCCATGAGCGCCAGCGCTTCGGCGGTGATCAGCTCGGGCCCGGCCGGTCCCAGCCCCACCACGTCGATCCGGGGGGTGTCGGGGGGAGTTCGGTACGTCATGGCGACCGGCGCACCGACCGGCTCAACCTCCGCCGGTCGTAGTGGACGTACCGGACGCGCCCCCGACACCTGCTCCATTGATGCTCAGCGAGGATGCAGTGGTCGATGCGCCCGAGGCGGCGGCGAGCAGGTACTGGGGGGGCGGCGGCGGGGGGGCGAAGATGGTCAACGCATGCCAGGTCCCGTACTGCGGATTGACCGACACCTCCGAGTGGCGGGCGAAGGACACCACCTCCTTGCTCACCCGGCTCACGTTGGAGGCGGTCTGCAGTAGCTCGCGGCGGACCACCGAGGTCGCCGCCGACAGAGGTGCGACCGTCTGGCTGGTCACCTCGTAGATGATCCACTGCCCGGTGCTGGGGTCCTGCACCGGCGGCACCGGCGCGCCCACGGTGATCGCCTGCAGTTGGAGGGCCTGCTTCACCTGCGCCTGGGTGTTGTTGCACCCGAGGGCACCTCCGTTCGGTGCGGTCTGGGAATCGAGTGAGCTGGCCTTGGCCACGGCGGCAAAGGAGGCTCCCCCGTTCAGTTGGGCGACGAGGTCGTCGGCGTGGGCCTGGGTGTCGGTCGCGATGACGCTGACGCAGGCGAGGGTGAACTCAGCCTGGTTGGAGAGGTAGTAGGCGAGCACCGCACGGTCCGAGAGATCGGCACCGTGGGCAAGGATCCTTTCGTACACCGCCTGATTGCGGATCTGATCGGCCCGCACATCGGCGGGAAGCCCGGCCAGCAGCTGGGCTCCGGTCATGTTCGCCCCGCTGGCCAGCTGGCAGTAGGACACGGTCCCCGCCGCAGTCGCCTGCTGCACTGCTGCGTTGATCTCCCCGTCCAGCGTCGCCTCGAAGTCGGACTTCGACATGGTGAGGTCAGGGGGCGAGACGGTGATGTCCTTGGATGAGGCGTACTGCGCTGCCAGCAGGTCGCCCACCTGGCGTTTGAGCACGTCATTGGCGAAGGCCATGGTGTAGGTGCCCGGGCCTCCGACCCCTTGGCCCGAGTTGCCGGTGAGCCGGGGGTTCTCCAACTGCACGAGGCATGCCCCCGCGACCGTGTTCTCGAGGATGCTCAGTTGGGCGTTGAGGGTGCCCACCGAAATGGTGGTCCCGTTGGCCGATGCCGCATAGGGAACCGCTTCGCAGGCCGAGGAAAGGCCGCCGGCCGCGAGCACGACGAGGGCGATGACCGTGCCGGAGAGGAGGCGTTTCACGGCGGTGATGCTAATGGGGATCGACCACCATGTCTGTTCCGCGGACCAGGTCGTCACCGAACCGCCCGCAGGCGGGGCCGGTCAGCTACCCGTCCACGGGCACCAGCTCGGCGAGCAAGGAGACCAGGCCGGGTGCGTACTCCCCTCCGGTGGCCGGGGGGGCCATCGGGATCAGCAGCCGGTGGAGATCGGGCTGGTAGGTGGCGCCGGGGGCCAACCTGCGCAGTCGGACCTCCGCCGAGGCCGGCAGGGTGATCGGCGACAGTTTGACGGTGGAGCGGGGCCCCGCGGCTCCTCCCGGTCCCCCGGTGGATCCGCCACGTCGAGGGACGGCGACCGCCAGGTCGGTGATCCCCAGGCGAAGGCACTCGACTCGCAGCCGGGCCACGTCCAGCAGGGCGGCCGCAGGTGTCGGCACCGGGCCGAACCGGTCCTCCCACTCGGTGCGCACGTCCTCGAGCGCCTCGACCGTTCGCACCCCGGTCAACCGCCGGTAGGCCTCGAGGCGGACGTCCTCGGCCTCCACGTAGGTCGCAGGTATGTGGGCGACGTCCGGAAGGTCGAGCGAGAGGTCCACCGGTTGGGGCCGGGGCTCGCCTTTCAACTCCGAGACCGCTTCGGACACCATCTGCACGTAGAGGTCGTAGCCGATGGCCGCGATGTGGCCGGTCTGGTCGCGCCCCAGCAGGTTGCCCGCACCCCGGATCTGGAGATCGCGCAGTGCGATCTTGAAGCCCGATCCCAACTCGGTGTGGTCGCCGATAGTGCGGAGCCGCTCGTAGGCGTGCTCGGAGAGCACCTTGTCGACCGGGTGGAAGAGATAGGCGTAGGCCCGCTGGCCGGCCCTGCCAACCCTGCCGCGTAGTTGGTGGAGCTGTCCCAGTCCCAACAGGTCGGCCCGGTCCACCACCAAGGTGTTGACCGTGGGCATGTCGATGCCCGACTCGATGATGGTGGTGCACACCAGCACGTCGTAAGCACCTTCCCAAAAGTCGAACACGACCTTCTCGAGGGACCCCTCGTCCATCTGGCCGTGGGCGACCGCGACCCGTGCCTCGGGGGCCATGCGGTGCACCCGCTCGGCCACCGCGTCGATGTCCTGGACGCGGTTGTGGACGTAGAAGACCTGGCCCTCACGCAACAGCTCTCGGCGGATTGCCTCGGAAGCGGCCGCCTCCTCGAACTCGCCCACGTGGGTGAGGATCGGGCGGCGGGCCGCCGGCGGGGTGTTGACCATCGACAGGTCGCGGATGCCGGTGAGGGCCATCTCGAGGGTGCGCGGGATGGGGCTGGCGGTGAGGGTGAGCACGTCGACACCGTCGGCCATCGCCTTGATCGACTCCTTGTGGGTCACCCCGAAGCGCTGCTCCTCGTCCACCACCAGCAGGCCGAGCTTCTTGAAGGCGACGTCCTCACCGAGGAGCCGGTGGGTCCCCACCACCACGTCCACCGAGCCGTCGGCCAGGCCGTTCAGGACCGACTTCGCCTGGGCGTTGGTGAGGAACCGGCTGAGCAGCTCCACCTTCACCGGAAACGGTGCATACCGGTCGGCGAAAGTCTGGGCGTGCTGGCTGGCCAACAGCGTGGTGGGCACCAGGACCGCTGACTGGTACCCGTCCTGGACCGCCTTGAACACCGCCCGGATGGCCACCTCGGTCTTGCCGAACCCGACATCCCCGCAGACCAGCCGGTCCATGGGCTGGGGCCGTTCCATGTCGGCCTTGACCTCCTCGATGGCCCGGAGCTGGTCGGAGGTCTCGATGAAGGGGAACGACGATTCGAGCTCGGCCTGCCAGGGGGTGTCGGGCCCGAAGGCATGGCCGGTCACCTCGAGGCGCTTCCGGTAGAGGGCGACCAGCTCCTCGGCGACCTCGTGCACCGCAGCACGTGCCTTGCCCCGGGCCCGTTGCCATTCGGACCCGCCCAGGCGGCTCACCGACGGCGAGTCACCGCCCGCATAGGGGGTGAGCAGTTCGATCTGGTCGGTGGGCAGGTAGAGCTTGTCGGCCCCCCGGTACTCGAGGAGCAGGTAGTCGCGGGTGGCTCCCCCCATGGTCCGGGTGACCATGCCCCCGTACTTGGCGACCCCGTGCTGGCGGTGGACCACGTAGCTGCCCGGTGCCAGGTCGTCGAAGAACCCGTCCACGGGCCGCGCGCGGGTACGGGCCTGGCGGTGGGGGCGGCGCCTTCCGGTGACGTCGGACTCGGTCAGGACGGCCACGCGGCAGCCCGGGAGCACGAAGCCCCGGTCGACCGTGGCCACCACGATGCGGGCACCCGGGGTGGTCAGGTCGACAGCGGCAGCGGTGGGGGCAGCGGAATTGGGGGCGGCAGCCACCGGGACGGTGACTCCCTCTTCGGCCAGGATGCCCGACAGGCGCTCCGCACCCCCGGCGGTCGTCGAGCAGAGCACCACCGAGTACCCGGCCCCGGTGAGCGTGGAGACCTGCAGGGCCAGCCTGGACCCATCGCCGAGGATGGGCTCCCACCCCCTGCTCTCCACCGAGGGAACGTCCGGGCCTTCGGCGGAGGGCAGCAGCGAGATCACACCCGCGTCCGTCCGGGTGAGCAGCCGGTCGAAGGGGACGTGCAGCCGCGGCGTCCCGTCGCCCGCTTCGAGCCCCCAGGTGGTCGCCAGTGCGTCGGCCAGGGCCGACTCCTCGTCGAGGAGCTCGCCGGCCCGGTCGCGGACCCGCCGGGGCTCGACCAGCACGATGACTGCGTCGTCCCCCAGCAGGTCGCAGATCAGCTCCTCGGAGTCGGTCAGCCACGGGAGCCACGACTCCATGCCGTCGAACTGGTCGCCGTCGGAGAGCCGCTCCCACTGGTGGCGTCCCCACGGGGCGGTGCCCACCAGCTCGGCGGCCCGCTTGCGGGTCAGCTCGTCGGTGACCAGCTCGCGGCAGCCGAAGAGCTCGACCGGTCCGACGTCTCCGATCGAGCGCTGGTCCGCGACGTCGAAGCGGGTGAGCCGATCGACCTCGTCGCCCCACAGGTCGATGCGGACCGGCTCGTCCGCAGTGGACGGGAACACGTCGACGATCCCGCCCCGCACCGCCAACTCCCCGCGGTGCTCGACGATCGACTCGCGGCGATACCCCATGGTCACCAGTTGGGTCACCAGCGCCTCGACCACCACCCGATCTCCCTTGGCCACCCTCACCGGCCGAGCCGCGGCGCGCCACGGGCCGAGCCGCTGCAGCACCGCCTTGATCGGGGCCACCACGATGTCCGGCCCATCGCCGTCCGTCCCGTCGGCAGCCGCGGATCCACTCAACTGCCACAACAGGCGCAGGCGGCGGCCCATGGTCGACACGTCGGGGCTCACCCGCTCGAAGGGGAGGGTCTCCCATGCCGGGAACACCTCGACCCGACCGACCCCTGGGGCAGTCGGCGCCGGGGCTGTCGAGAACACCTCGAGATCGTGGGCCAGCTGGTCGGCAGCAGCCCCGGTCGGCGTCACCACCAGCACCGGACTGCGGGTCCCGAGGCGGATCAGTCCGGCCAGCACGAAGGCCTGGGCCGGAGTGGCCACGGCGAGGGTGGCATTGGACGCGCCGATGACCCGCGTCATGGCGGGCTCGTTGCGCAACAGGGTGGGGAGCGAGCGGAGGCTCACCTGCTCAGGGTACCGGGGGTCGCACCCGGGTCCGATCCGCCGGGAGGGGGATAGCGGTGTCGGCGGTGGCCGCGATCGCCGCGACTGGCTCGCGGTGTCAGCGGTGCTTCGGCTCCCACCGGAACCGCCGGGCCGTGAACACCAGGGCGGCGGCGGCCCAGATCAGCATGACCATGAGATCGCGGGGACGCAGCCCCGAGCCGGGGTCCTGTTCGAACCCGCTCACCAGGGCGGTGATCATGTGGCTGATCGGGAAGTAGGCGGCAATATGGGAGAGCACCGAGCCACTGCTCAGTGGGTAGAACACCCCCGAGATGAAGACGATGGGGAAGTAGATCCCGTTGATCACAGCAGGGGCGGCATCCGCGTTGGGGACGATGATGGTCACCGCCATGCCGAGTGCGCAGAAGGTGACGATGGCGACCAGCAGGGTCACCACCGTGGCCAACGGGTGGTATGGAAAGTGGAGGTGGTAGAAGGACATCCCGATGCCGACCACCACCACCGTCAACACCGCCACGTTGATCAGAACGCTGCCGATGATGCCGTCCACGTAGGAACTGATGGCGATCGGGGTCCCCCGCATGCGCTTGAGCACCCCGGACTCGCGCCGGATGCAGATGGCCATGCCCAGGTTGGTGTAGCAGGCCGCGATCAGGCCAAAGGTCAGCATGGCCACCACGATGTACTGATCGTACTTGAGGGTGGTACCCGGCACCCTGGTGGCGCCGGCAGAGGTGCCCACCACCACCAGAAAGACCACCGGGAACATCAGGGTGAAGACGGCGGCCATCGGGTTGCGCCAGTACGCCTTCTGCTCGTAGCGCACCTGGTCCTTGACGATGAGCAGGTCGTTCACGGCTGGCCTCCACCGGTCAGGGCGAGGTAGACGTCCTCCAGCGACGGTCGCACGACTGCAAGCCCCGAGAGCACCTCGCCGCGCCGGACCGCCCAGCCGGTCAGGGCATGGAGGACCTCGGTGGGCTCGGCGATCCGGAATTCGACGAACTCGCCGCGCCGCTGGGGCTCCACTCCCTCGGGAAGTGGCAGCTCACCGACCGACACGCCGGCGGGGAGCACGAAGCGGACGGTGGTCATCCCGTGGTCGCGCCCGCCCAGGGTGTCCGGCGAGCCCGAGGCCACCACCCGACCGTTGGCGATGACGGTCACCGCGTCGGCCAGCGCCTGGGCCTCGTCCATGTAGTGGGTGGTGAGCACCACGGTGCGCCCTTCGGCGCACAGGCCCCGGACCACGTCCCAGGCCTCGCGGCGTGCCGAGGGATCGAAGCCGGTGGTCGGCTCGTCGAGGAAGATCAGCTCGGGATTGCCGACCAGGGCCAGCCCCAGGTCGGGCCGGCGCTGCTGCCCGCCCGAGAGCAACTTGACCCGGGCACGGGCCTTGGCCTCGAGCCCCACCAGATCGATCACCTCGTCCACCGGACGAGGTTCCGGATAGAGGCCGGCCCGTTGGGTGACCGCCTCGGCGACCGTCAGATACGGGTCCACCGCGCACTCCTGGAGGACGATGCCCACCCTGGCCCGCAGGCTGCGCAACCTGCGTTCGGGATCCACCCCGAACACCGACACCTCACCCCCCTCCCGCTTGCGGTAGCCCTCGAGGATCTCGACGGCGGTGGTCTTGCCGGCACCGTTGGGACCGAGCAGGGCAAGCACCTGGCCGCGCCGGACCTCGAAGTCGACGCCCCGCAAGGCCTCGACCTTGCCATACGACTTGGTGAGGCCCCGCACCGTGATGGCGATATCGACATCGGCGGCCACAACCGGGCAGCGTACCGGGCGCACCGGCCCTCGGTCCCGTTTAGCCCGTCCGGCTCAGCCCGAGGTGTTGACCCGGTTCATTGCTGCCTCCACGCCCTCGCCCGCGATGGCCTCCACCGCGTCGGCTGCCTGCTCGATGGCCACATCGAGGAGTGACCGCTCGGCCGCGCCGGGTCGCTTCAGCACGTAGTCGGCGCCGGGTTGGCGACCGGGGGGCTTGCCGATGCCGATGCGCACCCGCAGGTACTCGTTGGTGTGGAGGTGGCTGTGGATGGACTTGAGGCCGTTGTTGCCGGCGGATCCGCCCCCCGCCTTCACCTTGACCCGGCCGGAGGGGAGATCGAGCTCGTCATGGACGACGATCAGCCGCGAGGCGACGCCCGAGGTGGGAGAGGGCCTCTTCCGGCCCTCTCCGTCGGCGGACGACCGCTCGGGCCCGGATGCTTCGGCCTGGTCGATCCCGGCGCGGCGGACCAACGGGGCCACGGCCAGCCCGGACTCGTTCATGTAGGTGAGCGGGACCGCCAACAGGACCCGGCGGTCCCCGATGCGGACCTCGCAGGCCAGCGAGCGCAGTCCCTTCTCCGACTTGAGCCGGCCGCCGTGGCGGAGTGCCAGGGCAGCCACGGCGTCGGCTCCGGCGTTGTGCCGGGTGCCTTCGAACTCGGCCCCGGGATTGCCCAGGCCGACCACGAGGAAGTCCACCGGGGTTCCCGTTCGCCGGTCCACCGGTACACCCCGGCGACGGAGCAGGACTTAGCTCTCCGCGGACTCGGCGTCGGCGGCCGGGGCCTCTTCGGTCGGGGCCACTACCACTCCGGCGGCTGCGGCCTCCTCCTCGGCGGTGGCCTGGACCCGCGGCGGCTGCCCGGCCACGACGGTGGCGTCGGGGTCGGTCTCGAGCTCGACGCCGGACGGGATGGCGATGTCCGAGACGTGCAGCGCTGCGCCGATGGTCAGGCCGGAGATGTCGAGATCCACCGAGGGGGGGATGTCGGCCGGCCTGGCCTTGATGGCCAGAGTGAACAGCTGCTGGTCCACGATGCCGTCACCGTGCTGCACCTCGATCGCCTCGCCGACCAGGTTGATGGTGATCTCCGCCGCGATCACCTCGTCCCGCCGCACGATCTGGAAGTCGACGTGGGTGACCACGTTCTTGAACGGGTGGTGCTGGATGTCACGGGCCAACGTCAAGAAGTCGGTGCCGTCCACCTGCAGCGACAGCAGCGTGTTGAGGCCGGCCTCGCCGGACATGGCGATCTGGAACTCGCGGCCGACCACGGCCACGGGGATCGGGTCGGCCCCGTGCCCGTAGACGACGGCGGGGATCTTCCCCTGGGCCCTCAGGCGGCGGGTGGAGCTCGATCCGAGATCGCGGCCGGATTCGGCGGTGAGGGTGACTTCGGGCATGCGGGGACTCCTCAAGAGGTGCTGAAACGAGGGCAGGGGCACGCCTGCCGATCGCTCACTGGGACGACGATCGCGGACGGCCGCTGCTGACGGCCCACCATGATAGACGCACCGCCGGCCGCCGGGCCACCAGGCCCGCCCCTGCAGGGCTCAGGCCAGGTTCTCCCCGCCGAAGATCTCCGACACGGAAGTGTCCGCGAAAACGGCGCCGATGGCATCGGAGATGAGCTTGGCCACCGAAAGGACCTCCAACTTGTCGAACCGCCGGTCCGGAGGGATGGGCAGCGTGTTGGTGACCACCACCTTGGTCAGCGCCGAATTCTTCAACCGGTCCACCGCGGGATCGGACAGTACGGCGTGGGTGGCCATGCACCACACCTCCGCTGCCCCTCGGTCGACCAGCAGATCGGCCGCCGCCACGATCGTCCCCGCGGTGTCGATCATGTCGTCGATCAGCACGCACTGGCGGCCTTGCACGTCGCCGACGACGTGCAACGCCTCCACCTGGTTGGCCACACCCCGCGGCCGGCGCTTGTGGACCACGGCCAGATCGGCTGCCAGGTGCTGGCTGAATCGCTCCGCCACCTTCACCCGCCCGGCATCGGGGGCAACCACCACCAGGTCGTCGCTCAGGTGCGACCGCAGGTACGCGACCATCACCGGCGCCGCGGTCAGATGGTCGAACGGAACGTCGAAGAAACCCTGGATCTGCCCCGAGTGGAGATCGACGCTGACCACCCGGTCGGCGCCGGCCACCGAGAGCATGTCGGCCACCAACTTGGCGGTGATCGGTTCCCGTCCGGTCGCCTTGCGGTCTTGGCGGGAGTAGCCGTAGTAGGGGCACACCGCGGTGATCCGCTTGGCCGAGGCGCGTTTGGCGGCATCGATCATGATCAGGTGCTCCATCAAGGAGTCGTTGACCGGTCCACTGTGGGTCTGGACGATGAAGACGTCGCTCCCACGGATCGACGTGCCGAAGCGGCAGTGGATCTCGCCGTTGGCGAACTCGCGCAGGTTGGCCTCGCCCAGCTCCACCCCCAACTGCGTGGCGATCTCCTCGGCCAACTCGGGGTGGGAGCGCCCCGAAACCAATTCGAGACGCCGGTGGGGAGTGAATTCCATGTCCATGAACCTACCGCGCCCCGCCGTGGCGATCGTTGGCCGACCGGCCCACCAGCGCGCCGGCCGGTACCTCGGTCCCCTCCTCCAGGACCGCGAACGGTCCGACCCGGGCATCGGCGCCGATCACCGAGCGGCGGCACACGCTGGAGTCCACCACGGCGCCCTCCCCCACGGTGGTGTCCACCAGCCGCGAGTTCGGTCCGATCTCTGCGTGCTCGCCGATCTCACACGCCCCTTGCAGCATGACGCCCGGCAGCAGCACCACATCGGCCGCCAGCCGCACGTCGACGTCGATGTAGGTGGTCTCGGGGTCCCACATGGTCACACCGCGCCGCATCCAACGCTCGTTGATCCGGTCCCGCAGCTCGGCCTCGGCCACCGCCAGCTGGGCGCGGTCGTTGACCCCTGCCACCTCCATGGTGTCCTCCACCACCACCGAGCCCACCCGGTGACCCGCCTCGTAGAGCACGCCGACCACATCGGTCAGGTAGTACTCGCCCTGGGCGTTGGCGGGGCTCAGCCGGCGGAGCGACGGGGCCAGCACACTCCGACGGAAGCAGTACATGGAGGTGTTGACCTCCCTCACCTGGCGCTCGTCGTCCGACGCGTCCCCGTCCTCCACCACCCGGGCCACCGAGTCATCCCTCCCCCGAACCACCCGCCCGTAGCCCGAGGGGTCGTCGAGAACCGCGGTCAACAACGTGGCTGCAGCGCCCGAGTCGCGGTGGCGCTGGACCAGTGCGGCCAAGGTGGCCGGCCGCAGCAGCGGGGTGTCCCCTGGCAGCACCACCACGTCACCATCGTCGTCACCTTCGTCGTCGGGGAGCCCGGTCAGCGCGACCGACATGGCGTCGCCGGTCCCTCGCTGCTCGACCTGCTCGACGAACTCGATGAGCATGCCCGGCGGCGCGTGCTCGATCAGCGTCTTGGTCACCCACTCGGCCCGGTGACCCACCACCACCACCACCCGGGTGACCGGCAACCGGGCCAACGCGTCGAGCACGTACAGCACCATCGGCCGGCCGCAGAGGCGGTGCAGGGGCTTCGGCCGTGCGGACCGCATCCGGGTGCCCTCGCCCGCCGCAAGCACCACCGCGGTGAGCTGTCGGGACGGGTTCGAACCGGCGGGCCGGTCGGCCCGCAAATCGTGGCCCTCGTCGTCGGCGGAGCCCTGGGGGTAGGTACGGATCACCATTATGCGCACCCTCCCACGGCCTTCGCCCCGGGTCGAGGCCCCTCGTCACGCGGCACACAGGTCATGGGGCCTATTCTTCCCACGTCGGCGGGGGCAATGCGACCCGAGTCCCGACACCACGCCCAACTCCCATGCCCGCCCTTCTCACCGCCATCGACCCGAACTCGGAGACCTTCCGGGCCAACCACCGCGCCCTCGAAGAGGCGGTGGCCGGGGTCAACGAGCAGTTGGCACTGTCGAGGGCCGGCGGGGGCGATCGCTACGTGGACCGCCACCGCGAGCGGGGCAAGCTCCCCGCCCGCGAGCGGATCGAGCTGCTCCTCGACCGCGACACCGCTTTCCTCGAACTGGCAGCCCTGGCCGCTTGGGGCACCCAGTACACCGTCGGGGCATCGTCGATCCTCGGCATCGGAGTGGTCGAAGGAGTCGAGTGCCTGATCTCCGCCAGCGACCCCACAGTGCGGGGCGGCGCCATGAACCCGTGGTCCTTCCGAAAGGGCGCCCGCGGGGCGGACATCGCCCTCCAGAACCGCCTGCCGGTGATCAACCTGGTGGAGTCGGGCGGTGCCGACCTGCCCGCCCAGGCCGAGCTGTTCATCCCCGGGGGCCGGGCCTTCCGGGACATCACCAGGCACTCGGCCGCCGCTATCCCGACCGTGTCGCTGGTGTTCGGCAACTCCACCGCCGGCGGGGCCTACGTGCCGGGTATGAGCGACTACATCGTGATGATCGAGCAGCGCTCCAAGGTCTTCCTCGGCGGTCCGCCCCTGGTCAAGATGGCCACCGGCGAGGAGTCGACCGACGAGGAGCTGGGCGGCGCGTCCATGCACGCCCGGATCTCCGGCTTGGCCGATGCCCTCGCCGTCGACGAGATCGACGCCATCCGGCTGGGGCGCCAGATCGTCAGCCGCCTGAACTGGCGCAAGCGCGGAGCGGGGCCGAGCCAACCGGCCGACGAGCCGGTCCACGACCCCGACGAGCTGCTGGGCATCGCCTCGGCCGACCCCAAGGTCCCCTTCGACCCCCGCGAGGTCCTTGCCCGGGTGGTCGACGGCTCACGCTTCGACGAGTTCAAGCCGCTGTACGGCGCCAGCCTGGTCACCGGGTGGGCCTCCATCCACGGCTATCCGGTCGGCGTGCTGGCCAACCACCGCGGGGTGCTCTTCTCGGAGGAGGCCCACAAGGCGACCCAGTTCATCCAGCTGGCCAACCAGATCGACGTACCGCTCGTCTTCCTGCAGAACACCACCGGGTACATGGTGGGCAAGGAGTACGAACAGGCAGGCATCATCAAGCACGGGGCGATGATGATCAACGCCGTCTCCAACTCGTCGGTCCCCCACCTGACCGTCAACATCGGCGCCTCGTACGGGGCCGGCAACTACGGGATGTGCGGGCGCGCCTACGACCCCCGGTTCCTCTTCGCCTGGCCCAACGCCCGCTCGGCGGTGATGGGCCCGGCACAGCTGGCCGGTGTGCTCTCGATCGTGGGCCGCCAGTCGGCCGCGGCCAAGGGTGTGCCGTTCGACGAGGAGGCCGACGCGACCATGCGCGAGCTGGTCGAGACCCAGATCGAAGCCGAGTCGCTCCCGCTCTTCCTCAGCGCCCGCCTCTACGACGACGGCATCATCGACCCCCGGGACACCCGCACGGTCCTCGGGATGTGCCTGTCGGTCATCGACAACCAACCGATCGAAGGGACACGCGGCTACGGCGTGTTCCGCATGTGAGGGCGGGCCGATGACGACCTCGACCCCGAAGGGCTCCCCGCGATCGCCCGTCGCCAACACCACCCCCATCCAGACGTTGCTGGTGGCCAACCGGGGCGAGATCGCCCGGCGCATCATGCGCACGGCCCGGGCCATGGGAATCGCCACGGTGGCGGTCTACTCGGACGCCGATGCGTCGAGCCCCCATGTGGCCGAGGCCGACCTGGCCGTCCACCTGCTTGGCACCTCGCCGTCCGACACCTATCTCCGTTCCGACCTGATCCTCGCCGCCGCCTCGCGATCGTCGGCCGACGCCATCCACCCCGGGTACGGCTTCCTCTCCGAGTCGGGTGAGTTCGCCCGGGCGGTGGTCGCCGCGGGGCTCGCCTGGGTCGGCCCCCCGGCGTCGGCCATCGACGCGATGGGGTCGAAGATCGGTGCCAAGGAGATGATGCGTGCCGCAGGCGTGCCCACCCTTCCCTCGATCACCATCGACGGGGACCTGCTCCCCGACGAGGACGCGCTGAAGTCACTGGGATGGCCGTTGCTGGTCAAGGCCTCGGCCGGCGGTGGCGGGCGCGGGATGCGCATCGTCGCGGGCCCCGATCAACTTGCCGAGGCGGTGGCCGGTGCCCGCCGCGAGGCGGCCTCGGCCTTCGGCGACGGGACCGTCTTCCTCGAGCGGTACGTGACCGAGCCCCGGCACATCGAGGTGCAGGTCATCGCCGATGCCTACGGCGACACGGTGGCGCTGTTCGAACGCGAGTGCAGCATCCAGCGGCGCCATCAGAAGATCATCGAGGAGGCTCCCTCTCCGGTCGTGACGCCCGCGCTGCGAGCCCATCTGGTCGAGGCTGCCGTAGCTGCGGCCCGGGCGGTCGGCTACGTCAACGCCGGCACGGTCGAGTTCGTGCTGGACACGGGAGCTGGGCCCGGCGCCGATGGCGCCGATGGCGCCGCGTCCGGCGACAACGGCGTGGGCAGCCCCTACTTCCTCGAGATGAACACCCGGCTGCAGGTGGAGCACCCGGTGACCGAGGCGGTCACCGGACTGGACCTGGTGCGCCTCCAGCTACTCGTCGCCGGTGGCGGGCACCTGCCCGACGAGGTCCACCGAGCGATCGCCGAGGGCCCGCAGGGGCATGCCATCGAGGTCCGGCTCTACGCCGAGGACCCCGCCAACGGATGGCTGCCGTCGACCGGGACGCTCCACCGGTTCGACCTCGGGGCGGACGCCGCCCCCGGCGTGACGGGCACCGCGGTCCGGGTGGACAGCGGGGTGGAGTCGGGCAGCGCGGTCAGCCCCCACTACGACCCGATGCTGGCCAAGGTGATCGCCCACGCCCCGACCCGGGCCGAGGCAACGGCCGCCTTGGCCTCGGCGCTCGCACGGGCGCGCATCCACGGCGTCACCACCAATCGCGACCTTTTGGTGCGCGCCCTCCGCCACCCGGGGTTCGCAGGCGGGCACACCGATACCGGGTTCCTCGAACGCCACGGCCTCGACGCCCTGGCTGCGCCGCTGGCCGACGACAGCGCGATCGAGCGCCACGCAGTTGCCGCAGCCCTCGCTCACCAGTCCGAGCGCCGGCACCGGGCGCCGGTGCAGCCGACCATCCCTTCCGGCTTCCGCAACAACCGGCTCGACCTGCAACGGTCCCGCTACGACACCGGCCGCGGCACCGTATCAGTGGGCTACGGCTTCGACCGCCGGGGCCACTCGGTCACCGAGGTCGAGGTCGACGGCACACCGGTCGAGCTCGCTGCCACCCACGTCAGCCCCGACGAGGTCGGACTCATCGCCGGCGGCGTGGCCCGTCGCTACCTGGTCGACCTGGTCGGGTCGGTGGCCTACGTGGACGGTCCCGACGGCAGCTCAACCCTTGTGGAGCACAATCGCTACCCGGTGAGCGGCAACCAGGTGACAGAGGGCTCGGCACTGGCCCCGATGCCCGGCGGGGTGGTGCGGGTGGCTGTGGCCACCGGCGACGCGGTGGAGGCCGGCCAGGTGCTGGTCGTACTCGAAGCGATGAAGATGGAGCACGCCGTCCACGCCACCGCCGCCGGCACGGTCACCGAGGTCAACGTTAGTTTGGGCGACCAGGTCGAGACCGGTGGGATCCTGGTGGTGATCGAGGCGGAGCCGGCCGACGGCGATGACACCGGTGTCGACCGTGCCCTCGGTGCCGGGGATAGCTCTTCATGAGCGAACCCCTGCGCATCGCCAACTGCTCGGGCTTCTACGGAGACCGGTTGTCGGCGGCACGCGAGATGGTCGAGGGAGGGCCCATCGACTTCCTTACCGGGGACTGGCTGGCCGAGCTCACCATGCTCATCCTGTGGAAGGGCTACCAGCGCGATGCATCGAGGGGATGGGCCCACACGTTCCTCACCCAGATGGAGGAGGTACTCGGCACCTGCATCGACCGCGGCGTCAAGGTGGTGACCAATGCCGGCGGGCTCAATCCGGCCGGGTTGGCCGACCAGGTCCGCTCGCTCTCCGAGCGCCTGGGGCTGGCCGTGTCGGTTGCCCACGTGGAGGGCGACAACCTGCTCCCCCGCATCGGCGAGTTGCAGAATGCCGGCCACTCGCTGGCCCACCTCGACACCGGACAGCCGCTCACCGATGCCTCGGGCGAGGTGGTCTCGGCCAACGCCTACCTCGGTGGCTGGCCGATCGTGGAGGCGCTCTCCGGTGGGGCCGATGTGGTGATCTGCCCGCGGATCACCGACGCGTCGCTGGTGGTGGGACCGGCCGCCTGGCACCACGGGTGGGCGCCCACCGACTGGGACCGCCTGGCCGGGGCCGTGGTGGCCGGCCACATCATCGAGTGCGGGCCCCAGGTGACCGGCGGCAATTACGCATTCTTCACCGAGGTGCCCGGCCTCGAGCACCCGGGGTTCCCCATCGCCGAGGTGGCCGAGGACGGCTCGTCGGTGATCACCAAGCACCCAGGTACCGGCGGCGAGGTGTCGGTGGGCACGGTGACCGCCCAGCTGCTCTACGAGATCGCGGGGCACCACTACCCCAACACCGATGTGGTGGCCCGCTTCGACACCATCGCCGTCGCGCAACAGGAGCCGGACCGGGTGCGCATCTCGGCCACCCGCGGGCTGCCCGCACCGCCAGAGGTGAAGGTCTGCCTCAACCTGCTAGGGGGATGGCGGAACTCGATGACCTTCGTACTCACCGGCCTCGACATCGAGGAGAAGGCCGCGCTCACCCTCCGATCGCTCGAGGAGGCGTTGGGTGGAAGCGACCGTTTCGCCGAGTTCGACGCGCATCTCATCCGCACCGACAAGGCCGACGCACCGCTGAACGCGGAAGCGACCGCCCAACTCCGGGTGACGGTCAAGGACCCGGACAGCGATCGGGTGGGCCGCAGCTTCTCCGGCGCGGCCACCGAACTGGTACTGGCCGGATACCCGGGCCTCCACGTGACGGCCCCGCCGTCGTCGGGCACCGTCTACGGCGTCTACTGGCCGGCGCTGGTCCCCGCCCACCTGGTGGTCCCGTCGGTCGTCCACGCAGACGGACGCAGCGTGGAGGTTCCCCATGCCGCGAATGTGGCGGCATCGAAACTGCCGGTCGCCGTCGACGTGTCGGACGCCACGTCCCCTGGCCGACCGCCACCCGCGTCGTCCTCCCCCGTGGGGCCCACCCGGCGCATGCCCCTCGGCACCATCATCGGGGCACGTTCCGGTGACAAAGGGGGCAACGCCAACGTCGGTCTGTGGGCCCGATCGGAGGCCGCCTGGAGTTGGCTCGAGGCGTTCCTCACCGTCGGGGAGTTCCGCATGCTGCTTCCCGAGGCGGACGACCTCGAAGTGGAACGCCATGCCTTCCCCAACCTGCATGCCCTCAACTTCGTGGTGGTGGGACTGTTGGGGGAAGGAGTGGCCTCGTCCACCCGACCCGATCCCCAGGCCAAGGGACTGGGCGAGTACCTTCGAAGCAGAGTGGTCGCCATCCCCGCCGGGCTCGTGGCGACCGACCCAACCACCGACCCACCCACCTAGCAACCACGCAACCCAGAGGAGTAGCGACATGGACTTCATCGAATCCGACGAGTTGCAGATGTTGCGTGAGGCGGTGGGCTCGATCGCCTCCAAGTTCGGGCACGACTACTACGTGGCCAAGGCCCACGCCGACGAGCGCACCGACGAGCTGTGGAAGGCAGTGGCGGAGTCGGGCTTCCTCGGGGTCAACGTGCCCGAAGAGTACGGCGGGGGGGGCGGGGGGATCACCGAGCTGGCCGCCGTCGGCGAGGAGCTCGCTGCGGCCGGGTGCCCGTTGCTGGTCATCGTGGTGTCGCCGGCCATCTGCGCCACCATCATCGCCAAGTTCGGGACCGAGGCACAGAAGCAGCGCTGGCTGCCCCGCTTCGCCACCGGCGAGCTCAAAATGGCCTTCGCCATCACCGAGCCCGATGCCGGGTCCAACTCCCACAACCTCTCGCTGACCGCCACTAAGGACGGCGACCTCTTCCGGTTGAACGGATCGAAGTACTACATCTCGGGCGTCGACGAATGCGAGGCCATCCTTGTGGTGACCAAGTCGGGCGTCGACCCCGACACCGGCCGCGGCCGTCTGTCTCTCTTCGTGGTGGACACCGATACGCCGGGCCTCGACATGCAGGTGCTGCCGGTCGAGATCACCGCACCGGAGAAGCAGTACACCCTGTTCTTCGACAACGTGCAGGTCGAGGCCGACCGCCTCATCGGTGCCGAGGGCGAGGGACTGCGCCAGGTCTTCTTCGGGCTCAACCCCGAGCGCATCCTGTCGGCGGCCACCGCCAACGGCATCGGCCGCTACGCACTGGCCAAGGCGGCCGAGTACGCCAAGACCCGTGAGGTGTGGGGCACTCCGATCGGCCGCCACCAGGGGATCTCCCATCCGCTTGCCACGGCGAAGATCAACGTGGAGCTGGCCCGGTTGATGACCCAAAAGGCGGCCTGGCTCTGCGACGTCGCCGGCGACTCACCCGAGGCGGGTGAGGCCGCCAACATGGCCAAGTACAGTGCGGCCGAGGCAACACTTGCCGCCCTGGACCAGGCCATCCAGACCCACGGCGGCAATGGGATGTCGACCGAGTACGGCCTGGCCGACATGTGGGGCATGGCCCGCCTGCTCCGGATCGCCCCGGTCAGCCGCGAGATGATCCTCAACTTCGTGGCCCAGCACTCCCTGGGGCTGCCCAAGTCGTACTGAGCTGGGGTCGCGCCCGGGGGTAGGCCGGCCAGGGCGCCTGCACAGACCGTGAGAACACCCGTCGCAGGCTCGGATCCGGGGACCCGCCCCCCTGCCCGGCAGGCTCCGATCCGCCGCCCTGCACGCTCGGGGACGGACCCGTCCCTCGAAGGACCCATCTTCGCCACTCTGCGTGGTTGAGATTCGTTTGCCCAGTTCCTCAAGTTGGACCCGGAGTCCGCCGTTATCGCTGGTACAGGTGGAATCACGTCTATGAACGCTTGTTCATGGCAAATACTCTGCCACTCAGCGTTATGTTCACCAACCAGAACTCCAGGCCACGCCGCAAATGGGTCCCCGGCCCCGCCTCGGTGCGCTCCCGCACTGCCGAGCGGGCTGCCGGGCGACGGACCGACGACGGGATCAGTCTGATCGAGGTGGTGGTGGCCTTCGCCATTCTGCTGGTCGCCCTGGTCCCCCTGTCGTACCTCTTCACCACCTCGCTGATCCAGGCCGGTCAGTCGAAGAACCAGCAGACCGCACTCTCGATCGCGGAGGGATGGGCCGAGGTCCTCTCGAACACCACCCCTCCGGTCAACCCGGTCTCGACAGCGGTCATCGTCGACACGCCCGAAGCCCCGTCCGGACCGTGGCAGTCCAGCGCAGCCACCACCGTCGCTGGCACGTCCGTCGGGAAGTTCCTCAACGCCGTGTCGAGCGTCACCGTGACCTCGACGGCCAACTTCGCCGCGGCATCGGTCGCCGTACCTCAGACCGCGTTCGTGGTCACGGGTACCGGGACGGGGGCGACCACCATTGAGATCTCTTTCACCTCGACCGCAGGCAACGTCCTCACGTGCACCACCAATCCCTGCAACTCCTCCTCTACTGCCGGGATCAATGCGATGACCAGCTCCAGCGCCGTGACGGAGACCGAGGTGGCGACGCCCACTGAGACGCGGGGCGGTACCACCTACAACCTCTCCGCAGAATACGAGTGGGCGACCGTGCAGAACTCTGGCATCGTGTCGACCACGTATTCCGGAGTGTCGAGCTTGACACTGCCGGCTTCCGTAGTGCCGGTGACCTCGATCGCCAACTTCACACTGGCGTCGAGCGTGAGCCCCCAGACGGCAAGAGTCGCCACCGTCTCGAACGGTCTGCAGACGATCACCTACACGGGAACGCAGACGTCGCCCCCCGAGCTGACCGGCGTGACGGGTGGAACCGGGACCATCGCTACCGGTGCGTCGATTAAGAGCGCGCGCCATTAGGCGATTGCCATTGAGTCCCAGCGCTTGGCCCATTTGACGAGCTTGACGGTGATGATCAGGGCCACCGCCAGGGCGAATTG
>JADGOE010000084.1 GCA_017883135.1 Acidimicrobiales bacterium
AGCGGAGGTCGAGGTCGTCGACGGTGCCGATGTCGACCTCCGCACGGCCGCGGGGAACGCCCTACTGGTGGAGCGGGCCATCGCCCGATTCGGGCACATCGATGCTGCCGCGCTGGTCACCGGTATCGGCATCATCACCGGCCGCTTCGTGGAGATCACACCCCAGCAGTGGGAGCGGACCAAGACCGAAAACCTCGACATGGTGTTCTACGGATTGCAGGCACTGATCCCCCCGATGGTCGCGCAGGGTTCGGGCGACATCGTGGTGTTCACCAGTGCCACGGGCGCACGACCCGAGCCTCGGGTCTCCACCTACTCGGCGACCCGGGCCGGAGCCAACGCGCTGGTCCGGGCTGTCGGCCTCGAGCACGCCCGCGACGGCCTATGCATCAATGCCATCGGCACCAACTTCATGGACTTCCCCGGGTTTCTGCACGCCAGCGGAGCCGATACTGACCCGGAACGTCGGGCAAAGATCGAGGCGCAAGTTCCGGCTCGGCGACTGGCCGGCATGGGCGAACTGTCCGAGTTCACCAAGGTGCTGCTCGAAGGGAAGACCCGCTTCCAGACCGGGCAATTCTTCAGCTACAGTGGAGGGTGGAGCGCCTAGCGATCCGCACGGTCCCGGGCCACGCAGGACACACCTACCGGGTGGATCGAGGTGCGAACACCGCGCCCACCGCGTCGAGCTCCTCGTTCCGCGGGCCGTCGACCTGGTTCCACAAGAGATGCCGGTCCGGCCACGGCCCGAGCACCGTCGTCGGGCGCCTGATCGGGTCCCAGTTGGACCAGGTTCCGGCCGGACTCACCCCGTCGCCCTCCGGTGCCCCCGACCTGGCGAACGAAGTCCACGCCTCACGCATGGCGGCCGACAGTGCGAACGCGTCGTCCCCTCCGCCCGAGAACGTCTGGACCATCGGGTTGCGGACGGTGCCGAAGACGAACGGAATCTCTAGCGCATGGCAGGAGCCCAATATGCCCCCGAAGGCAGGCGACTCCCAGGTGAACAGGTAGCAGTACGTGCCCACGCCGGGTTGGGCGACCGCTGCATGAGCATCGGCGAGGCAGATGGTCGGCACCCTGAACACGTGCTCGGTCGCAATGGCGGTCCACAGGTCACGGGGCGTCACCGGCTCGCCCCGGCCGGACCGTGCCTCGCTCACGTCGGAGATCATCCGGTCGGCCGCCGCCGGGTCCGGGGTCACCCGCCTGATCCAGCGGCGCAGCCCTTCGTCGTCGAGGGACATCAGTTTGGGGCTCCCCACCGCGAAGAACGCCGACTCGTCCCTGGTGGTGCCGATGAGCAGGGGCACGTGGGATGCCGAGCCGGCGGCCACCTCTTCCTCGGGTGATCGCTCGAGCAGACCACCGTCGACCACCGGCATCAACAGCAAACCCGATTCATCGTTGTTCTCGTTGTGCTGGCTGAGTTCGTCGGCCGCGGCCACCAATTGGTCGACCGGCACGCACTCGAGGGACGTTCGGGTGAGCGGCACCCCGAGGTGTGCGGCGACCTTCTCGGCTAAGGCCGAGGCTCGTTCGGCGGAGCGGGTGTAGGGCGGGCCGCTCTGGATGATCGCCCGGTGGAACAGGCCCTTGGCCGCGGGGACGCCGAGGAGGGCGGAGACGCTCATCCCCCCCGCCGACTCACCGAACAGCGTGACGTTGCCGGGTTCGCCCCCGAAGTCGGCGATGTGGTCCTGCACCCATCGGAGAGCGGCCACCTGGTCGGCGAGGCCCCAGTTGCCGAAGCCGGACCAATCCTGGCCGTCCAACCAGGTCTGGCCCGGATCCTCCAGCTCCGGATGGGCCAGAAACCCGAGCAGGCCCAGCCGGTAGTTGACGGTGACCACCACCACGTCACCCTCGCGGGCCAGTGTGCCTCCCCGATAGAGGCCT
The DNA here is from genome assembly GCA_017883135.1 of Acidimicrobiales bacterium. Lineage (GTDB taxonomy): Bacteria > Actinomycetota > Acidimicrobiia > Acidimicrobiales > RAAP-2 > Bog-756. Next base: position 1,900 of record JADGOE010000084.1, read on the forward strand.
CCGGACCCCGAGCCGGTCATGAACGAACCCCCGTGGACCCACACCATCACCGGGCGGCGTGCGTCGTCGAGCCCGGAAGTCCAGATGTTGAGATTCAAGCAGTCCTCGGAGTACTCCTCGGGCTCGCCTCCGAGCGACATCTCGAGCACGCCCTGGCTCTGGGGGGCGACCGGGCCGAATCGATCGCACTCCTTGATGCCGGCCCACTCCTCGGCGGGGGTCGGCGGGCGCCACCGGCGGCGGCCTGCGGGCGACGCCGCATAGGGAATGCCCGAGAACGCCCACACCCCGCGGCGCTCGACCCCCCGGACACGGCCACCTCGAACCTCGACGATGCCGTCCACCACTGTGACCTCCAGTTTCACCGGGAACATGCCGATGCTTCAGGCAACTTAGCCAATCAGCCCGCCGGCCCCATTGCACAACGTGGACGAGATCGACCTGAGCCGTGATCATCAATCAGACCAGAAACAGGGCCGCCGGCAGTGTTCTGCCGCCGTCGATGCCCCCTGTGAGCAGCAATTACGAGATCCCTCGTCGAGGGCGACTGGGAATGGGGGAACGAGCGTGACAGGGTGGCAGACGTGACCACGGGACGATCAGCTGCTGATGCAGCGCGCCCCGGTAGCGGGCCACCGAGGCCGAGCACCCAGAGCCGAGCACTTCGCATCTCCCTCGCCTGCGCATCGGCCCTCATTGTCGGCGTCGGGACCTGTACGGCGACCCTCGCCGGAACCGGAGCCACAGCGGCGGCCGGGGTGTCCACCACAACCGGCGCCAGCCCTCCGAGCACGTCCACCACGACTGCGGCCGGAGCCCCCACCCAGGACCAGATCAATGCAACCGAGGCCCGGGTGACGACCATCGAGGCCCAGATCTCCCAGCAGCAGACGGTGCTCGACCAGGCCGACGAGAAGTACAACCAGGCGACGGTCAATCTCGATGCCACCAGAAGTGAGCTCCACGCCACCGAGGCTTCCATCCAGACTGCCAAGTCCAAGCTTTCCGCCGAGAGGTCCCAGCTGCGCAAGGACGCCATCAGGGACTACATGGGCAACACCTCGGAGGAGGCAGTGTCCCAGCTCTTCGCCGCACCCACCGGTGCCACCCAGATCCGTGCCCTCTACCACCAGCTGGGGGTCGGCAACGTCACCGCCGACGTGGCCAAGGTGCGGGCCGGCCAGAGCCAGCTCACCGCCACCCAGTCGAAGCTACTTGCCGAGCAGCAGGCGGAGACCACCCAGCTCGCCCTAGAGAGTCAGACTCGCCAGAACGCTGCCGCGGCCAATGCCCTCGCCGAGGCAACGTTGGCCCAGGTCAAGGGGTCCCTGGCCCAACAGATCGCCGAGCAGGCCGCCGCACAGGCCGCAGCAGCAGCACAGGCCGCGGCCGCAGCGACCGACCCCGCCGCCAAGCTGGCCGCTGCGTCCCAGGCCTCGCAAGCCGCCCAGGTGGCCTCCACCGTCAGCGGGGGTAGCGCAGCAGCGGCCAGCGCCACAACGGCTGCCAACCAGGCCGCAGGTGCAGCGTCTGGGACGAGCTCGTCCGGGTCCACGGGCGGAGCCTCGGCCGGTGGGGTCACCGTCTCCAGCGGCGGCAGCCCCCAGGCCGCAGGACTGGCTGCCGTACACGGAGCCATGAAGTACCTGGGCGTGCCGTACGTGTGGGGCGGTGCCAGCTCCGCCGGAGTCGACTGCTCGGGCCTCGTCCTGTTGGCATGGTCCCAGGCCGGCGTGTCCCTGCCCCATTCGGCCGCCGATCAGTACGCCGTGTCCCAACATGTGAACCTGGCGAACCTCGAGCCCGGTGACCTCCTCTTCTACGACCTCGACGGCACCGGCATCGACCATGTGGTGATGTACGTAGGGCCGACCCTCGACGGGCAGGCCACCGCCTACGGATCCAATACCATCATTCAGGCCGCCCACACGGGAACAGTGGTTACCTTCGACCCGCTCTGGACCTTCGGACTGGTCGGTGCCGGCCGCCCGTAGGCCCGGACCAGCCATGCAGCCGAGCGGGCGTAGGGTCGGGCCGAGAGACTCATGACCCTCCAACTCTCCATCATCGTTCCCGCCTTCAACGAGGCCCACCGGCTGGCCGAGGGCATGCGGCGACTCGATGCCGCCATCGCGGCCGGTGCGGTGGATGTGCAGCGGACCGAGGTCCTGGTCGTCGACGACGGGAGTACCGACCAGACCGCATCGACCGCCGAAAAGCTCCTGGCACCGCTCCCCCATCACCGGGTGGTCCGACTTCCCGTGAACCGGGGGAAGGGTGCCGCGGTGCGCACCGGTGTGTCGCTCGCGCGAGGCGAGAACACCGCGTACATGGACGCAGACATGGCCATCGACCCCCAGGCGATCCCACTGCTGCTCGATGGTCTGGCCACCGACGACCTGGCCATCGGTTCGCGGGCCCTGGCCGACTCGATGGTTGAGAGCACCTACGCCGTACGCACGGTGATGGGCCGCCTCTTCAACCAACTGGTGACCACCGGCACCGGACTCGGGCTCAAGGACACCCAGTGCGGCTTCAAGGCGTTCCGCACCCCCGCCGCCCGGCTGCTCTTCCACCTGGTGCCCATCGACCGCTTCGCCTTCGACGTCGAGATCCTGGTCCGGGCCCGCCGCCTCGGTCTCCGCATCACCGAGGTACCCGTCCAGTGGAAGCACGTGCCCGGCAGCACCATCCACCCGCTCCACGACTCGATCACCATGCTGGCTGACGTCTACCGCTCACGCCTCGGGCTCCTGCCCGCTCCGCCGGTACCGACCATCGTCGTCAGCGATCCCACCGGCCGGGCCACGTCCCACGAGTTGGAGGCACGGGCCCGTGCCGTCATCGCCGCGACGTTGGTCGATGTCCCCGTCCCGCTCCTGACCCACGGCCCGTCGGTGCTCACCCTGCTCCCGCTGGTCGACCCGGCGGACGTCGCCCTGCTGTATGCGGCGCTGCGGGTCGAGCTCGAACCACTGGACGTCTCCCGCCGCGCAATGACCATCGAGTCGCTCCGCTCGCTGGGGCCCTTGACGGGCCGGCTCCGAGCTCCTCCGGCCCCGGGGGGCCCGGCATGAACCCGACCGCCACCGGCCCGGACTCGACCCACGACACCTGACAGTTCCCGCTGCTGCCGGCAGTACCATGCACGGTGTGAGCGCGGACCCCACGGACCCGAACCGGACGATGGGCCGAGGCCGGCCACCCACAGACAACGACCTCATCGATGCCATCGTCGAGACAGGCTCCCACGACGGCCCCGGCGAACCGGCCGGCAGCATCAGCACCGGTGTCGGCGACGGCGAAACCGGCGGACCCGACCAGACCGGCCGCGCATCGGATGCCTCGCTCTCCATCCTGCCGGTAGCCCTCAACCGTCGGCGGCACGTTCCTCCCAAAGACCCGCGGCGGTCGGACGTTGACGAATGGGGCCGTTCCGAGCACATGCGCTCCATCGTGCGGCGCCTGTACGACCCGATGTACCGCTACTGGTTCCGGGTGGAATGGGAGGGGTTGGAGAAGATACCGACCGACGGCGGGGCACTGTTGATCGCCAACCATGCCGGTGCCATCCCGTCGGATGCCCCCGCCATCATGCACGGCATCGAAGAGGAGCTCGGGCGCCCGGTCTACGGGTTGGCCGACTACTTCTTCCGGACCATCCCACTGGTCGGCACCATGTGGTCCCGGACCGGCGGGGTGCCGGCCCATCCCGACAACGCCTACCGCCTCCTCCACGACCAACACCAGCTGGCCCTGGTGTTTCCCGAAGGGACCAAGGCCACCTCGAAGACCTACTCGGACCGCTACCGGCTCCGCCGGTTCGGTCGGGGTGGCTTCGTCGAGATCGCGATGAAGGCCGGCGTGCCCATCATCCCGATCGCAGTGGTCGGCGCCGAGGAGTCGATGCCGATCCTCTTCCGGATCGGTGGGCTGGCCAAGGCTCTCAAGCTGCCGTACTTTCCGGTGACTGCAAATGCGCTCCTGCTGGGGCCCATCGGTTACGTCACCTACTTCCCCGTCAAGATCAAGTTGCGTGTCCTCGACCCCATCACCTTCGACGTCGAGCCGGGGCTCGAGCGGTACTCGAGGAGCCGGGTGATGGACGAGGCGGAGAACGTCCGGGCCAAGTTGCAGGACGCGCTCCACGACATGCTGCGCGAACGCCGCAGCATCTGGTTCGGCTGATCTGATGGGCAGACGCGTACTGATCACCGGACTGGACACCTTCTGGGGTGGCCGAATGGCTCAGGCCCTCGAGGCCGAGCCCGACGTGGAGATGATCCTCGGGCTGGGAGCAGACGACCCCAAGGTGCCGCTCGAACGCACCGAGTTCGTGCGTGCCGACCAGAAGTACTCGATCCTCAGCCGCATCGTCCGGGCCACCCAGGTCGACACCATCGTGCACACCTTCCTCGAGACCAACTCGATCGATGTGCCCAGCCGGATCCTCCACGAGATCAATGTCATCGGCACCCTCAACCTGCTGGCTGCCGCCGGTTCGGCCGGTTCGTCGGTCCGTCAGGTGGTGATCAAGTCCTCGACCCACGTCTACGGCGCAGCCCAGACCGACCCGGCGTGGTTCCGCGAGGACACCGCACGCACCAGCCCGGTCCGCAACCGGTTGGAGCGGTCACTCATCGAGGTGGAGTCGCTGGTGCGGGACTTCACCGAGGACAACCCCCATCTGGTGGTGACCGTGCTGCGCTTCGCCAACGTGCTGGGCACCGACATCATCTCCCCGATCAGCCATAACCTGCGTCGCAAGGTGCTCCCGTGCATCGCCGGCTTCGACCCCCTCGTCCAGTTCATCGAGGAGGACGACGTGGTGCGGGCCCTCGAGTACGTCACCGGGCGCCGGATCCCGGGCGTGTTCAACGTGGCCGGTGCGGGCAAGCTCCCGTGGAGCGAGGTGGCCTCGATCGCCGGGGCCTTCCTCCTACCTCTGCCACCGGTGCGGCCGCGCGCCTTTGCCGCTCCGCTCCGCCGGCTCGGCGCCGTGGAGTTCCCCCCGGAGATGGAAGGCCTCGCCCGGTTCGGTCGCGGGGTCGACACCTCCCGCCTGGTGGAGGCCGGCTTCGAGTACCGGTACACCAGTGCGGGGGCCGTCGAGAGCCTCGCCCGTGCAAACAACTTGCGCCGGGCGACCGGGTCGGGCACTCCCGAGTACCGCTACGAACAAGACGTCGAGCAGTTCTTCCGCCACTCGCCGGCGGTGATCCGGGGCCTCGACAGCTGACCGTTCCGACCGGGTCGGGTCGGGCACCCGTCGGCGCCAGATCAGGGTCGGGCTGGCCACAAGTGTTCGGACGATACTCCGGCGGTCCGGCCTGGGCGCGGGTCGCTTCCACTTCACCGGTGCCCCACTGTCGATTTCCTGGCCCGAAGAGCGTTGCCGGAGCCAGTCTCAACTCGACCAGAGAGTCACTTTGCCATCAACCGGTCAGCTCCGCGTCAGCCACGTCACACGCAGCTCAGCACCGCGGACGCCCCACTCTTCGCTCGTCATGGCGTAGCGAACATGGTCTTCCCATTCGCCGTTGATCTCGAGGAACCCGAGCGCCACTCCCTCGCTCCGCATGCCCAACTTCTCGACGACCCGCCGGCTGGACATGTTGCGGGGGATGATCGCAACCTCGATCCGGTGGAGCCGAAGGGTCTCGAAGGCGAACTGCAGGACGACCACGACAGCTTCGGGTACCAGTCCCGAGCCGGCCAACTCCTCGTCGATCCAGTATCCGATGGCGCCATTCTGAAAGGGCCCGCGTTGGACGGACGAGAGGGTGATCTCACCGGCGAAGCGACCTTCGACGAAGATCCCGAAGCCGAAACCACTCCCGAGCTGGCGTTCCCGCTCCCGCATCCCGCACCGGGCAGCGAAGCTGGCTGCATCCTCGGGAGCTGGCGGCGCGCCTTTTGACCTCGGCTCCCACGGGATCAGCCACGGCCGACATCGCGTCCGGACCGCAAGCCATGCCTCGTAGTCGCCCTCGATGAGTGTGGTGAGCCGCACCCGCGAACCCGACAGGTCAAGAGATCGAACAACCGGTGCCCGAAGACTCGAACTCATGGCACCTCGACCTCTTCTCGCACCGTCGATTCCCACTCCAATCGCGACCTGAGCTGCGCCGACACTCCCCCCGGCGGTCGTCGTCCGTGTCGGGGTGCCCATACTGTCCCCGGTCCGTATTCGACGCTGCTCGGAGACTTCACTTACGAATGGTAGGTCAACAACCGCGGGTGCACGCCAGCCCTGGCTCGTGCGACGGCGTCAGGCCCGATCCAATCATTTGCCACCAGCACAAATGCCGCCGCCCGCCGGGGGGAGCCAGTCGATCGGACTGACTGCCGTGTGCTCCCCGGGTCCGACACGGAACAGGACGTGCTCGTTCCGGCTATTCGGACAAGAGATGCTCGACGGCGTCGCGAACCGTGGCGGCCACAGCGTCGGGGCGGTACTCCGTGGGCTCCCAGTCTCGCCCGCGGTGTAGCCAGATGGTCCGCAAGCCGGCACCGCGGCCCCCGGCAATGTCCGGGATCGGGGTATCGCCGACCATCCACACCGTGTCGGACGCCGCGTCCGACGCCGCGTCGGGGTCCGCACAACGCCTGATCGCCTCTTCGAAGATCCGTCGGTCCGGCTTGGCCACCCCGAACTCCTCGGAGATGCAGTACCCGTCGATCAGCTCGATCAGGCCCGTCCTCGTTAGCTTGTCCCGCTGGGACGGCGGACCATTGGTGACAACACCTGTTCGCCATCCATAGGCTCGGAGCCGGCCGATGGCCTGGTTGACCTCCGGATCAGGGGCGAAGTGGGTCACATAGGAGACCCGGTACTCCGCGATCAGCAATTCGGTAGATTCGGGGAGGTCGTACTGGGTGCGGGCCGCATCGAACACTCGCTCCCGCGAGGCGAACCCGTCGTCGTCGAATTCGCAGAGCGATTCGACCGCTTCCTCCTCAAGACCCCGATCAGCCACGAATTGACGCGCCCAACGCCGAAATGCGGCCTGGCGGTCCACCAGAGTGTTGTCCAGGTCGAAAAGGGCGAGCGGGCTCACCGGTCCATTGTGGCCGCCCGTGGACACCCCGTTGCCTCATGTCAAAACCTCCGCGTAGAGGGCATGACCGCTGATTCATTGCCTCAACTAAAACCTCCGCCTGGGATTACTGGTTGAAGGCCC
>JADGOE010000085.1 GCA_017883135.1 Acidimicrobiales bacterium
CATGATGTTTCCTATCTATTATGCGGAGCTTCCCGGCCCCGGCCTGGGCCTGTCATGCTTAGGCGGTGAAGCCGTACGTGATCGGGTACTTCGTGGTGGGCGCGGTCGCCGTGGTCGCCGTCCTCGTCGCCGTCCGGCTGGGCCGCCGGGCGGGACGCCGGAGCCTCCAGCAACGCCTGACCGCCCTGTCCAACCGGCTCGGGGTGGAGCCCCCCGACGAAGGTGGGGTGGAGCCGGTACTCAGCCATCTCGAGCGGGTCACCGGCGAGGCGGCCGAAGCGGTCACCGAGGCCAGTTCGGACGCCATCCGCCTGCGCCGGGCACTCGACACGCTCCCCCAGGGGGTAATCGTGTGCGACGAGAACGGTGACGTCGCCTTCCGCAATGCGCGGGCAGTCGGCCTGATGAACAACCGGCACGGTGATGCCCTGGCGGCCCAAGCGGTGACCGAGCTCCTCGAAAATGCCTGGCAGGAGGGCTCAGCCGAGCGGACCCTCGATCTCTACGGCCCACCGCGTCAGACCTTCACCGTACGGACCCGGCTGATCGACGACGGCCGGAGGCCCCTGGGGGTCATCGCGATCATCGAGGACGTGTCGGAACGCCGTCGCCTCGAGGAGATCCGACGGGACTTCGTGGCCAATGTCAGCCACGAGCTCAAGACCCCGATCGGAGCCCTCGGCCTGCTGGCCGAAACCCTCACCGTGGAGCCGGACCCCGAGGTCGCCCAACGACTCGCGTCGCGCATCCATACCGAGTCCTTCCGGGTGAGCCGGATCATCGACGACCTCCTCGACCTCAGCCGGATCGAGTCCGAGGAGGCGCCGCCGCGCGAGCCCATCTACATCAACCTGGTCATGGCCGAAGCGGTCGAGCGGGTCAGGAGCGCCGCCGAACAGCGTCGGATTACCATCGTGCTCGATGAGCCCGATCCCCCGATACACGTGTTGGGCGACCGCCGCCAACTGGTCTCCGCAGTCCACAGTCTCCTCGAGAACGCGGTGACGTTCTCGTACGAGGACAGCGTCGTCCGGGTGGCGGGCAGCCAGGCCGACGGCGAGATCCGTCTGTCGGTGACCGACCACGGCGTGGGAATCCCCGCCCGCGACCTCGAGCGCATCTTCGAGCGCTTCTACCGGGTGGACCACGGCCGCAGCCGCGACTCGGGGGGAACCGGCCTCGGGCTCTCGATCGTGCGGCATGTGGCCAGCAACCACCAGGGCCGGGTCGAGGTCGACTCGCGTGAGGGCGAAGGATCGACCTTCTCCCTGATCCTGCCCAGCCCTCCCGAGTACGCCGCATGAGCCAGACGAGCGGCGGGTCCGACCCGTCGCAGACCAAGGTCCTGCTCGCGGAGGACGACGAGTCCTTCATCGACGCGCTGGTGATCGGCCTGTCCCGCGAGGGGTTCGACGTCACCGTGGCCCGGGACGGGAACGAGGCCCTCCGCCTCTTCGCCTCGGTCGAACCCGACCTGGTCCTACTCGACCTGATGCTTCCCCGGCTGTCCGGCATCGACGTCTGCCGCGCCATCCGGGCCCGGTCCTCGGTGCCGATCATCATGGTCACCGCCAAAGGGACCGAGATCGACACAGTGGTGGGGCTCGAGGTGGGGGCCGACGACTACGTTTCCAAGCCGTACCGGCTGCGTGAGCTGGTGGCCCGGATGCGGGCGGTGCTCCGGCGCACCCCGAACGGCGAGCAGGCAGTCCCGGGCGGCAACGACCATGGCGACGGGCCTCCCACGAAGCACTCGGGCACGCCCGACCGCCATGGGACCACCGGAGTCCTCGAGGCCGGTGGCATCCAGGTCGACCCCGATCGCCATCTCGTCTTCATCCGGGGCAACGACGTGCATCTGCGCCGCAAGGAGTTCGAGCTGCTGTCGCTCCTGATGGAGAACGCCGGTCGGCTGCTGACCCGCGACGTGCTGATCGACCGTATCTGGGGATCCGACTACTTCGGCGACACCAAAACGCTCGATGTCCACATCAAGCGCCTGCGCAGCCATGTGGAGGAAGACCCGTCCTCGCCCAAGCTGATCACCACCATCCGCGGCGTGGGCTATCGGTTCGACGCACCTCGCGACTGAGTCCTGCGATCGATCGGGCCGTCGCTGGACGGCCGATCGGCACGGCCGTCACCCGGGACCGGCAATGACCACCTCGCCCCGCAGGTACGGGCGCAGCACCTCGGGTAGGACCACCGACCCGTCGGCCTGGCGCCCGGTCTCCACGATGGCAGCCCAGATGCGGGCCCACGCCAGAGCCGAGCCGTTGAGGGTGTGGACGAGCAACGGAGCCCCGCCGCCGGTGGGCCGGTACCGGATGGTGGCGCGACGGGCCTGGTAGTCGCTGCACCAACTGACCGAGGAGACCTCTAGCCACTGGTCGACCCCGGGCGCGTAGACCTCGAGGTCGAACGTCCGGGTCGCCGAATTGCCCATGTCACCGGCGCACAGGTCGAGGACCCGGTACTGGAGCCCGAGCTCCTGCAGCAGGCGCTCGGCCCGGGCCACCATGCTGCCCAGGAGCTCCGGTGCCTGCTCGGGGGTGGAGTAGGCGAAGAGCTCCACCTTGTCGAACTCGTGCACCCGCAGCAGGCCCCGCGTGTCACGACCGGCCGCGCCGGCCTCTCGCCGGAAGCAGGCGGTCGCCGCGGTGAGCCGCAGGGGCAGGTCCGCCTGTTCGAGGATGTCGCCTCTCCACATCGAGGTCAGCGGCACCTCCGCAGTGGGGATGGCCCAGAGGTCGTCTCGTTCGAGATGGTAGGCATCCTCCTCGAACTTGGGGAGGTGGCCCGTCGACACCATCGTCTCGGTGAGGACCATGGTGGGTGGGCGCACCTCTTCGAACTCGTCGGCGTGACTGTCGAGGGCAAACGAGGTCAGGGCGCGCAGGAGCCTGGCACCGAATCCGCGGTAGAGCGGGAACATCGACCCCGAGAGCTTGGCCCCCCGCTCCATGTCGAGAAGGCCCAGCTCGGCGCCGATCTCCCAGTGGGGTACCCGCTGCGCATCGGTGTACGCGGGTGCGGTATCCGGCCACGTGCGAGCGATCACGTTCCCGTCGGGACCGTCGCCGTCGGGAGCGTCGGCCGAGGGCAGGTTGGGCAAGTAGAGCAGGGCCTGGCGCACCTCTTCCTGGGCGACCTCGGCCACCACGTGGAGCGACCGCTCCTCCTCGCCGGCGAGGCGACTGCGTGCCGCCAGTGCTTCGGCCGTCGCGACATCGCCCGCGCGCCGTGCTTCACCGACCTGCCTCGAGAGGGCCTTTACCGCTGCCCGCGCCTCGTCCCGCTTGCCGACGGCTGCACGTGCCTCGACATCCAGTGCGGCAAGTCGATCGACGTCCGCCGGGTCGACGCCCCTCCGCCCGAGGGCGGCCCTCACCGAACCGATGTCGTCTCTCACCAAGCGAATATCGATCATGACGGGCACAACGGTAGCGTGACCACCCGTGGATGACTCCATCGATCCGACCACCAAGTCTGGCGCCGATGCGTCCGCCCGGGCGACGACCCGTGGCAGGGCGACATCACTCGCCCCCGCAGTGGCCTGTGACGCAGTGGTGATCCGCTACGGCGAGACCCTGGCCGTCGACCGGCTGTCCTTCGAAGGGCATGCCGGCCAAGTGGTGGCGCTGCTCGGCCCCAACGGCGCGGGCAAGACCAGCACCGTCGAGGCGCTCGAGGGCTACCGGCCGGTGACCGGCGGCTCGGTGCGGGTCCTCGGCCTCGATCCGCGCCGTGACCACACCGCACTGGTGCCCCGGATCGGGGTCATGCTCCAGCGGGGAGGCGTCTACCCGATGCTGGGGCCTGCACAGGTCCTCCACCTGTTCTCCCGGTACTACGACGACGCCGAAGACCCCGACCGGCTGATCGACCTGGTCGGCCTCACCGCTGTCCGCCGCACCCCGTGGCGCAGGCTCTCGGGAGGGGAGCAGCAGCGCCTGGCCCTGGCCCTGGCCCTGGTGGGAAGGCCCGAGGTGCTCTTCCTCGACGAGCCCACCGCCGGGGTGGATCCCGAGGGCCGCATCGCCGTGCGCAACATCATCGCCGGCATGCGCGACCGCAACACCTGCATCATCCTGACCACCCACGAGCTGGCCGAGGCGGAGCGCCTGGCCGACCGGGTGGTGATCATCGACCACGGGAGGATGCTGGCCGACGGCACGCCCGCCACCCTGGCCTCGGGTGCCGCCGACGGAGCGATCCGGTTCTCCACCGAACCCCGGATCGACGCCGACGCCCTAGTCGGCACCTTCGGCGCCGGTGCCGTGTTGGAAGAGGAGCGGCCCGGCTTCTACCGTCTCCAGCCGCCACCCGGCTCGACCACTCCGGCCGTCGTGGCCACCCTGGCCGGCTGGCTCGCCGAGCGGAACCTGGCCCTGGGCGATCTGCGCACCGGCCAGTCCCTCGAGGACGCCTATCTGGCCATCACCGGCTCGCGAGGGGCGGCTGATCCCGCGGAGGCCCAACCCGAAGCGGCCGGATCAGCCACCGGTCGGCCGGTCCGGAGCTCGCGTCGCAGGCGGCCGCGGGGCACCCGCTGATGCGAGCGCTCAGGGCTCAGGTGCGCGCCGAGATGACCATGATCTTCACCAACGGCGAGACGGTCTTCTTGACGTTGGGTATCCCGGTGGTGTTCCTGCTGTTCTTTTCGGCGGTGCACGTGCTGCCCACCGGCACCAAGCACCCGGTCGACTTCCTGGTGCCCGGCATTCTGGCACTGGCCGTCATGTCGACGGCGATGACCGCCCTCAGCATCGGCACCGGGTTCGAGCGCGGCTACGGCGTGCTGAAGCGGTTGGGCTCCACCCCTCTGGGTCGGCCCCGCCTGCTGGCTGCCAAGATCACGGCCGTCCTCGCAGTCGAGCTCGTCCAAGCGGCGGCGCTGGTCGGCGTCGGGTACGCCCTCGGCTGGGACCCCGGCGGGCCCGGTGGGTCCGGCGCCCTGGTCGGCGCGGCGGTCCTCTCCATGGTGCTCGGGACCATGGCTTTCGGGGGCGTCGGCCTCGTTCTGGCCGGCACGCTCAAGCCACTGGTCAACCTGGCGGTGGTCAACAGCCTGTTCGTGGTGCTCCTCCTGCTCGGCGGCATGCTCATCCCGCTGGGCCGACTCCCTGGGTGGCTGGAGGGCGTCGCCAAGGTGCTGCCGTCATCGGCACTCGCCGATGCCCTCCACGGGACACTCGGGCACGGCACCCCGGTCGGCACCCGGGACTGGATCGTGCTGGCGGCTTGGGCGGTTGCCATGCCCGTCACCGCCGGGCTCACCTTTCGCTGGGAGTAGGCCCCTCGGCCGACCCGCCCCCCTCGGACCTGGCCCGGTCTACCCGGTCGTGCCGGCCAGTCTGTGCAGCCACCGGTCGAGCTGCTGCTGGGACAACCCGCCGATGACATGGCCGATCACGTGTCCAGACCCGTCGATGAAGAACGTGTTGGGCTCGCCATCGAGCCCGTAGAGGACCGAGGTCACCTGCAGGGCGGAGTCGGCGGCCACCGGATAGGTGATCCCGGACTGCTGCACGAAGGGGACCGCGTTCGTGGGCTGGTCGGCGACGTCCACCCCGACGAACTGGACGGTCGAGCCCTTGGCCCGGCCCTCCTGTGCAGCCCGGGCTAGAAGGGGCGTCTCCCTCTGGCAGGGGATGCACCACGACGCGAAGAAGTTGAGAACGACCGGCCGGTGCCGATCGCTGCCCAGGGCATCGAGGTCGACCGCCCTCCCACCGACCAACTGAGGAAGCGCGAACTCCGGGGCCACGCTGCCGACCCCTACCAACGGGCCGGGACCCGAGCCCGGATTCGAGCCGATGCCGAGCCCGAGGAAGAGGAAGGCGGCCAGTGCGGCGGCGATGACCACGCCGATGACCAGGGCGCGCACCTTCCTCGGGCCACGTGCGAGAGGCGGCTGGGCGGCGGGCGGCTCGCCGGCCTCGGGAGGAGCCGGCACAACCGCTGCCTCGGTGTCCTCGGTTGCCTCGATCAACGCCTGGTGAAGACGTCGACCGCCATGCAGACGAAGAGCAGGGTCAGATAGGTGATCGAGTAACTGAACAGCTGCATGGCTGCCTTGGGGGTGGCCCGCCTCCACAGGCGAACGGCCAGACCGACGAAGCCCAGGCCCAACACCGTCGCCGCGACCACGTAGATCAGGCCCAGTGAGGCGACCCAGGCCAGCAGCAACGACACCCCGACCAACACCACGCTGTAGGCCAGGATCTCCCGGGCGGTGCGTTCGAAGGTGGCCACCGCCGGCAGCATCGGGACATTGGCGGCCTGGTAGTCCTCTTTGTACTTGACCGCCAACGACCAGAAGTGGGGCGGCGTCCACACGAAGATGAGGGCGAACATCACCACCGGGGTCCACGACAGGCCGTCGGTCACTGCTGCCCAACCGACCAGGACGGGAACAGCCCCGGCAGCACCGCCGACGACGATGTTCTGGCTGCTGGTGCGCTTCAACCACAGCGTATAGACGAACACGTAGAAGAGGGTGGCCGAGACAGCCAGCACCGCGGACAGGAGGTTGACCCACGCCCACAGCTCGACGAAGGCCACCACCTCGAGGATGATGGCGAAGGCCAGTGCATTGCGCGGCGCCACTGCGCCGGTGACCAACGGCCGACCGCGGGTCCGGTGCATCAGTTTGTCGATGTCGCGGTCCACGACCATGTTGATGGCGTTCGCCCCGCCCGCGGCAAGCGCGCCGCCGAGCAGCGTGGCCGCCATCAGCCACACCGGAGGCAGGCCCCGCTGGGCCACGATCATGGTCGGCAGCGTCGTGATCAGCAGCAGTTCGATGATGCGCGGCTTGGTCAGCGCAATATAGGCGCCGATGCGGGACGCGAGTGAGAGACGGCTGGGCAGATCCAGCGCGGAAATCGCCATTGCGGCACAATAGTGCGGACAGCCGCCCAGGGCACGGCGACAGTTCGCCCGGGAGCCGCCACGTCCGAACGGGCCGATACCATACGGAAACGGTGACCTCCCTGCGTATCGGCCCTCGCCCGTTCCTCTTCCTCTGCCGCTTCACGCTGGCCACCGTCATGTTCAACGTGGCGACGGGAGCTGCGGTGCGGCTGTCCGACTCGGGCCTGGGCTGCCCCGACTGGCCGACCTGCGCCGAGCACCACCTGACGCCACCGTTGAAGGTGCACGCGGTGATCGAATTCGGCAACCGGGTGGTGGTGTTCGTCCTGGTCTTGGCCTGCCTGGCCACCGTCGCCGCCTCGTTCCTGCGCCGGCCCGCCCGACCGGACCTCCGGTGGCTGTCGGGCGGCCTCATCCTCGGGGTCATCGGTGAGGCGGTGCTCGGGGCCTTCGTCGTCTCCAGCGGCCTCAATGCCTACGTGGTGATGGTCCACTTCATGGTCGGGATCGCACTGCTGGCCGTGGCCGTGCTCCTCGCCCTCCGTGCCGGGCACGGTCCGGGTCGGGGCACGGTGGAGGTCACCCGTGGCGCCCTCTGGATGACCCGGGCGCTGTTGGCGCTGCTGGTGATCGCCCTCACCGCGGGCGCGGCCACCACCGGGTCGGGGCCCCATGCCGGGGGCAGGGGCGCCAAACGGATTCCCCTCGCCCTGGGCGACATGGCCCGGATCCACGCGGAGATCGTGCTGGTCACCGGGGTCCTGATGCTGGTGCTGCTCTGGGTGCTCTGGCACAGCAATGCCCCTGCCCATGTCCAAGATGCCGGGCGGATCCTGTTGGCAGCGATGGTCGTGCAGGGCGTCATCGGCTATGCCCAGTACTTCACCCATCTCCCGGCGTTGCTCGTGGGGATCCACGTGGTCGGGGCAACCATGGTGTGGTCGATCGCCCTGTGGTTCCACCACACCCAGCTCTCGCACGGCCACCAGGCTGCAGAGGCCGCCGAGGCTGCAGGGGCCGATGGCTCCAGGTCACAGGATCTCGCAGACCTTCCGCGCGACAGCGCGCCGAGCGTGGTGCGGGAGTCGGCATGAGCGACGGCCCGCCGGCAGGCATTCGGGCGCGCCAGGTGCAGACCGCTCCGGTGGAGGCCGAGCGCCCCTCGCTCGACGAGTCGCCCGGCACCGACAAACCGTGGCTGGTCATCGTATGGAACGACCCGATCAACCTGATGTCGTTCGTCACCTTCGTCTTCCAGAAGCTCTTCGGCTACTCCAAGGAGAAGGCGACCAAGCTGATGTTGGATGTCCACAACAAGGGGCGGGCGGTGGTCTCCTCGGGAACCCGCGAGCGAGCCGAGCTCGACGTCTACCGGCTCCATGAACATGGGCTGTGGGCCACCATGGAGCAGTCGACATGAGCTCGCCCATCCGGCGGCGGCGCGACGGCAGCTACAGCGTCCGACTCGATCCCAACGTCCGGTCCGTGCTCGCCAACCTGGCCCAACAGCTCTCCCCCGCCCTCGAGATGCATGATCCGATGACCCGCCGCCTCTTTCCGCCGGCCTATCCCGGAGCGGAGTCCCACAAGGCCGAGCAGGAGTATCGGGACCTGGTCGACAACGCGTTGGTCAACCACCACCGACAAGCATTGGCCGTGCTGGCCAGAACGGCCGACGCAGAGACCTTGAGCGAGTCGGAGCTCAACGCCTGGCTGTCGGCGGTCGGGTCACTCCGACTGGTGTTCGGGACCCGACTGGACGTGAGCGAGGACATGGTCCCTCCCGGTCCCGAGGATCCGGCCGCCGCCGAGTACGGCCTCTACGAGTTCTTGGGCGAGCTCCAGTACCTCATGATCGAGGTGCTCGCCTCTGAACTGCCCGATGGAGGTCGGCCCGAGGAGGCACTGTGATCCCTCTGCTAATCTCCAGGAGCCCTGATCGGGTTTGAGCCCCCATCGTCTAGCGGCCGAGGACGCTGCCCTTTCAAGGCGGTAACACGGGTTCGAATCCCGTTGGGGGTGCCGTATGCCCCAGCGCCTTCTTGCTGGTTGGGGACCTGTGGTGCAGTTTGGAGTGCACGCCGGCCTGTCAAGCCGGAGGTCGCGGGTTCAAATCCCGTCAGGTCCGCCACCTCGGTT
>JADGOE010000086.1 GCA_017883135.1 Acidimicrobiales bacterium
ACGCTTTTCGGCGTTCTCGAGACCTCGAAATGCCTTGACCAGGGACGATGTCACGCCGGACCCCCGAAAATGCCTACGAACTCAGTAATGCCGGGCTGAGGTTGTGCCGGAGCGAGCCAGCCGTATCTCGTCGTCCATGGTGAGCAGATAGGGCGCAACGAGGTCGCCGTAACCCGCCTTTTGCGCTGCGGTCAGGTCCTTCCAGCCGGTGACCGATCCACGGCACCGTGTCGCACCACACAGGCACACCGCCGGGAAGTGGTCGATGGTGAAGTTGCGCATTGCGTAGTCGAAGGTCAGTTCCTGCCCGGCGTCGATCTGCTGGCGGGCGACGACATCGAAGGCTTGCGCATCATTGAGGCGCACACCGCAGTTGGGGTCACACGAGTGGTTGACTTTCGGTCCCAGCCCGCCATGGCGCGCCCAACGGCCTGGACCTACCTGCGTGGCGTGGGAGTCGTTCTCTTCCAGGGCCCCGACCAGGAAGCCGACCATGACGGTCTCGCCAGCAGCGAACGAGCGTGTGGTCAGAACGCCGTCGCCCGTGCCGTCAGCGGTGCATCGCAAGGTGACGCCCTCCTCCTCGCAGGTTTGGGTGCGGAGTGGTCCGCCCTCCGCGAAGAACAGTGATTGGCCACTGAGCGATCCATTGGCGGCAGGCGGCAATGAGCGAGACGATTGAGCGTGAAGCAAGGGAACCTCTTCCGGTTGGTGCCCTTGGCGGACAGTTCTGAATCTGAGTGCGCCGCTCCGCCGATGGCACGTTCATTGTAGATCACCCCGCCAGATGCGAGGCCCGATCTCAGTAGCAACACCTGGCCGGGGGCTGAAGTTCCTCGGTCCGGGCCAAGTGGCCGATCGGTCGGACGGTTCATCTCGTACTTCGAACACCGCCGTGGTCGTGATGAGGTTCACACCACCTCGACCGGGCAGCGAAACGCTGGCCTTAGCGAGCGCCATCGATCACCAGCGGCACGATTCGGATACCTCGGCGTCAGAGCGGCTCGTCCTCGAAGGCTTGGCGGATCCTTATGGCGAGGAGCTTCTCCACGAGCGCCTCGGGAAGCGGTGCATCCACGGGGAACCGGAGCGTCCCCTTGGAAGCGACGTAGTGGGCAACTTCGTCAGGCAGTTCCGGAAGTACCGACCCGCTATGGGGAAAGTAACTCAGATGGTTCTTGTACGCCGCGAACCCAGCTACCACCTTTCCTCGGAGCCTGAATGCCGGCATTCCGTACGAGATGCACTGTTCGGCATCGGGAACGATTCTGGCAATGGTCTGGCGCAGGTCACCCAACGTGGACTGCTTAGGCTCCTCCAGTGTCGCAAGGTACGCGTCGATCTCTTCGTTGGACATGGCTCAAGTTTCTGCTCACGTATCGCGCCGGTCAAGACGGTGTCTAACGCCGGCTGTCGTCCGGTCCGTGGGAATTCAGCCGCTCCGTCATGAATCCGTCAGGCTGGACTCCTACTCTGAAGTTGCCGGGTCCGTCGTAACTGAAGGATCCGCCGCCAGAAGTTCCGGACCCGGCACTCTTTCTCAAGCTTGATGGCCGATCGGCCGATCCTTACCCGCCAGGCCCGTTGAGCAAGATCCCGCCATCGTGGTCCGGGCCTGGCGCTATCGCCTGCCCACCCCGGGTCCCACGTGCCCGAAGGCCTTCCGCCAGACGTGTCTTCCCTTGTCGGAAGCGAACGTCCACGACGTGTTCACGGGCGAGTTGCGTCCCTGGATCCCGAGCGTCGTGCTGCACCTTGACTGCTACTATTCGAAATACCTGTTGCCCCCAGATGCAGGCAGGCGTGTTCGTGCCTCTAGGGGCCTCCGCGCATCAGACCTGGGACTTGATCCCCCAACAAGATCCGGTCGGTGGAAGCTCTGATGCCATCCCGCCGGGTCCGTTGAGCGAGGTTCCGCCGCCGAGCTCCGGACCCGGCGCTTTCTACCAGCAAAGTACGTGTGGGCTTTCGGGCGGTGATGCGCTACGGCCGGTTCGGCGCGGTCCGGAGGCAGGAAGTAGACCGCATCCCGGAGGACTCGAAGGAGTCGCTCCGATCGAGGGGTGGTCGGACGGGCGCTATGCCTGGTTGCTGCCGAGCCAACTCCTGACAATGGCGAACTCAGCGGGCGCAGGCAGGTGCCACCAGATGCTCTCGGTCGGCTCGTAGATCAAGAACCCGCAGATGCCGCAAGTGAGCGCCGGGCTTGGTTGGTGCGAGTTGGCGACCGCATGGTGCTCGTCCAGGCTCTTGCCGAGTTCGCTTGCTTCAGCCGTGGACGACTCGCGGTATGCGCTCAGGTCCCACTCGTGGCCGTTGTCCACCGGATCTCCCGCGGTTTGGTCGTCCCAACGGACGACCCGTCGAAGCGTAGCCAAGTGACCCCGGTCCGGCACATCGGTGTTCGCGAGGCGACCGGCGGCCCGTGGCATTCCACTGCAACGCCGACATGCCTGGCAGGCGGCGTCCACTCCGAGGATCGGCATCGGAGCAGCGGATGTAGCGCGATGAGTAGCAACCAGGGTTGCGCAACGCCTGTTGGCATCCTATGGTCCGAATGTCTTCTGTCGCCCGTGAACGAATGTCGCGTGTCAGACGGTCGCCGCTCTCCGTCCACACCCATCGGTCTGCCGCCCCGCTGGTGCCATGCTGCCGGGTCCGTTGAGCGACGTCCCGCCACCGTGCTCCGGGCCCGGCTTCATCTTCCCCCGGGAACCCGATGGCCGGCACCGACCCTGCGAGCCGAGCCCACCACGGTGCGTGTCAACCTTTGTGAGACAGATTGTTCAGAGATTTAGTGAGTCGGCCTCCTTCTCCGGTTCGTTGATCCACGCGACGTCCGGAATGGCCGGTGGCGTGGGTGGTTTGCGAACGAAGCGTTCGGGGTGCTCGGCGTAGGCGTCAAGGAGGACCACGCTCCGTTGCGCTCGGATCGCTTCGGCCCGGCCGTAGTGGACGTCGGCCGGGGTGTGCAGTCCGATGCCCGAATGTCGGTGGTCGTCGTTGTATCAGGTGAAGAAGCGGGCGCAGTGAGCACGAGCGTCCTCGAAACTGCCGAACCGGTCGGGAAAGTCGGGCCGGTACTTGAAGGTCCGGAACTGCGATTCCGAGTACGGGTTGTCATTACTCACGTGGGGCCGACTGTGGGATTTGGTGACTCCGAGGTCGGCCAGCAGGTGGGCCACCGGTTTGGCGATCATCGGTGACCCCCGATCCGAGTGCAGGGTCAGCTGGTCTCTGGCCACGCCTTGCTTGGCGATGGTGTCGGCGATCAGCCGCTGGGAGAGTGCAGCCCGCTCGACGCGGGCCAGCATCCACCCCACCGCGTAGCGGCTGAAGATGTCCAGGATCACGTAGAGGTAGTAGTAGCCACTTCTCGGGGCCGTGCAGCTTGGTGATGTCCCACGACCACACGGAATTGGGTGCGGTGGCGATGAGCTCGGGCTTCTTGTGGGCGGGGTGGGTGGCTTGGCGGCGGCGTTCACGGACTTCGTCGTGCTGGTGGAGGATCCGGTACATGGTGGCGACCGAACCCAGGTAGATCCCCTGGTCCAAGGGCTTGGCGTAGATGGTGGCCGGTGCCTCGTCGACGAACTCGTCGGACTCGAGAGCTGCCTTGATCTGCTTGCGCTCGACTGGGCTGAGGGCCCGGGGCTGGGGCGTTGCGATCCGTTCGGGTCGCACCGCCTGGGGGCTCTTGCGGTGCCGGCGATACCAGGTGGCCCGGTCCACCCCGACCGCATGCAACGCCGCGTTCGTGCCCACGAGCGGGGCCATTTGATCGATCGCATCGTCGATCATCTCGATTCGCCGTTCGCCGCTGTGCTGTCCGTGGCGAGTTGCTCCAACAGCGCGGAAAGTTTTCCCTGGATCTCGACGACCTGTCTCGACTTGTCGAGATCGCCGGTCAGTCGTTCGACCTTGGCCTTCAGGCGGGCGATCTCACGATCACGGGGATCGGCCTTCTGGCGGCCTGCCGGCCGGGCCAGGGCCTCGGGTCCCTCATCGCGTTGACGACGCCAGTTGACGATCAGCGAGGAGTACAAGCCCTCGCGTCGGAGCAACGCACCTCGGGCGGATCGGTCGAGGCTGTCGTACTCGGCCAGGATCGTGGCCTTGTACTTCGCCGAGAACCGCCGGCGACCCGACGAACGCTCGGGGACCTCGGGGTCCGGTGGGGCGGTGTCGTCCATCGGCCCAGCATGCAGGCGCGTGTCGTCAAAGTGGTTGATTGTCGTGGTCATGGGAGAAGTTCCTTCTCCGCCCTCTCACCTCATTGATTCGGTGGCAAGAACCGTCTCACTGGAGGTTGACACAGAGGGCCAGGAGTGCGGCGGCGTTCCTCACTCGACGGTGAGAAGACTCTCGTTGGCGCTTCATTGGTGACTTAGAAAGCCCCTTCACACTGCACTCCTAGACGGAGCACACCGGTGCACCCGTCGAGAAAGGGCAGATGATGACAGGCAAGTCGAATTCGCTGAAGGAGTGGCTGGTCGGGGCCGCGGTTGTCGGGGGAGTCGCCACGGGGGCGGTCACCGCTGCCGGAGCAGCCTCGTCCGCCGGGAAGCCGCAGGCGACGCCCAATGCGCTCGAAGCCCAGCGGCTGCACAACGAGGTGATCGAGCTCACCCAGCACGAGCTCACGCTCCAAGGATCGCTCAAGGCCCACCGCACGCCCAGCACCACGACCGCAGGGGTTCTCCCATCGACCGGCGCGGGTGCGCCGTCGGCGCGTGCTTCGGCACCGGTGGCATTCGAGCCGGCTTCGTCGCAGACCACCGAACCACCAGGCCAGAACGTGCATGGCACGAGTACCACGGCGCCGGTGAGCCCGTCCGACCCGCCTGCGACCGAGCCGAGTACCACGGAGCCGGGTGTCACGACGACAACGGAGCCAGCGACCACCACGACCACCAGCTCGACGACGACCACACGCCCGGACTCGGGCGATGACAGCGGGTCGGCGGGGAAGCCAGGTGACTGACACCCGGCCGAATCCAAGAAGGCCCCGGCGGCGGAAGGGTGCAGTCTCCTCCGCGATGGTTGCCGCGGCCACCGCAGGCGTCACCGGGCTGACCCTGACTTGGGCTGTCCGGACGTCTGCGCCCTCGTCGGCCAGCGTGAGCACCTCGGGCGCGGCCCAACAGGCCCAACAGGCCAAGCAGATCGCCAGCGATCAGGTTGCGATCGAGCGGCTTCGCCAGTCCATCTCCGCCACAGATCAGCAGATCGCCGCACTGAACACTCCGGGCGGAGCGAGTCCGACCACGACCGGTGCCGCCGTACCCGGCGGAGTCCCGGGGGCCGCGTCGTCAGGCTCCGGCGGGTCGTATGGGACGACCGGCTCGAGCGGTTCTGCGGGCTCGGGGGCAGGCCCTCGATCGCCGGCCTCGGCCCCCGCCCAGGCATCGAGTGCTCCGGCCGCCTCGGGTGCCGCACCCGCTCCGGTGGCCGCCGCTCCGGCGCCCGCCCCGGTGGCCACCGCACCTCCGCCGGTTGCCGCACCTCCGCCGGTGACGGCGACGACAGGAGCTTCCCCTGCCAAGCCTTGAGCTGATGGACCGGACAGCACCCGACGACTTGGTCGGGGTGGTGCGCGCCATGGCGTGCGACATCACCGTTCGCGGCGTCTCGAGCGCCGATGATTCTCGTATCCGATCGTCCATCGACAGTGCCCTGTCCGTCTTTCGCGCCGTCGATGCTGCATGCACCCGGTTCGACCCGGCGAGCCCGCTCATGCGGGCCAATGCCCGGTCTGACCAGTGCCACCAGGTTCCCGAGCTCCTGTACCGAGCGATCGAGGAGGCCCATCGCGCCTACCTGCGAACCCACGGCCAGTTCGACCCACGCGTCCTTGGTGACCTGGTCCGCCTCGGCTACGACCGAAGCCTTCCCTTCGCCGACGGGGGAGTGGTGACACCCCGATCACCCGACCGGCGCCAGCAGCTCGGCCGGTGGTGCCCGAGGTTCCGGGGCGGCCCGACCGCCGAGGTCAACCTCGGCGGTGTCCCGATCGATCTCGGGGGAATCGGCAAGGGGTTGGCGGTGCGTTGGGCGACCGAGCGCCTGGCCGGCCACGTCCATGCCTATCAGATCGACGCCGGTGGTGACTGTGCGTGTGGGGGACCGGGGCCCGATGGTGACGGCTGGCGGGTGGGTGTCGAGGACCCCTGCGGGGGAACGTTGCCGCTGGCCGTCCTCGAACTGCGCGATGTGGCGTGCGCTACATCGTCCATCCGCCTGCGCCAGTGGACCTCCGGCCAGCAGCAGGTGCACCACCTGATCGATCCCCACTCGGGCCGGCCGGGTGGACGGGGGCTGTTGGCCGTCACCGTGGTCGCCGATGATCCGGCCGAGGCGGAGGTGTTCAGCAAGACGCTCTTCCTGCAGGGACCTCGGGGGATCGGAGCCGAGGCTCGTCGCCGCAATGCCGCGGCGCTGTGGATCGATGTGGACGGAGTGAAGGGCGAGAGCCCGCGCCTGACTCCTCACGTGGTGTGGAGTCAGGCGCCATGAGCGTCCGAATGCCGCCGGCAGCCACGGGGCAGTGGGTCCGAGGCGCTCGACCGGTTCCAGAACTCCACACAGAACCTTCGGACACCCCGGGTGTGTACCCACCGGCACCGACTGCCACAGAGAGGCGCTCGCACCGGACCCCCCGTGGCGGAGGGTGTCGAGTCCGCCCTCCGCACCCTGCTGCTGGTGGGGGTCGTACTCGGCGGGTCGCTGCTGCTCGGAAACGTGGTGGCTTCGGGGAGCGCTCCGCTCGTGCACTCCAAGATGCTTCCGTGGATCCTCAGTCGGACCCTCGGCATTGCCTCGTATCTGGCACTCGCTGCCCTGGTCGCGTTCGGCATCTGGCTCCGCCACCCGTGGCGCAGTCGGCTGCCGTCCCCCAGTCCGGCGTCGCTGCTGCGGGCCCACGTAACCCTTGCCGCGTGCACGGTCACCCTCCTCATCGGCCACCTGACCGCGATCGCCCTCGACCGTTACGCCGGGGTGCGCTGGATCGGCGTCTTCGTCCCGTGGCATGCCCACTATCGTCCGACAGCGGTGGCCCTGGGCACCCTCGGCCTGTACGCCTTCCTCCTGGTCATGGGGAGTGCGGCGCTTGCCGGTTCCATCGGTAGGAAGATCTGGTACCCGGTGCACACGGTGTCCGCGGTGGTCTTCTGCCTCTGCTTGGCACACGGAGTGCTCGCGGGCAGTGACGGCCGTGCGCTGCGGTGGATGTACGTGGCCACTGGTGCGTTCGTTGCAGTGGTCCAGCTCACCCGGTGGACTGCCCGGTACGCGAGCACCAACCCGGTACTGGAGCTCGAGTGATCGGGCAGCCGACCCTGCGTCCCCGCACTGCCGGGGCTGTTGCCGATTGGAGGATCGGCGGGTTGGGAGACCCCGGCACCCGCCTGCTCGCCGGCCCGCAGGCCGAATGCGGTGCAGAGTCGTTCGAGCGCCATCTGGACAGAGTCGGACCGCTGCCCGGCTGCAGCTCTTCCGAGCTGCTTGCCCGAGTCTCCGAGAGCGGGCTCCAGGGACGCGGTGGCGGAGGCTTCCCACTGGCGAAGAAGCTCGAGGCCGCCCTGGGCGGGGATGGCGAACCGATCGTGGTTGTCAACGCCAGCGAGAGCGAGCCGGCCAGTCGGAAGGATCGCATGCTGTGCACCTACCGCCCGCATCTGGTGCTCGATGGTGCTGTGACCGTGGCCTCGATCGTCGGTGCGAGCGAGGTGGTCGTCCACCTGCACCGCGGGTCGTACCAGGCGATCGCCGGCGTGGAGGGCGCAGTGGCGGAGCGGAAGGGGGCACCAGACGGTGGAACGGGGTGGCGGTTGTCGCTCGGCCCCGATCGGTACGTGGCGGGTGAGTCCAGTGCCATCGCCTCCTTCCTCCATGGCGGGGAGGCGCTGCCCAACTTCTCCGCGCATCCGATGGCCGTGCGCGGTCCGTCCGGGCGGCCGACCATCGTGTGCAATGCCGAGACGATGGCCCAACTGGGGACACTGCTCCGCATGAGCCCGGAGCACTGGCGGACCGGTGGCCCGCCGGGCATGCCGGGCACCCAGTTGGTGACGGCAGCGGGAGCGGTTGCCGTGCCCGGGCTGGTGCTCGAGGTGATCGGTCAGGCGAGTATCGGGGAGATCCTGGGCCGGACCGGTCTCGGGTCACCCCCGGCAGCCGTTCTCACCGGTGGTTATGCCGGCACATGGATCGAGGGGGACGTGGCCTGGCAGGCGCCTTTCGAACGAACCGCGCTGCGGTGCCTGGGTGCCCACACCGGGTGCGGACTGATCGGCGTAATGCCCCACGGTGCCTGCGGGTTGGTGGAGACGGCTCGTCTCGTCCGCTATCTGGCCGACGAATCGGCCGGGCAGTGCGGATCGTGTGCGAACGGTCTGCCCAAGCTGGCGGCATCCCTCGAGGAACTGGCCGGTGGGACATTGCGTCGCCGGGGCATCCGGAAGGTGGAAGCCCTCGGCGACACCATCCTCGGAAGCGGGGCCTGCGGCCATCCCGATGGTGTGGTCCGCCTGGTGCGGTCGATGCTCGCGGTGTTCGAAGACGACGTGGTCCGACACCTCGCGGGCCGGGCGTGCCGGGCATCCAGTCACCCACCGGTCTTTCCGGTACCGAACCTCGCTCCGGCACTGGTGGGGCGATCATGAGTGTCATCGTCCGGATCGACCCGACCAAGTGCCGGGGGCACGCCATCTGCGCGCTGTTCTTCTCGGAAGGCGTGGAGCTCGACCGCTGGGGCTTCGGGCGCATCGTCGCCACGACAACGGCGGACCGTCGGAGCGTCAAACGAGCACTCCGGGCTGCCGCTGCGTGCCCCAACGGCGCCGTGGTGGTGATGGAACACGGCAGCGGTGCAGGT
>JADGOE010000087.1 GCA_017883135.1 Acidimicrobiales bacterium
GACGACTCTTAGCAGCCCGATCGTCGGCATGGCTACCGTTGGGTAAACAGTCGAGTAGGGCTTGGTCCGATTAGTCTGCCCGAGGAGAGCGATCCAGAGGAACCGTGCCGAATCCAACGCAACCGGTGGCCATGCGTTCACTGCACTTGTCCGGGTCCGGCACGACTACGGGCATTGTCCATTTGCCAACCAGGAGAGGTCATGAACCAGGAGTGCACGAATGCGAATGTAAGCGACAGGCGTGAATCGCCACTGGGGTGGCGGCGCGTGGCTGCGACGGTGACATTGGTGCTCATGGCGACCTTGGTGGAAGCCTGCGGCTCGTCCTCGCCCAGTTCCGCTCCCACTTCGAACAAGCCGTTCGTCCAGCAGTCGGGTACCGGCGACAAGGTGATCTCTTCCGTGGTGCTCCCGTCCAAGTGGACGGTGACGTGGCAGTTCACTTGCGAAAACCCCGCGACGGCCCGTCCCTTTGCGCTGACCGCCACCAAGCAGGCCACATCGCCGATCACCGTGACCGATCAGACCGGACTCGGTGGCGGAGGGCACAAGCCCTACACCACGTCAGGTACCTACAGCTTTGGAGTCACCACGACCTGCAACTGGAAATTGACCGTGGGGCCGACTCCGTCAAGTACAGCCACTTCGACTTCGACCACTTCGGCGCAAGCGGGTTCGACCACTTCGAGCACTTGACCGGCTGCGGTCCAAGCCGCTGGCTTGGAGAGCGCTACCCAGCAGAAATCGGCAGGTCTTCTGCTGAGGCATCGTCTGTCGAGTCGCTCGGCAGCCCGGCCGAGGCGAGAGCGGCTGAAGGGGATCGAACCCTCGTCATCAGTTTGGAAAACTGAGGCTCTACCATTGAGCTACAGCCGCAGGTGCAGGTAGCCACAGGTGTGGCCTCCTTCGCTGAGAAGATACAGGCTATCCGGGCCGCCCTGGTGCGCCGGTTCGCCGGATCAGATGCTGGTGGCTCTTGTGCCGGCTTTCCCACCGCCCGCAGGCGCCGCCAGGTGAGCGGTCAGTGACCAGGGTCGGCATCTGCCGGCGACCAGAGCGGCTGGTCGACGGTAAAGCCCACCGGTGATCCCCACTGGTTGCGATACGACACCTGGTGGACCGGCTTGCGGGGGGCGACTCCCCACCGTCCGGTGGGGTAGCCGAAACTCACGCAGCACGCCATCACCCAGTGCTCGCCCCGGGGAACGCCCAGGATGTCGAAGACCTCATCAGGGTGGAAGAAGCTGAGCACCCCCGTCAGCGAGCTTCCGACGCCCTGGGCGCGGGCGGCGAGCTGAGCGCTCCAGACGGCCGGAAAGATCGAGCCGCCGGACGGGTCGGCCTGGACGAACCCGAAGAGGAACAGGGGCACTTCTTCGAAATGGTCCGCCAGCCACTGGGCCGACCGCTGCACTTTGACCATCTGGATGTTCTCTTCGTCTTCGGGATGCTCCTTGGCCGCCTGCAGGCGATCTGCGTAGACGGCCAGCCAGAGCTGCTCGATGGAGTCTCGATAGAGAGGTCCGATCTTGGCGATCACGTCGCGGTCATCGAGGAGGAGAAACCGCCAGTTCTGGGTGTTGCCACCGGAGGGAGCCCTGATGGCGGCATCCAGGATCTTCGCCTGGACATCGAGCGGCACCGGGTCGGGCCGGACCCTACGCATCGCCCTGGTTGTGTACAGCGCCTCTTCGATGTCCACGGATTCCTCTTGTTGGGATGTGTCGGCACCGGCAGATGGCCCAACGGCCAGCGCTACCGTATCGCCGACCGGTGGTCCACGGTTGATCCCATGCCTCCTGGCCGGCCTACCGGACCGCACACCGGGCACAGCGGGCGAAGATGGTAAGACCAGGGCCATGCTCCGACTCCGAATCCTCCACGTTCGACGGAATGCGACCGAGAGGGAACTGTGATCGAACTGCTCACCGGGTCGATCGCCGCCGGCGGGGGTTGTGTGGCCCGGGCCGAGGACGGTCGGGTGGTCTTCGTCAGGCATGCGCTGCCAGGTGAGCGAGTGCTGGCCGAGGTGACGTCAGAGACCTCGTCGTACCTCCGGGCCGATGCCGTCGACATCCTCGATCCGTCGCCTGACCGGGTGGAGCCGCCCTGTCGCCACGCCGGTCCCGGTCGTTGCGGAGGATGTGACTGGCAGCACATGTCCCTCCCCGCCCAGCGGGACCTCAAGTCGGCGCTCATCTCCGAACAGCTCCACCGACTGGCGGGCGTGGACCGGCAGGTGGAGGTGGAAGAGGTCGATGGCGCCCCTGACGGACTGGGGTGGAGGACCAGGGTCAAGTTCGCGGTGGACCGGACCGGACGGGCGGGGTTTCGCAAACATCGGTCCCACGACGTCGAACCGGTTGAACAGTGCCCGATCGCAACAGAACGGGTGAATCAGGTCGGGGTCGGATCGGTGCTCTGGAGGGGCGCACGCCACGTCGAGGTCATGGCCTCCCCGAATGGGGGGAAACCGGTGGTTGCCGTCGACACCGGTCGAGGCCGCCTGGCCGGCCGGCCGAGCATCGACGCCGGTCTGGTGGTCAATGGGCGGACCCAACGGCGCCCGGACCAGGCTGTCTTCGAGGTGCTCGGTCGGCGGTTCGAGGTCAGCGCCGGAGTGTTCTGGCAGGTCCACCCGAGTGCAGCGGCGGTGCTGACCCGTACCGTTCTCGAAGCATTGGGCCCGAAGGTGGGGGAGAAGGTGGCTGATCTCTACGCCGGGGCCGGCCTGTTCACGGTGGCGTTGGCTCACGAGGTCGGACCGAGTGGAGCGGTGATTGCGGTAGAGCGGCAGGGCAAGGCGTGCGTCAACCTGATGCACAACGCGGCCGACCTGCACCAGGTGGAGATCGAACGGGCTGATGTGACTCCGGAGCTGATCGCGCGACGACTCGGGTCCCCCGACCTGGTGGTGCTCGATCCAGCCCGTGCCGGTGCGGGCCGAACGGTGATGGAGGCACTTGCTGGCATGCGCCCGTCACCCCGGGGCATCACCTATGTGTCCTGTGAGCCCGCACCGTTCGCTCGGGATCTCCGAGTCATGCTCGACGCTGGTTGGACCCTGGGTTCGCTCCGGGCATTCGACCTGTTCCCGATGACCGAGCACGTCGAGCTGGTGGGGACGTTCGAACCGCCTGAGGCGAACCGAACAGGCGGGTAGCTCGCGATGCGGCACCATGGTGATCATAGCCATGCTGACCAGGACATTCATGTGGGGACTGGTACCCTCGACCCGTGCGCGGCCGGCTACTCGCTGTCTTTGCCTCGGTGACGTTGCTGGCCGCCGGGTGTGCTGGGGGCACGACCCCCTCGACCCCCTCGACGACCAGGGCCCCGCTGCCGGCCGGGATGAACCCGTCGGCGATCTCCAAGCAGGTATGCCAGCACGAGGCACAACGGGAGATCGCATCGGCGCTCGGGGAGACGGCGGTGGTGTCCACTCCGACCTGGGCCGACCACCTCTACTCGTGCATCTACCGGTTCCCGACCGGATCCTTCTCGCTCTCGGTGAAGGAGCTGTCGAGCCGCGGGGAGACGGACTCGTACTTCGCCTCACTTGCCGGAACGATGGGCAAGGCCAGGGACCTCGAAGCACTCGGCCAGGGTGCCTTCCAGACCACCGACGGCTCGGTGGTGGTGCGCAAGGACTGGAAGGTCCTCCTCGTCGACCCTGCGGGGCTGCCCGCCCAGTTCGGAGTCCCGCCGACCAGCTCGGGCGCGGTCGCGGTCACCGTGACGGACATCATCCTCGGGTGCTGGGCGGGCGACTGAGGTTCCTCGGCCGACCAGGCGGCTCGGGAGGGAGACCGGCAGGGGGGAGGGGATCAGACGTGGGCAGCGACGGTCTGGACCAGTGCCAGGCACATCTCGTCCGACGATCCGTCTCCCCAGGTCACGTAGCGCGGAGGCAGCTTCCGCATCTGGGGAAGCTCCTGGCGGAGCTTCGGGTCGTAGGTGCAGGTGACACCGATCTTGTCGCCCGTATGGGTGGCCACCGGCGTCTTCAACGTATAGGAGCGTTGGTAGTCGAAGTTGTAGTTGGGGACGTTCAAGAGGGTCTGTGCACCCGGAGTCCCCGGGTTGAGCACGATCTGCATGCTTCGTCCCAACAGGTGCATGTGCGCGCCCAGGCGGACGATCTCCTTGCCACCCCTGATCGGCCAGGTACACGAGGTGCTGTTGCCACTCGGCGGGTCGGCGGGGTTGCGGCCGCAGATGGACTCGATGCCGGCGACGAGCCCGACGGAGCTGCCACCGAAGCGCTTGCCCAGGTCGGCCAGAGAGGCCGCCCGAGTACAGAGGGGGCCTGTCACACCGGCAGGGCAGGGCACGTCCGGGGGCGC
Source organism: Acidimicrobiales bacterium (assembly GCA_017883135.1). Lineage (GTDB taxonomy): Bacteria > Actinomycetota > Acidimicrobiia > Acidimicrobiales > RAAP-2 > Bog-756. Next base: position 4,347 of record JADGOE010000087.1, read on the forward strand.
AGGCATCAGGTCCAGCGAGAGTGGCTTCAGCGGGGTAGAGGCCGGCACGGTGTCGAGCGAGAGCTTGGAGCGGACCGGCTTGTCCCCCCGGAGGAGGTTGTAGTGGATCTGCATGACCACCAGACTCCCGGCCGGAAGGTTGACCCCGGTGCCGGCCGGCTCGACGTCCTTGCCGTGGCCGGGCGCCCAGGCGGTCAACCACGGGGTGTTGGAGATGTGGTTGCTGGCCACGGTGTCGGGCAGGGCGGTCACGCCGAAACAGGTCCATCCCTTCCCGCCGTTGTCGGCCGCCTTCGCCGCCTTCGCCAGGTCGGGCGGGATGAGGAACAGGATTGCGTGGTGCACTTCGCTGCTGTTGGGGTGGAACTGGGCGGAGACGATGAACGAGTTGGATGTCAGGTGGGGATTGACCAGCGTGCAGTGGTAGTCGTCGGTGGCTTCCGTGGGAGCGCGCGGCGTGTAGCCCTGCTTTGCCTGCATGGTGACCGTGGTCACGTGGGGCGAGGCCTCTGCGGCAGTCGTCGCGAAGACTCCTGTGGCCAGTCCGACGACGGCAAGGAGTCCAGCCACGAGGAGGCGGGTCACACGGGAGTTCATCTGGGAAGACTACCGGCACGGTGCTCTCCGCGCTGAGTCGGCGGGCCACCTGTGGCCGTGGCGAGACTGGCGCCCGTGGTCAGGTGACGCTGGGTTGCCTGCCGAGGAAAGTTGGTGTCACGGTCGGCCTCAGCCGTCGACCAGGCGCTGGAACTCCTGGTCATGGACCCCAGCGGCCTGCTTGTCGGCCAATTGCTCGAGCCACTGCTGGGCCGGCTCGCTGGCCATGTCCTCGATCATCTGCTTGGGTATGGCCCTCATCACGTACTCCGGTGGCATGACCGGGTCGGCGCGATCCCGCCGGGCGAGGGCCTCTTCGATCACCGGGGCCCACATGGCTGCCTTCGCCTCGGCGGCGGCCTCGTCCCGCTCGATGAACTCGGGGAGGACCTCGGTGCCGAAGAGCTCGAGCGATTCCATGATGTGCTCGTGTCGGTTGTTGCCCGCCTGCATCACGAAGATCAGTTGGTCGACCCCGGCCTCTTCGTACCGGCGGAGGAAGTCGCGCAGCTGTGCGGGGGTGCCGATGGCGCCACGCAGGCCGGTCGTGTCTCCGGCCGCCGCCTTCGCCCCCAAGGTCTCGTGACGGCTGGCCAGCGCGGCCTCGGGGGAGTAGCCCATCTTCCCCCGCCGCTCGAGGAACTCCCCCCAGACGTCGGTGGTGGCCGGCACGTGTTCGCCGAAGACGTAGAAATGGGCAAGGGAGTAGCCGAAGAAGTTGGCACCCTCCAGCCCACGGGCCAAGGCATCCTCTTCCCTTGGCGCGCACATCATGGGTGTGACGCAGGCGACCTGGGGGTTGACCGACAACCCGACAGGGATACACCGATCTCGCAGCACTGTTTCGTAGTCCAGCACCCACTGGCTCGCGTCCTCGGGCTCGACGAAGGCAAAGCTAAGTGCGCCGATGCCCTTTTCGGCGGCGAGCAGGATGGTGTCCCGGCGGCTGCATGCAACCCACAGTGGCGGGTGGGGCTTCTGCACCGGTTTGGGCACCACGTTGCGAGGGGGCATGGTGACGAACCGTCCCTCCACCCCGCCGAACGGGGTCTCGGTCATGCAGCGGATGGCGACTTCGAGACCTTCGAGCCACGCGTCCCGCTTGCTTTCCCGATCGATACCGAACCCGCCCAGCTCCGCCTCCGAGGACGACTCACCCGAGCCGAACTCCACCCGGCCGTTGGACACCAGGTCGAGCATGGCGATGCGCTCGGCAATCCGTGCCGGATGGTTGTAGGCGGGAGCTGTCTGGACCACCCCGTGCCCCATCCGCATCCGCCGGGTCCGTTGGCTGGCCGCCGCCAGAAACACCTCGGGCGCGCTGGAGTGGGAGTACTCCTCCAGAAAGTGGTGCTCGACCTCCCAGAGGTACTGCACGCCCAATCGGTCGGCCAGTTCGATCTGGTCGAGGGCGTCGGAAATCAGCTGCCGTTCGCTGGTGTCGTCCCACGGTCGGGGCAACTGGTGCTCGTAGAAGACGCCGAACTTCACGATGCACCTCGGTCCGCTCCGTGGCTCATCCCAGCGTCGAGGTTCCGGCGAGATCCGCGACGGTCCCGTCCTCGAGACGGACGACCGAGCCGAGGGAGAGCATCTCGTCGATGATGTCGCCGCCGTCGGAACGGCCGGAAAGTGCGTCCTCGATCTCTCTCATGATCAATCTGAGGTTCTCCGGTCGGCGCAGCAGGAGCGAATCGCTCAGGGCTCGCTCCCAGAGCAGCTCGATCATGTCCGTGCCGGCATGCTTGCCCCCGTCGCCGGCGAGCCATGTCCGGTCCCTCATCTCGGACAGTGCGGTGCGCAGCCAGGCCACGTGGGGGGTCTCGTCGGCACGGATGTAGGACACCAGGGTGCCCGCCGATCCCTCGCCTGCCACCAGCTCGCCGTCCGCCAACAGCGCTTCGGCCCAGCGGAACCCGTGGAAGGCCGAGATCTCGATGAGCAGGAGGCCGATCATCCGGCCGACCACCATTTCCAACGTGGGGTCGATGCCGTCGGGCAGCACGCGTCGGGCCGGGGCCGCTTGGCGGAGCCCGGTGAGCCCGGTGCTCGACGTGGACGCCGCTTCGATGCCCATCCGGCCCAGCATGCGGGCGGTCTGGTCCTCGGCGACCGGATGTTCGAAGGCGATGTCGCGGGCCACGAACCACATGCGGTCGTGACCCGCGATGTCGCCGAACCCTGCCTCATCGCGGGCATGTGCCTCGAACAGCCCACCATCGATGTGGGCGATGGTCGTTCCGGTGATGTCCTCGTCGAAGCAGCGGGCGAAGTCCGGGACGGGCAGTAACCGGAGCATGCTCCCGAACCCTTCGACGGTGCCGATCCGGGTGAGGGCAGTGATGGTGGGCTCGGGAGCCCCCCGGCGGATGAGGAGTTTCGACTGTTCGACGTTGGGGAAGTTCTCGGGCCAGGTGTCGAGTGGGACATCGAGGATGGGCGTTCCGAACTGACACACCCGCTGCTGCTCCCAGGCGTCGATGGCCGGCCACCGGTTCTTCGTGCGAGGTGACAGGTAGTGACCCTGGTCGTCGAAACCACCATGGCAGCGAACGCCGTCCACGATCAGCGGTTCGACGATGGCGTGGTCGGCCAGCAGTTCCACTTCGGTGAACTCGGTCTGAACGGTGGTCATCAGAGCCTCCCTCGGTGGACCGGCTGGAGCCGGACCAGCAGAGTGTAGGTGGCTTCGACGCACGGCTCCTCAGCTGGGTGCGGCACTGCCCTCGTAGGCTTCGATCAGCGCCTCGGCCCGCTGGCCGTCGAGAGGACGGGCCATCAAGAATCCCTGACCGAACTCGCAACCGAGCTCGACCAGCTGGTCCAACTGATCCTCACGCTCGATTCCTTCGGCCACGACACTCAGTTGCAGGCTGCGGGCAAGCCCGATGATGGTGGTCACCAGCGCCGAGCTGCCGGGCTCCGAACGGTTGAGCTGATCGACGAACGACTTGTCGATCTTCAGCACGTCGACCGGAAATCGCTGCAGGTAACTCAGCGAGGAGTAGCCGGTCCCGAAATCGTCCACCGCGATCCGGATACCGAGGGACCTCAGCTCCGAGAGTGCAGCACTAGCCCGTTCCGGATCATCCATCAGGACGCTCTCGGTGACCTCGAGCACCAGCTGCCCGGGACCGATCCCGGTGATCGCAATGGCCGAGCGGACGTCGTCGGCCAGATGGTGCGAGACCAGCTGGCGCCTCGAGAGGTTGACGGCAAGGGTGAGGGGCGCCCGGGTCAGACGCGACCACGCGGCCAGATGCTCGCAGGCCTCGACCAGTACCCAGCGGCCCAAGGGGACGATGAAACCTGTCTCCTCGGCGACGGGGATGAACCTGAGCGGGGCGACCAGTCCCCGGGTGGGATGTTGCCACCGGACAAGTGCCTCGAATCCACGCAGGCGCCTGTCCCCGAGCGAGAAGATCGGTTGGAAGTCGAGGAAGAACTCGGAGCGCTCCAGCGACCCGCGGAACCCGTTGGTCAGTTCGAGACGCTCGATCAGACGGGAGCGCATCGAGGACCGGAACACCTCGACGCGGTTCCTCCCGTTGGCCTTCGCCTAGTACATGGCCGCGTCCGCTTCGCTGACCAGCTGCTCGGACGGCGTGACGGAGCTGGCGAAGGCCACTCCCACGCTGATCGAGATGCCGGCTTGGCTACCTTCGAATTCTACCGCCTCGTGAAGGAGGGAGACGATCCGGTAGTGGGTCAGTTTGAAATGCGGCGCTTCAGCCAGAGCCAGCGGTACTGCCCATCGGACGAATCCTCGAAACGGTCCAACTCCCATCCCTCCGAGCCGTTCTCGTTCAGGAGTTTGGCGACCCCGTCAACCTCTGTCTCGCCCCGGACCCGGTTGATGCGGTCGTAGGACACTGCCTTGTACTCGATCTTGTCTGGCATGCTCACTCCCTGGCTGGGCGACGCC
>JADGOE010000040.1 GCA_017883135.1 Acidimicrobiales bacterium
CATGGGATGCGGGGAGGATCGTGGACTACCTCTCGCTGCAACGTGATCTCTACGCCTATCTCCACGACCAGACCCTCCGGATGATCAATCAGGGTTGCTCCGGCATCGAAGCCGCCGAACTGATGCGGATGCCCCCGGCGTTGGAGCGGGCCTGGCACACCCACGGGTACTACGGATCGGTCAGCCACAATGTGAAGGCGATCTATCAGCGCTACATCGGGTGGTTCGACGGCAACCCGGCAACCCTCTGGCAACATCCGCCGGCGGAGAGCTCCTCGCGCTATGTCGAGTGCATGGGCGGTGCGGCCGAAGTCATCGCCAAGGCCGAGGGGTTCGCCGAACGCGGCGACCTCCGATTCGCCGCCGAGCTCCTCAACCAGGTGGTCTTCGCAGATCCCGAGGAGTCACAAGCCAAGGGACTGCTCGCTGACGTGTACGACCGACTCGGCTACGGCTCGGAGAACGGCACCTGGCGCAATTTCTATCTCATGGGTGCGTTCGAACTTCGCCACGGCATCGTGCCCAGCCCGGCAGTGGTCGGAACCGCGGAGATGTTGGGTGCCCTGAGCGTCGAGCAGATGTTCGACGCGATCGCCGTCAGGGTCGATGGTCCCCGCTCGTGGGACGAGCGGATCACCGTCGACTGGCACTTCACCGACCTCGGCCGCACCCACCGCACCACATTGGGCAATGGCGTCCTGACCCACCGGGTCGTCGACGGTGAGGACGGAGCGGAGCTCACTCTCACCCTCACCAAGTTGCAGATGGCGGGCCTGCTGACCGGCAGCGGCCTCGACCAGATCGTCCACGAGGGTGACCTCGGTGCGATCGGCCGGCTCCTCGGGGCACTGGAATCGCCTGACCGAGACTTTGCGATCGTGACGCCCTAGTCAGAACCTGGAGCCCGGACCGCCCCTGGCTCGGTCAGCCCACCACGTGGATCACGTCCACGATCAACAGGGCCAGCACCATCCCTCCGACCACCGCGTAGAGGGCGGAGAACGCCCACCGCTGCCGATGATCGGCCAACCAGAACCGCCGGATCCCCAGATAGTCGAAGGTGAGAGCCAGCAGGCCGATGGGGATGGAGATGACCGGTCCCACGCCCCGTGCCAGGCCAATTGCGGGCAGCACGATGGGCAACACGATGTAGCTCAGCAGGCAGCGCAGGGCGGACAGGAAGATCGAGGCGCTGAAGATCCGGTGGGTCTCCGACTCGTCGATCGGCGTCTTGTCCGCGGGGACCCGCAGGAGGCAGCGCATGGTGTCATCGGCTCGCGACCGCGAGGGCGGTTCGACGGTACGGGGGGCTGCTACGGAGACGCGATCCACTCGCTCCATGGTAGGCCGTGGGGCCGTGCCCCACCAGCCGTTCGTTCAACCCGACGACGAGCAGCCGTTGATCTGCAGACCGGGGTCGTGATCGAGCGATGGCGCCTCAACTTGTTCGCCACGTACGCCCAACGCGCAAACGACGTCACCAAGGCCATCCTGGCGCCGTGAGGCGTCCTGAGCTGTCGGGTTGGTGCGCACTCCCGCCCCGAAGCTCACCTAATTGCCCCTCGACTCGGCTTGTTCGAGCCCAGTCGACGTGCCCCGGCGGGGCCACCGGCCCGGCCGCTACAGCCAACCAAAGAACCCGAAAACATCCCCAAGGGCGTAGACGTTGTTGGTGAGCACCTTGCCCGCGGCGTAGGACGTTGCCGTGCCGCCCAGCCCTCCGCCTGAGCTGGTCGAATTGGCCCCTGTGGTCACCTGCGAGATCGTTTCCGACGGGTCTACTTTCCAGGCCGCGCCCACTCCCCAGCGCACCATGAGCAGGTAGGGATTCCCCAAACTCAACAGGAAGGGGCCCAGGTACGGGTGCCCCGTGTAGGGCTCGAAGGTCCCCGTGCTCGTCCCCGAGGACCACATGGCACTGGACTGATTGCCCGGGTACATAACGAAGTTGCCGTCGTTCTGCATGACGACGTAGCAGCCGTAGTAGGGGCTGGAAGAATCCTTGGCTGCCGGGGCGAAGGGAGAGGTCGTGGCGCCGCTTTCGGAGGTGCCGGAGGTCCAGATGGTAAACGCTCCTGGGTACTTCGAGCCGGGGAACCCCGAACTCGCGGGGCCCTGCTCGACGAGGGCGAGGTTGCAATCGTCCTGCATCACGAGGTACACGCTCTGTTGCGTCTGCTGGTTCGAGAACCCGAGGAACTGGCCGGCCTGCAGGGTGTCGCCGGTGCACAGCGCCTCGCCCCGGAAGCTCTCGGTATCCGACCACCACAGGGCAGTGCCCGAAGCCGAGTACACGACGAGGTTGCCGTCGTTCTGCATCTTGACGTAGGACCCGGCGTTCCCGTTCGTCGCTGATGCCCACAGGGCCGAGGCAGCTTGACCCTGGGGGTAGAAGACCAGGTTCCCGTCGGTCTGCATGGCCAGGTAGGCGTTGGGAGTTGGGGTCGCCGGCACGTACCCGTCTGGGGGCGCGGCCACGCCCGTATCGTACCCAAGGGAGTCGGTGCTTTGAGTGGGGCCGGGCGCGTAGTTGGTGTCGTACGTCGTCCACGAGAACGAGAGGGCTTGGGGGTCATAGGTGGTGTACTGGGCGTCGTCGACCACGGCGGGCAGGGACCACAGCGGGCAGTCGTAGGAACTGCTCGTTGTCGATCCGTTCTCGAAGAGAACGAGGTACCCCGACGCGCTCATGGCGAGCGAGTACGTGCCGTTCTGCGACTTGAGGTACTGGCCGGGCTGGAGGAGCTCACCGGGCTGGAGCTCGTAGCCCCGCAGGTCCTCGGTCTTGGTGGACCACACAGCGTAGGGCGAGCCACCGGGCACATTGGCGTACTCGACGAGGTTGCCGTCGTCTTGGAGGACCAGGGTGGTGTTGGGTGCAGTGATGTTGTTGCACCACCCCTCGACACACAGGTTGCCATCTGAATCGAGCACCGCGGTGTCACCGGCGTAGGACGTCGAGGTAGGCTCGGACGGGAATGAGGCCCACAACGGATCGGCCTGGGACTCGTAGTAGAGGACCAGGTTGCCGTCGGACTGCATGATCAGCTCGTACAGACCGTTGGGCGACCGCAGACAGTCCTGCGACCCCATCGTGGAGTTCGAGGCGAGCACATCGGGAGATGAGGCGACAGGTGTCCACGTCGTGGGGGGAGGGCGCCACACCGATCTGCTGGCCGGATGGGGGCGCACCGCTCGCACCAGATGGTGCGCCGAAGAATGTGATCGCACTGAGCACACCGAGGGTCAGCGCTCCGACCAGTGTCGTGCGGCCTGGTGAAGTGAATTGTCTCATGTCATGACATCCCTACTTGGAGGCGTGGAGTGGGTGGGGTGGCTTGGGGTGCGCCCTGATACGGCGCCGGACGGGGCTGCCCCTGCGTCGGGGGACCGCCGTCGCCACGGGCCGAGCGACTCACATCGGTGTGGTGGGCGTGTGGACGAGTAACGGTTCTCATGGACAGTGCCTCCCTACAGGAACGCCACGAATACCATCAGCACGAAGCCGCCGATCTCCTGACTGAGGTCCTGGGTCTCCTGATTGTTGCTCGAGGTCTTGATGTACTGGGTCGTCAAGACACCGGCTCCGACGTTCTGCGGGTCGAAGCCGACCTGGAAACCGCCGGCATTGTCGATCGTGACTCCTGCCCCCCCAAGAACCTGCGCATCGGTGCTCACATAGGCCAGGAAGGGACCGAAGCTCTTGCCGGGGACCTGCATCACCGGTGCGACGCCCCACGTCATGCTGGACCAGAATTCGTTGCTGATGCCGTCGAACCAGCCGTACGCGTTCGGGGCGCCGACACTGCCCTCGAGACTCCCCCAGGCGCCGGGCGCGATGAGGTCGAGGTTCCCGTTGGGCTCCATCTCGGCGTAGCAGCCGGCGTACTCCTGGTTCTGAGGGTGTTCCACGTCCGCGTCCCCGAGGGGCGACCACTCATTTTCGAGTCCGTACAGGGTGGAGTAGTTGGTGTCGCCATTGGAATTTATGAAGTTCGAATAGTCATTGATGTCGGTGTTGGTCTGCCAGACCGCGGTGCCAGATGACGTGTAAAGGACCAGGTTGCAGTCGCTCTGCATGGTCAGGTAGGCGCCGGTCGTCCAGTTGGTCAGGCGCTGGCCGATCTGGAGTTGGGCGCCGCTGCACAGCGCCCAGCCGCGATTGCCCCCGGTCGAAGGCGTGCCACTGGACCGGCGTGCCACTGGACCACAGTGCAGTGCCCGCGGCCGAGTAGACGACCAGGTTCCCGTCGGTCTGCAGCTGGGTGTAGGCGCCGGGGTTCCCGACTGTCCCCGCGGCCCACAGGGCGCTCGGGTTGGTCTGTGTTGGGTACAGCACCAGGTTCCCGTCGGTCTGCTGGGCGAGGAAAGCGTTCGGGGTCAGCGAGACGTTGGACGGCGACCCCGCCCCCGTGCCGGTCACCGGGTTGGCATTGTCGTAGGCGTAGGTCAGCGGGTTCGTTCCCGATGGCGAGGGCTCGGCCCACATGGGGCACTGGTAGCTGCCCGTGCTGAGGTTCGTCTGGTAGAGGACGAGGGCGCCCCCGGTTCCCATAGTGAGCCCATAGGCGCCGTTCTGTGACTCGAGGTACTGACCGGGCTCGAGCAGATTGCCGCCGATCAGCTCGTAGCCACGGAGGTTCTCGGTGTTGGTGTTCCACGCGGCGTAGGGGGCGGCGTAGGTCCCGAGCGGCTGCTCGCCCAGGCTGTTGCCGTAGACGACGGCATTGCCGTCGTCCTGCATCACGAGGGTGGCGTTCGGTGTGCCGTTGGTGCCCGAGCTCCAGAGGGCACTTCCACCGTTGGCCGGGTAGACGACCAGGTTGCCGTCGGTCTGCATGACCGCGTAGGCGCCGGCGTTTCCCTCGGTGTTCGAGTTCCACAGCGGATCGGCCTGGCTCTGGTAGTAGAGGACCAGATTGCCGTCGGTCTGCATGACCAACGCGTAGGTCTGGTCCGTCGACGCGATACAGCCGCCCGATCCCAGGGTCTGGCCGTTCGCCAGGGTGTCCGGCGGGCTGTAGGTCAAGGTGGAGGCACATCCTCCGCTGACAGTTGCGGGTGTCGCGCCGGACATGTCCGATCGGCTCGTCGTCACCAAGAGGCCCGTCGCGACCAGCACAACAAGCGCTGTGAGACCTTTGGCCGAGCGTCGCAGCCGTCCCCCGAGTCCCGTACCGACGAGGCCGAGCGCGATCCGCCCCCTCGATCCGGAAGACATCTGCCGTCCACCCCGGGTTCTGGTGGGCACCAGTATCAACCCTCCCGGTCTCGCCCGGACCTGTCTGCCGGTTCTGTTGCCGGGTGCGGTCCGGTCCGTTCTCTGCCCGCACCCTCGGCGCTGTGTTTCCGGCTTGCGGGCCCTCAGGGCCCGGGAGTAGGGCCAAAGGTCACCAGTCGCGGGACGACACTGACGTGGTGACGACCCTGTTGACAGGGCAGGCGTACACTCCGAGGACGCTGGTCCCGCGGGACGGCGAAGCACCCGGTGCGCATCGAGAAGGTGGACGACGCTGTCGGGCACCAAGAGGAGGACATTGTGGCAAGTGACCCGAAGGTGACCGTTCGTGCATTCTTCGGCGACTGGGCGACTCGCGACCCGGCAGTGCTGGTGGCGTACTTCGCCCAGGACGCGGAGTGGTCGGAGGCGAGTCGTGTGCCCGCCCGAGGACATGACGAGATCCGATCGGTGCTGGAGCTTCAGGTTGGATTCGGGAGCGACTTCGAGTTCGAGTTCCGCACGATCGAATCAGCCGGAAACGTCGTCTTCACCGAGAGGATCGACCGCTTCCTCATCAACGGCTCGCAGATGGTAGTGCCGGTCGCCGGGTTCATGGAACTCGACGAAGCCGGGAAGATCAAGGCCTGGCGGGACTACTACGACTGGAGCGCCCTCGAGAGTCAACTGCTCGACTCCGGAATCGACATGAGCGGCGCCGAGCACGCGTGACGCCCCTGTCCGGCGGCTGATCCTCGGCGATGCCGCTGCTCCGAGGTCTACCTGTAACGTGCACCCTCATGGAAGTGCAGCGATGACCTCCAACGCCTCGAGGCGAGTGCGCTCTGCGACGGCGCGATCCCAGGCCACGCCCGAGGAAGGCGACACGGAATCGGTGTGGTCGGTCCGGCGGTCGGACGGCACGGTGGCCACCGGATGGACCCTCATGCCACTTCGCCTCTTCCTCGGGGTCACCTTCCTCTTTGCCGGCCTCCAGAAACTCGCCAACCCGAATTTCCTGCGGACCTCCAGCCCGGCCTCGATCCACTCCCAACTTGCCGGAGCTGCCCGGTCGAGCCCGATCCATGGCTTGGTCGGACACCTCGTGGGGATCGCACCGGCCGTCGGGCTGCTCATCGCCCTGGGCGAAGTGGCCATCGGCGTCGGTGCGCTGGTCGGCCTCCTGACACGGGTTGCCGCCATCGCAGGAATGGTCTTGTCGTTCGGGCTCTTCTTGACGGTGAGCTTCCACTCGTCTCCGTACTTCACCGGATCCGACATCGTGTTCCTCTTCGCCTGGTCGCCGATCGCCCTCGCAGGTGCCGCCGGTGCTCCCGCCCTCGACATCTGGTTGGCCCAGCCGCACCCGGAACCAGCAGCCGTCCGTGGCGGTGTGACCCGCCGGACGGTGCTGTCCAAAGGAGCGCTGACCGGCATTGTGGCCGGTGCGGTCGTGGTGGGAAGCGGGCTGACCGCCATGCTCGGGCGCCTGGTCGGCGGGACGTCCACCTCGGCCACAGGCGCCGCCACGCTTGCCGGGGGTGCTTCGGGATCGACCACCTCGACGACGGCCCGGGCGACGGCCACCACCACGGGCGGGGGAGGGTCGACCCCTTCGACGAATGCTCCGAAGCCGTCGGGTACCGCGGTGGGTCCGGCCTCCAGCGTCCCAGTCGGCGGCTCGGCCAACTTCACCGACCCGGGCAGTGGGGATCCGGCCCTGGTCATCCAGCAGACCGCCGGTCAATTCGTCGCCTTCGACGCGGTCTGCCCCCATGCGGGGTGCACGGTCGCGTATCAGGCCTCGGCCAAGGTCATCGTCTGCCCATGCCACGGTTCGGAGTTCGCCGCGGCCACCGGCAACGTGCTCCTCGGTCCGGCTGCCACCGGCCTCGCGTCGATCAAGGTGACCAAGGGTCCCAACGGTGATCTCTACGTGGCGAAATGACCGATCCCTCGGTGACGGGACACTGTCCTCGCGCTTACCGAGCGGCGCACCTCTCGGTTACCATCGGGGGGCCATCGCCCACCGCAGACTGCAACCACCCATGAACGGCGCCATCACCGAGCCCGCCGGCTCTTCGAACCCGAGTGAGATGGACAGGCCTGTCGATCGGACCGACTGGGTGGCGGCCATCCCGTTCTTCGCCGTGCATCTCGCCCCGCTGGCCGCGTTCTTCGTCGAGGTCACCTGGCAGGACTGGCTGCTGTGTGCCGTGCTCTACGTCACCAGGATGTTCTTCATCACGGCGGGCTACCACCGCTACTTCTCCCACCGGAGCTACCGCATGGGCCGGGCGGCCCAGTTCCTCATGGCCTTCGGGGGGACCACCGCCCTCCAGAAGGGTCCCCTCTGGTGGGCCGGACACCATCGGCTCCACCACCGATACTCCGACCTCGACGGCGATGTGCACTCACCGCGTGACGGGTTCTGGTGGAGCCATGTCGGCTGGATCCTGTCCACGAAGTACAAGACGACCGATCTGACCACCATCAAGGACTTCGCCGCGTACCCGGAGCTGCGCCTGCTCGAGCGGTTCCAATGGGTCGGACCGTGGGCGCTGGCCTTCGGCTGCCTCCTCATTGGCGGGTGGGGTGCGCTGCTGATCGGGTTCTTCCTCTCGACCGTGCTGTTGTGGCACGGGACCTTCCTGGTGAACTCGATGACCCACCTGTTCGGGAGGCGGCGGTACGCCACCGCCGACACCAGCCGGAACTCGATGATCATCGCGTTGATTACCGGTGGCGAGGGGTGGCACAACAACCACCACTACCTGCCGGCCTCGGTCCGCCAGGGCTTCACCTGGTGGGAGTACGACCCGACCTGGTACGTACTACGTGGGCTGGCGGCCATCCATGTGGTGAGCGATCTGAAGGACCCGCCCGCCCGGCTGCTCGACCAGGCGCGGGTACGCGATGGAGCGTTCGACATCGGAATGTTCCGTTCTTACTGGGAGCGGGCGGCGAAGGTCACCGGCGAGCGGATCGCCGACCTCAGCGCCAGACCGATGGCACCATCGGCCGAGGCCAGTGCTCCGATCGGGCCGGCTGCCACTGGTGAGGATGCAGACGCTTGTTTGCCCGACGAACCGCTCTCGACCCTCTCGGGGCTGATCTCGCGGGTACTCGAATCGGCTGACCAACTTGCGGCATCGACACGCAGGACCCGAAAGGGAACCAAGGGGTCCTCGCGAGCGTCCGAGGCCTCAGACCACGCGTCGGAATGAACCCGCCGGGGTCGGATCGGTTGGGTCACCCGGCGTTCGGCGCGGCACTGCTGTGGATTGTGGACCTCGACGGCGTGATCTGGCTGGCCGGCAAGCCGATCGGGGATGCTGCCGGCGCTGTCGCGACCCTGCGCGCACACGGCGCCAGAGTCGTCTTCGCCACCAACAATTCCGCGCCGACCACCGACGAGCTGCTGGCCCGCCTGGCCCGGATCGGCGTGGAGGCGTCACCTGACGATCTGGTGTCCTCCGCGAAGGCAGCGGCCTCGCTGCTCGAACCCGGTCAGTCGGTCAAGGTGCTCGCCGAAGGGGGAGTGCTCGAGGCCCTCGATGGGCGGGGGGTGACGGCTGTGAACGGCGGGCCGGTCGATGCGGCCATCGTCGGCTGGTGCCGCGAATTCGACTTCGACAGCTTGGCGGCAACGGCCACGGCGGCCCGCGGGTCGGGTCGGCTCATCGGCACCAACGAGGACCCGACCCACCCGACCCCAACTGGGTTGGTTCCCGGTTCGGGAGCGCTGCTCGCGGCAGTGGCAACCGCCTCGGGGGTGACGCCAGAGGTCGCCGGCAAGCCTCACCGACCGATGGCCGAGTTGATGTTGCGCACTTTCGCCTTCGAGGAGGGCGATCCGTCAGTGGTGATGATCGGCGACCAGCCCCGCACCGACGGCAGGCTGGCGGAGCGGCTCAGGATCCGGTTCGGGTTGGTGGACTCCGGGGTGACCCCAGCAGGGGTCGATCACTTCGATGCCCCGGTGGCCACCCGTGCCCCGGACTTCGCCGCCCTGGTGCGACAGAGCTTGGGTCACCGAGCCTGAACATAGTGCTTGCTGGCAGCAAGCACTCCAGGTAGAGTCGTACATATGGCGAACAAGAGCAGAGACGGATTCCAGCGGTACCTCGACGCGGGGGTCAACTTCACAAACCTCACCCGAGCCCGCGCCGAGGAGCTCGTGCACGAGCTCGTCAAGAACGGGGAGTTGCAGCGAAACGAAGCCCGGGCCAAGGTCGATGAGTTGATCGAACGCAGTCGCAAGAGCCGCGAAGCGCTGGTCTCCCAAGTCCGCCACGAGGTGAACCGCCAGTTGGACGGTATCGGGATCACCAATATCGAGGACCTGGCCAAGCAGGTCGCAGGCCTGCTCCAGCGGACTGCGGGGGCCGGAAAAGCTGCGGCCAAGAAAGCACCGGCCAAGAAAGCACCGGCCAAGAAGGCCGCAGCCAAGAAGGCACCGGCCAAGAAGGCACCGGCCAAGAAGGCCGCAGCCAAGAAGGCACCGGCCGCACCGTCCTCGGGCACCGGGTTGGCAGGCTGACCTCGTCGGCACGACAGCGCCTCGATCGGGCACTGGTCGACCGAGGGCTGGCGGACACTCGCCCTCAGGCAGTCGCATTGATCGACCGTGGCCTCGTCCTGGTATCCGGGACGATCGCCGACAAGGCAGCGCGCCTGGTGGCGGCGGGGGAGCCGGTCGAGTTGCTCGGGACCCCGCCACGATTCGTGAGCCGTGGCGGTGAGAAGCTGGCGGCCGCGCTCGATCGCTTCGCCATCGACCCCACCGGCGCCCGAGCCCTCGATGCCGGAGCATCCACCGGCGGGTTCACCGACTGCCTGCTCCAGGCCGGCGCGGCCTCGGTGGTGGCCGTCGACGTGGGGCGGGGCCAGCTGCACCACCGGTTGCGCCTCGACAACCGGGTCTTCAACCACGAACGCCTCGACATTCGGCGGGTGAACCTGGCCACGGTCGGAGGCGCTCCCGTCGACATGGTGACCGCGGACCTTTCCTTCATCTCGCTCTCCCAGGCAGTGCCGGTCCTGGTGGGCGAGGTGGCCGCCGTCGACGCGCCGCTGGTCCTTCTGGTGAAGCCGCAATTCGAGGCAGGAAGGGTGGAGGCGTCCCGCGCCAAGGGCGTCATCCGTGACCCGGTTGTCCACCGCCGGACCCTTGGTGAGGCTGCAGGCGCACTCTGCTCCTCCGGAGCAGTCATCATGGGGGCCATGCCGTCACCGATCACCGGGCACGCCGGAAACATCGAGTTCATCCTCTACGCCCGCACCCCGAGCGTGCGGTCAGGTGGGACGCCCGCCGATCTCGACGCCATGCTGGACGCTGCGGTGGCCGAGGCCCATGACCCCCGGACGAAGGGATAGCCGGCCCGTGGCAACCATCGCCTTCTACACCCATCCCACCCGGCCCGAGGCGGCCGCCTTGGCGGAACGGGCATCCGCATGGCTGTCCGAACGCGGCCACCGCACCATCAATGCCCTACAGGCCGACGGCTCGGTGGTGATCGATGGTGCCGACCTCCTGGTCAGCCTGGGGGGCGACGGAACCCTGCTGCGTGCAGTCGACAGTGCCCAGGCCGGCGCTGTTCCGGTCCTCGGGGTCAATATCGGAAGGCTCGGCTATCTGACCCAGGCCGAGCCGAGCGGCCTCGAGGACGCGCTGTCCCGGTTCCTGTCCGGCTCCTACCAGGTGGAGGAACGGATGACCCTTTCGGTGACCGTGCACGGTCCCGATGGATTGCTTCTGGCCGAGCGCATGGCCCTCAACGAGGCGACCGTTGAGAAGACCGTGCCCGGGCACACCGTCCGGATTGCAACGTCGATCGACGAACGACCCTTCGTGACCTACGCGGCCGACGGTCTGCTGGTGGCTACTCCGACCGGTTCCACCGCCTACAACCTGTCGGCCCGTGGACCGGTCCTGTCACCGCGACTGCGGGCCATCGTGATGACCCCGGTCTCCCCGCACATGCTCTTCGACCGCCCCTTGGTGCTCGACCCTGCCGAGCGGCTGCGCCTGGAGGTGCTCGGGCCCCGGCCGGCGGTGCTGGTGGTCGACGGGATCAGCGTCTCCATCCTCGATCCGGGGGCCAGGGTGGACTGTTGCGAAGGAGGGCAGCCGGCCCGGCTGGTCACCTTCGGTTCCCGCGACTTCCACGCCATCCTCCGGGCGAAGTTCCACCTGGCCGACAGGTAAGGGCCTGGCCCGGTGGGACGAATCCTGGTGGAGCTCCGGGTACGTGACCTCGGTGTCATCGACGACGTCACGGTCGCGCTGGCCCCGGGGTTGACTGCCCTCACCGGCGAGACCGGTGCGGGCAAGACACTTCTGGTCGAGGCGTTGAGCCTGCTGCTCGGGGGCAGGGCGGACCCGTCCATGGTCCGTGCGGGTGCCTCCGAGGCACTGGTGGAGGGCCTCTTCGTCGATCCTGCTGCAGCCGATCCGAAGCCGGAGACGCTGCTGGCTCGGTCGGTCGCCCGCGAGGGCAGGTCCAAGGCATGGGTCGACGGCCGGATGGCTCCGATCGGCGCCCTGGCCGAGCTCGCCGGCGACCTCATCGAGCTGCACGGCCAGCACCAACACCGGTCACTCGTCCACACCGGCGCCCAACGGCGGGCGCTCGATCTCTTCGGCCGTGTCGATCTGTCGTCCCTCGAAGGTGCCCGGCGGAGGGTCCGCCGGCTCACCGACGAGTCGGATGCCCTGGGTGGAGACACCGGGCAACGGGCCCGCGAAGTCGAGGTGCTCCGCTACCAGGTCGACGAGATCGACCAGGCCCATCTCGAGGACGGTGGCGAGGACGCCCGGCTCGAGACCGAGGAGGATCGGCTTGCCGCCGCCGAGGCGCATCGACAGGCTGCAGCGCTGGCGCTCTCCGCCCTGACGGGGCCCGACGACGACGGTGCCCTCGACCGCCTGGCCGAGGCGTCGGCGGCCCTGGTGGGGAGGGTGCCCCTGGCCGCGATCGACGGCAGGGTGCGAACGTCCATGGCCGAGCTCTCCGACCTGGCCACCGAGTTGCGGGTGGTGGTCGAAACCTGGGAGGACGACCCGGAACGCCTGGAGGAGATCCGGACGCGCCGTCAGCTGTTCCGACAGCTCGAGCGTAAGTACGGGTCCACCCTCCCCGAGGTCCTGGCCTTTGCCGTCGAGGCCGGCCGCCGCCTGGCCTCCATCGAGCTCGAGGAGCACCGGGCCACTGCCCTGGACGCTGAGATCGATCTGGCCCGATCCGAGCTCGCCCAGGCCGCCTCCGCGGTCGCCGCGGCCCGAAGGTCGGCAGCGCCCCGCCTGGCCGAAGAGGTCGAATCGACCCTGCACCGCCTGGCCATGCCGTCGGCCCGCTTCTCGATCGCCGTGGAGGGCGACGGGCCGGCCGACGAGGTCACCTTCCAACTGGCGGCCAATCGGGGCGAGCCCCTGCAGCCGTTGGCCAAGACGGCCTCGGGAGGTGAGCTGTCCCGGACCATGCTGGCCATGCGGTTGGCCCTGACCGAAGCACCCGGGGTGATGGTGTTCGACGAGGTCGATGCCGGAGTCGGTGGCACTGCTGCCATCGCTGTCGGTGCCGCCCTTGCCGGTCTCGGAGGGCAGGCCCAGGTGCTGGTAGTGACCCACCTGGCTCAGGTGGCAGCGCAGGCCGACCAGCAGATCGAGGTGCGAAAGTCCGAGCACGCCGGCCGGACCCGCTCCGAGGTGGTCCCGCTCGACACCGAGGGGAGGGTGGTGGAGTTGAGCCGCATGCTCTCGGGAAGCCCGGCAAGCGCCTCGGCCCGTCATCACGCCCGAGAGCTGCTCGCCGGAGCCCGCGGCGGCGGGCCCCGGCAGTGATCCGCCCACCGGTGGCGGGGGGTCCACGCCCTGGTCTGCGCGGTTCCGCTAGCCTCGTCAGGTGCTCCACGTGGATGGCCCGCCCGTGAGGGAGAGCGGGACGAAATACATCTTCTTCACCGGCGGTGTCTCGTCATCGCTGGGCAAGGGCCTCACCGCCTCGTCACTCGGCCGACTGCTCAAGTGCCGGGGCCTGCGGGTCACCATGTGCAAGCTCGACCCCTATATCAACGTCGACCCGGGGACCATGAACCCCTTCGAGCACGGCGAGGTCTTCGTCACCGAGGACGGGGGCGAGACCGACCTCGACCTCGGTCACTACGAGCGGTTCATCGACGAAAACCTGCGCAAGGGCTCCAACTCCACCACCGGAGGGATCTACTCGTCGGTGATCGCCAAGGAGCGCCGTGGTGACTACCTGGGCAAGACGGTCCAGGTGATCCCCCATGTCACCGACGAGATCAAGAAGCGCATCAGGGGACTCGGGACCGATGACGTCGACGTGGTCATCGTGGAGATCGGTGGCACGGTGGGCGACATCGAGATCGTCCCGTTCATCGAGGCTATCCGGCAGTTCCGCCGCGACGTGGGGCGCGAGAACGTCTGCTACGTGCACTTGACCCTGGTTCCCTACCTCGGCCCCTCGGGCGAGCAGAAGACCAAACCGACCCAGCACTCCGTGACCGAGCTGCGCAGCCGGGGGATTCAGCCCAACGTCATCGTGTGCCGCTCGGACCGGATGATCTCCGACGACCTCAAACGCAAGATCTCGTTGCTCTGCGACGTACCCATCGAGGCGGTGGTCTCCGCGGTGGACGCAGACAACATCTACCAGATCCCGTTGGTGCTGCACGAGGAGGGCCTCGACGGCTACATCCTCGGGCTGCTCGAGTTCGACGAAGCGTCCCATCCCATCGACCTCTCGGGCTGGGAACGGCTGGTCCACCAGGTCGACGCGGCGGTACGACCGGTCCACATCGGCATCATCGGCAAGTACGTGGACCTTCCCGACGCCTATCTCTCGGTGGTCGAGTCGCTCCGCCATGCCGGGTTCCACCACGGAGCCAAGGTCCAGATCGAATGGGTCCAGGCCGCCACCGTGCCGGACCTGTTGGAGCGCGACGGCCTGCGGTCCTTCGACGGCCTGGTTATCCCGGGCGGCTTCGGCGAGCGCGGCGTGGAGGGAAAGATCGCCGCCGCTCGGTATGCACGCGAGCACGATCTGCCCCTGCTCGGCTTGTGCCTCGGCCTCCAGGTGATGGTCATCGAGGTCGCCCGGTCACTGGCCGGGCTCGAGGGGGCCCACTCCCGCGAGTTCGACGCCACCACCCGTCATCCGGTGGTCGACCTGATGGACGACCAGAACGACGTCGCCGAAAAGGGCGGCACCATGCGTCTGGGCGCGTGCCCCGCCCAACTGCTGGCGGGTTCGCAGGTTGCCGAGGCCTACGGGGCCGAAGTGGTGACCGAGCGCCACCGGCACCGCTACGAAGTCAACCCGCGGTACCGGGGCGCTCTTGAGGACGCCGGTCTAGTGTGCTCCGGCATGTCTCCCGATGGCCGCCTGGTCGAGTTCATCGAGCTTCCGGGCCACCCGTTCTGGGTCGGCACCCAGGCACACCCCGAGTTCAAGAGTCGGCCCGGTCGGCCCCACCCGCTCTTCCGCGAGCTGGTGGGAGCCGCATTGGAACGAGCCGAGGGACGAGACCCCCGTCTGATCGACATCGGTGCCGTCGGCTGATTCGGGAGGGGTCGGGGGTGTGGTGCCCGAACGGGGCGACGACGTTCCCCGGTTTCGGCCCACCGGCGAGGAGACGGTCTTCCGTGGGTGGTTCATCTCCGTAGCGCGGTCGACGTTCGTCGATCCCGACGGCGTGGCGTTCGAGCGTGACATCGTGCGCCACCCCGGGGCAGTGGCCGTGGTGGCGGTCACCGAGGAGGGTTCGGTGGCCCTGGTGCGCCAGTACCGACCCGCCATCAACCAGTGGATCCTCGAGGTCCCCGCCGGCACCTGCGATGTCGACGGCGAACCTGCCGAGGTCACCGCCCGGCGCGAGCTGGCCGAGGAGGTGGGGTACGCAGCCGCCCACCTCGAGCTGCTCACCCGGTGCGTGATCACACCGGGGTTCTGCGACGAGTACGCCGCCATCTACCTGGCCACCGGTCTGACCAGGGTGCCGCTGGACCGCCAGGGCGTCGAAGAGCGCTTCATGACGGTCGAAGAGGTGCCCCTTGCCAGCTTCGACCAGATGGTGGACGACGGGGACGTCATCGATGCATCGACCATCCTCGGGGTGGGCCTGGCCCGCCGGCGTCTACGCGACGTTCCGGGGCCCGACGCCCGGTGAAGGAGCCTCTGTCGACCGGTGCCGAGGAGTACCTGTCGTGGTTGGCGGTGGAGAAGGGTCGCTCCCGCAACACCCTGGCCGCCTACCGGCGGGACATCACCGTGTGGGAACGCTGGGCCCGTGACGCCGGGGTCGAA
Organism: Acidimicrobiales bacterium; assembly: GCA_017883135.1. GTDB lineage: Bacteria > Actinomycetota > Acidimicrobiia > Acidimicrobiales > RAAP-2 > Bog-756. Next base: position 15,550 of record JADGOE010000040.1, read on the forward strand.
CCACTCGACGCCGTCCCCGCTGACATCGAGCGCCACCTCGACGGGCTCCGGGGACAGGGCAGGAACCCTGCCTCGTTGGCCCGTTCGACCACCGCCCTGCGCGGCCTCTATCGCTTTCTGGTCGACGAGGGCACCATCTCGGTGGACCCGACCCTCGACCTTCGGTCCCCACGGCTGCCCCGGCGCCTTCCCAAGGCGCTCGAGGAGAGCCAGGTGCTGGCCCTCCTCGAGACGGTGGGCGGTTCGGAGCCCACCGACTTGCGGGACCGGGCCCTGATCGAGCTCCTCTACGGCACCGGGGCGCGGATCTCCGAGGTGGTCGGGCTCTCGCTCCTCGACGTCCAGGGTGACGACGACCTCCTCCGGGTGTTCGGCAAGGGAGCCAAGGAGCGGCTGGTCCCTCTGGGCGGCCCTGCCCGTTTCGCGCTCGACCGGTGGCTGTCACCATCGGGTCGGCCCCGCCTCGCCCCTGCCCGCTGGGCGCGACGGAGCGATGCCGAAGCGGTGTTCATCAACACCCGCGGGGGTCGTCTGAGCCGCCAAGGTGCCTGGGCCATCGTGAGCCACCACGCCGAGCGGGCCGGGTTCGCCAACGTGGTCGGCCCCCATGTGCTCCGGCACTCCTGTGCAAGCCACATGTTGGCGCACGGCGCAGACATCCGGGTGGTCCAAGAGCTCCTCGGCCACGTCTCGATCGCCACCACCCAGATCTACACCAAGCTCAGCCCGGAGCACCTGCGCAGCTCGTACGAGCAGGCTCATCCGCGGGCCGGGGGGGGTCCGGGCCAGGTAGGATCGTCCGCGTGACGAGCGATGCCCCCACAATTGACTACCGCCTTCTCCTCGAGAGTGAGAAGAGCCAGCTCCAGTCCGAGCTGTCCGAGCTCGGCTACGGAGAGGGTGGGGGCCTCCACTACGACCCCAACTTCGCCGACTCCAGCCAGGTAACAGCCGAGCGCGGTGAGGCCGAGGTGCTGGCGGTGCAGCTCAAGGAGTCCCTCGACGAAGTGGCCATGGCCCTGGGGCGCCTTGCAGACGGCAGCTACGGACACTGCGAGGCGTGCGGCGTGGCCATCCAGCCCGCCCGTCTCGAGGCGATGCCGGCCACCCGGTTCTGCATCGACCACGCCAACCGGACCTGATCGAACCGCGGCCCTGATGGCCTATGGAGGCTATGGCGGAACCGGGGGCGGCTCCGGGCAGGCCGGGCGCCGGTTCCATCCGAACCAGAGGACCGTGATCATCGCGGTGGTGGCCGTGGCCATCATCGCATTCCTGCTCGCCACCAGCAGGATCACCAGCGTCGAGATCATCTACTTCCTGGTGCTCGTTCCGTCGATCATCCTCCACGAGATCTCCCACGGGGTGGTCGCCCTGGCCTACGGGGACGACACCGCGAAGCGGGCGGGGCGGCTTACGCTCAACCCGATCAAGCACGTGGACCCGGTGGGCACACTGTTGGTGCCGGCCGTCCTCTCACTTTCGGGGCTGGGCGCCTACGGCTGGGCCAAGCCGGTCCCGGTCAACACCAACCGCCTCCGCAGCCCCCGCAACCACACGGTCGTCGTGTCCCTGGTCGGCCCGCTCACCAACTTCGCACTGGCCGCGCTGATGGGCCTGTGCTTCGTGTTGGTCACTCCCTTGGCCACCCGCCAGGGTTACGCGTACCCGGGCCTGATCAGCCAGATCTTCCTCTTCGCCGGCATCGCCAACATCGTGCTCGGCCTGTTCAACCTCATCCCGTGCCCGCCGCTCGACGGGGCCTCGGTCCTCGAGCGCTTCCTTCCGGAACGGATGCTGCCCGAGTACTACCGGCTCCAACCCTTCTTGATGTTCCTCCCGTTCATCCTCATCCTGGTGTTCCATAACGAGTGGTCATCGCTGATCGGCCACGTCGTCAATTGGTGGTCGGGCCTGCTGGTGTGAGCAACCACCCGCTCGCCACACCGTCGGTCAAGGCCTCTGCGGACGCGATCACATCCCCCGGACTGCCGTGACCACGCCCGGCGAGGCGCCCACCACGGTCGGGCGGCCCGTCCGGCGGGATGCCCGACGAGGCGCCCGTCACTCGATCGCCAACTGGGTGTGCACGCACTCCGGCCTGGTGGTCCTCCTGCTGGTGCCCTTCATCGTGCTGGCCATGCCCGAACTTGCCGGCCGAGCATTCATCGACGGCGACAACTTCCTCCAGAACCTCCCCCTCCGCGCCCTGGTCGGCCGGAGCCTCGATCACGGCGCGCTGCCCCTGTGGGATCCCTATCTGTTCAGCGGCACCCCGTTGCTCGGCGGGTTCAATGCAGGGGCTGCCTACCCGACCACCTGGCTGATGGCCGTCCTGCCCCTGCTGACCGCCTGGACGATCAACCTGGCACTCGTCTATGACGTGGCCCTGGTCGGCATGTACCTCTTCCTCCGGCGCCAGCCCATCGGCTCGACAGCCGCCACCTTCGGCGCAGCAACGTTCGCATTCGGCGGCTACATGACCGCCCAGATCGTCCACGTCGACATCATCCAGAGTGCGGCCTGGCTGCCCTGGATGCTGGTGGCCGTCCACGAACTGACCGGGCGCACCGTCGACTCCCTCGCGGCGGGGGAGGGGAAGCCGGCGCGGCGGCGTGCCCGTGGTTGGGTCGCGCTGTTGGCGTTGGCACTGGGGATGTCGACGCTCACCGGTGGTGCCGAGGCGATCATCGACGGCGGTGTGCTCGTGGCCATCTTCTGGATCGGTCGGCTGATCACACAGGCCCGATTCGCGAGGGGCCGACGCCGCTCCCTGGCCTGGTCGACCGTCTCGATCCTGGCCGGCGTGACCATCGGACTGCTCCTCGGCACCGCCCAGTGGCTGCCGGGGCTGGCCTTCCAGATGCAGTCCCAGCGGGCTTCCGCCAACTACGCGTTCTTCGGCAGCGGGTCGCTTCCCGGCCGGCTGGTCACGTTGATCGCATCGCCCTTCGTGCTCGGGACCAACCAGAATCGACTGGGCTTCTACGCGGGGACCTACAACTTCCAAGAGGTCACCAGCTATGTGGGCATCCTGGCCCTGATCGGCGGATGCTCACTGTTCCTCCGCAAGTGGCGCACGAGACCCGAGGCACGCTCGTGGTGGGTCTGGTACGTGGTGCTCGGCGTCGGGCTGCTCTCCGCACTGGGCACGGCGACGCCGTTCGGCCACGTGCTGTACCTGATCCCACTGATCAAGAACGAACGGCTCCTCAGCCGGAACCTGCTGCTTGTCGACTTCTCGCTGGCTGTGCTGCTCGGGTGGTGGGTCCACCTCCTGCTGTCGGACCGGGGTGGCGCCCCGCAACCGGATCCGATCCGGTTGCGATGGCGGCCCGGACGGAGGGCCGAGCTCATCGCGACCTGCGCGCCGCTGGCCGTCATCTCTGCGCTGTGTGCCTTCTCGTGGATCGGCGGCCCGTTGCTCGACCGGCTGCTCCGCACCCAGGTCGTGGTCGATGCGGGCACCCGGTTCAAACTGGCCGGACTGGTGACCGGTGGGGCACTCATCGCCGCCGTCGCCGCCTGGGTCGTCCTCTCGGAGCGGCACTTCTCGACGCAGCGGCTGCGACGGTTGCTGGCCGGTGTGCTGGCCGTCGACCTCATCGTCTTCAACGTGCTCGTCATCTCCGCACCGACCACCGCGACCTGGGCCCGCGCCCAGGGGAGCACGGCGGCCTCCTTCGCCTCGCTGGTCGGTAACGGACGCTTCCTCATCTACGATCCCGACCAGTTCTACGGAAGCCAGCTCTACGCGCTGGGCCAGACCGATCTCAACGTGTACAACAGCGTCTCGAGTGGTCAGGGCTACACCGCCCTGACCGATGGCAACTACTACAGCGCCACCGGTGCCCACTACCAAGAGGACCTCGACCCGACCTCGCTGGCCGGCCCGGTCTGGGACGAGCTCAACGTCTCGACCCTCCTCTCCCTCCCCAGCTTCTTCGTCACCCCACTGCCTGCCGGCCCGGGAAACACGGCCCCGGGGCCGCCCACCGCCATCCCCTTCCCGGCCACACCGAGCTCTTACAACGGAGCGCCGGCGGCCACCACCGGACCGGTGACGGTTGCCCCAGGCCACTCGCACCGCTGGTACTTCGGTGGGATGCTCACCGTGACCAGCTTGGCCTTCGGGCTCCCCCGCGGTGCGGCCGCCGGAGTGACGGTCGGGCTGGTGACTGCCACCGGCGCGGTCGAGTGGCTGCCACCAGGCGACGCCACGGTGTCCGGCGGGGGGACGAACCGAACCGTGCATCTCTCGTTCGGCGCGCCGGTCCGCGCCGGCGGGCTCATCGTCCGGAACGACACCGCCGCCCCGCTCGCCTTCGGGATCCCCACCGCACACACCGCAGAGGCCGGTGCGGTGGCCCTGGACGGACCCATGCAGTACGGGGTCGACTGGCCCCACTGGAAGTTCACCGGCACCATCGGATCCTTCGGGGTGTTCGAGAACACCGCAGCCCGCGGCTGGGCATGGGCCGGCGGTCCCGGCGGGGGAGCGGCGCCGGCCGGTGCCCAGGTGTCGGCACCCGCACCAGGACTGAACGGCGAACAACAGATCATCGTGCACGTGCCCTCGGCGATGGAGCTCAACAGGAGCGTGTCGTGGACCACCGGGTGGCACGCCACGGTGCAGGCCCTCGCGTACCCACTACCGGAAGCCGCTCCGGGTGACAACCGGATCGGATCATCGGGCAGGGTACTCGGGCCAGCACGCAGCACCGCCGTCCTCCAGCACGGCACGATCCAGCGGGTGCTGCTGGCACAGCCCGGCGACTACCTGGTGACCTTCGACTACTCGCCGACACCCGCCCGCATCGGGTTGGCCACATCGGCGCTGACTGCGGTCGGGCTCGTACTATGGGCCGTGCTGGAACTGGTCAGCGGTCGCCGTTGGCGCCGGAGGGAGCGGGTCGATCCCGAGCCAACCGAGGCCTTTAGGCCGGGCTGAGCAGTCCGATGGCCCGAGCGGCCCGCTGGTAGGTGGCCGAGGCCGTACTCCTCGCCTTGTCCGCACCCACGGCCAGCAGGTCGGCCACCTCCCCGGGGTCGGCGGCCAGTTCCGCCCTGCGCTCGCGCAAGGGACGCAGCAGCTCCACCAGCGCCTCCCCCACGTCGTTCTTGAGGTCCCCGTAGCGCTCGTAAGCCCCCGCCACATCGGCCGGCGTGCGCCCGGTGGACACGGCCAGCAGCTCCACCAGGTTGGACAGCCCGGGCTTGGCCTCGCGGTCGTAGCGGACCTCCCCGTCGGTGTCGGTCACCGCCTTCTTGACCTTCCGGATGATGTCCGCTGGGTCGTCGAGGATCAGGATGGTCCCCAGGGGCGAGTTCACCGACTTGGACATCTTGCGCTCGGGGTGCTGGAGGTCCATGACCCGCGCGCCCACCGAGGGAATCGATGCTTCGGGGACCACCAGGGTCGGGCCAAAGCGGTGGTTGAACCGTATGGCCAGCTCGCGGGCCAGCTCGAGGTGCTGGCGCTGATCGTCCCCGACCGGTACCCGCTCGGCGTCGTAGAGCAGGATGTCCGCGCTCATGAGCACCGGGTAGGTGAACAGTCCCACCCGCACCGAGTCGTTGCCTGCGCTCTTCTCCTTGAACTGGGTCATCCTCCGCAGCTCGCCCATGGTCGCGATGCACTCGAGCAACCAGGTCATCTGGGCGTGCTCGGGCACGTGGCTCTGGACGAAGAGCGTGCAGCGAGCGGGGTCCAGACCGGCCGCCAACAGGTCGAGCGCGGTCTCGTGGGTACGGGTCCGGAGCTCGGCCGGATCGATGTCGAGGGTGAGGGCGTGGAGGTCCACGATGCAGTAGAAGGCGTCGTGGGCACCTTGGTCGGCGACCCAGTTCCGGATGGCCCCCAGGTAGTTGCCCAGATGGAGGTCGCCACTGGGTTGCAGGCCGGAGAGCACGCGGGACATGGACGGTCATCGTAGGTCGGCTTCACGGGTGCACGGAAAGGCCCCTCCCAGCCGGTAACGTCGGAAGCCGTGGCCGCCACCGTCTCCACCCCCGTCTTCGAGGGACCCGCCGATGTCCTGTTGCAGCTGGTCAACAGCCACCAGGTCGACATCTACGACGTCCCCTTGGCTTCGGTGGTCGATGCCTTCGTCGCCGAAATTGCCGGTTGGGCGACGGTGGACATGCAGACCCTCTCCGAGTTTCTCGTGATCGCCGCCGTGCTGATCGAGCTCAAGTCGCGTCGGCTGCTGCCCGGTAGCGGCGACGTGGACCAGGATGAAGAGCTGGTCGGCTGGGAGGAACGGGACCTGCTGCTGGCCCGGCTGCTCGAGTGCCAGGCCTATGCCGCGGCCGCCGACGGGTTCGCCGTGCTGCTCGAGCGGGCGGCACGGTCGGTCGCCCGCACCGCCGGGCTGGACCTCGACTTCGTGGTCCACGCGCCGGACCTCCTCGAAGGGGTGACCCCCGACCAGGTCGCAGCGGCGTTCCTGCGGGCCACTGCCGACCGCCCCACACCGACCGTCGACCTCTACCACGTCACGGTGGACACCGTCACCGTCTCCGACGCGGTCACCGAGCTCGCCGCCCTGCTGCCGGGCGCGGGGCGGGCCACCTTCCGCCAGCTGACCGGCCACCTCACCTCCCGGATCGAGATCATCGTGCGCTTCCTCGCCCTGCTCGAACTGTGCAAGCAGGGGAGGGTCTCGCTCGACCAGGGCCACACCTTCGGCGATCTCGAAGTGGCCTGGATGCCCGGGGCACCCGTCACCGTGTCGGTGGGCGCCGGCGGTTTCGACGAGTACGAGGGCTGACGATGCCACTGTCGCCCGAGGCCCGGGCCGTCGAGGCCGTCCTGATCGTGGCCGTCGAGCCCGTGCCCGCCGGCCTGCTGGCGGAGCTGCTCGAGCTTCCGGTCGAGCTGATCGATCCGATCTGCGACGAGTTGGCCGAGTCGTGCCGGTCGGAGGGGCGCGGATTCGAAGTGGTCAGGATCGCCGGAGGCCTCCGGATCCAGACCCACCCGGACATGGCCCCCTACGTGGAACGGTTCGCCAACGTGGGCGTGTCCTCGCGGCTGTCGGCGGCCGCGCTGGAGACGCTGGCAATCGTCGCCTACAAGCAGCCGGTCTCGCGAGCGCAGATCGCGGCCCTGCGCGGGGTCAACGTGGACGGGGTGGTGCGCCTGCTCGAGCACCGGGGGTACATCGCCGCCGCCGGTCGTGCTCCCGGGCCGGGCCAGGCGGTGCTCTACGCCACCACCGACGCCTTTCTGGAGCGGCTCGGGCTCGACCGCATAGACCAGCTCCCCCCCGTCGAAGACCTGCTGCCCGGGCCGGAGGCCCTGGCCGAGATCGAGGAGCAGATGCGCCCGGTCGGCGATGGCTGAGGAGTCCCCGCCGCCCTTGTCCACCGGGGAACGACTGCAGAAGGTGCTGGCCCGTGCCGGGGTGGGGTCGCGCCGGGTCTGCGAGGAGTTGATCACTGCGGGCAGGGTCACCGTCAACGGCGAGATCCCCGTCCTCGGTCGCCGGGTGGACCCGGACGTCGACCTGGTGGAGCTCGATGGCGTGCCGCTGCCGGTGCGGCCGGGCCTGGTCCACTACCTGTTGAACAAGCCGGCCGGGGTGGTGAGCACCGCCGAGGACACCCACGGGCGCACCACGGTGGTCTCCTTGGTGCCGGACGAGCCCCGGGTCCATCCGGTGGGCCGGCTCGACATGGACTCCGAAGGGCTCCTGGTCCTCACCAACGACGGCGAGCTGACCCATCGGCTCACCCACCCGTCCTTCGGTGTCCCCAAGGAGTACCTCGTGCACGTGGAGGGCGAGCCCACATCCGGCGAGGTGCGGCGCCTGCGCGAGGGGGTGGAGTTGGACGACGGGCCGACCGCGCCGGCTCGGGTGTCAGTGGTGGCACCGACCCTGCTCCGGATGGTGATCCACGAAGGTCGCAACCGCCAAATCCGCCGGATGTGCGAGGCGGTCGGCCATCCGGTGGTCCGGTTGGTCCGGACCCGGATCGGCCCGCTCACCGACCCCTCGCTGGGTCCGGGCTCCTACCGCACGCTCACCTTCGACGAGGTGCGCAGCCTGGCCACTGCGGCTGTTCCATCCGACGCCGTTGCGTCGGATGCCGTTCCACCCGAGGCCGTGGCGTCGGAGTCCGACCCGACCCCTGAGTAACATGCCTGCCTGATGTCCCTTTCGGTACGAGCCATCCGCGGCGCCACCACGGTCGACCACGACACCCCCGAATCGATCACCGAACGGGTGGTGGCACTGCTCGCCCGGATCATCGAGCGCAACGATCTGGTCGAAGACGACATCATCTCGATCCTCTTCACCGCCACCGAGGACGTCGTGTCAGTGTTCCCCGCCACCGCAGCACGGTCGATGGGGCTGGGTGCGGTTCCCCTGATCTGCGCCCGCGAGCTCTCCATCATCGACTCGGTGCCGCGGTGCATCCGGGTCATGATGCACGTCTCCACCGAGCGCTCGAGGGACGACATCCATCACGTCTACCTCGAAGGCGCCCAGGGACTCCGTGACGACCTCCCCGACTGAGGGCTCCCTCCCCGAACGGACCGTCGTGGACGGTCTCCGTTCCGGATCGACCGGTCGGGCGATGATCTTCGGCACCGGCCTGATCGGCGGTTCGGTGGGGATGGCCCTGCGGCAACGGGGTTGGCACGTGAGCGGCGTCGACACGGCCGAGGGCGTCGCCGCACATGCCGTCCGGCTCGGGGCCCTCTCGGCCGAGGGCGTCGACACCCGGGCCGACCTGGTGGTGGTGGCCACCCCGGTCCACGTCGCCGGCGAGGTCGTCGCGGACATCCTTTCCTCGGGGGAGTGGAACCCGCGTGCGGTGATCACCGATGTGGGAAGCGTGAAGGGACCCCTGGTGGCATCGGTCGACCACCCCTATTTCATCGGGGGACACCCCATGGCGGGTTCTGAGCAGGTAGGGGTCGACGGTGCTTCGGGTGAGCTGTTCGTGGGCGCGACCTGGGTGCTGACCCCTACTGCGGCCACCGATCCGGCCGCATACGCCCAGCTCCGCAACGTACTGGCCGACCTGGGGGCCGACGTGGTGGCCCTGGCACCGGCCCAGCACGACTCGCTGGTGGCGGTGGTCTCCCATGTGCCCCACCTGACCGCGGCGACCCTCATGGCCCTGGCCGCCGACCTCGGCGAGGAGCACGCCGCGCTCCTGCAACTGGCTGCCGGCGGATTCCGGGACATGACCCGCATCGCAGCCGGACAGCCCTCGATCTGGCCGGATATCTGCGACGACAACGCGCACGCCATCGTGGAGACATTCGATCTCCTGATCGAGGCACTCGTCGCCATGCGACGCCGGGTGGCTGATCACGACCACGACTCGCTCCTCGAGATACTGGGCCGGGCCGCCACCGCGCGACGAGCCCTGGCCGACGATCTGCCCCGTCCCGAAGGACTGGTCGAAGTGCGCGTCCCGGTTCCGGACCGCATCGGGGTGATCGCGGAGATCACCACCTTGGCCACCGAACTGGCCGTCAGCCTCTTCGACATCGAGATCGCCCACTCGGTCGAGGGTGACCGGGGGGTCCTCGTGCTGGTAGTGGACGGAAGTGCCGCACCTTCACTACTGGACGCCCTCACCGAGCGCGGCTACCGGTCGAGCAGCACCCCGGTGGGGCACACCCGATGACCCGGCCTGCCGGCCTCCACCCACCGGGACCGCCGGGGGAGTCGAGCACCCGCCAGGTCGCCGGCGGCCGGCCCCTGGTGGGGACGATCGAGGTCCCCGGGGACAAGTCCATCTCCCATCGCGCCTTGTTGCTGGCTGCGCTGGCCGAGGGGACCTCGACCATCACCGGCCTGTCGGACGGCGACGATGTGGCACGCACTGCCGCAGCGGTGACGGCCCTCGGAGCCACGGTCGACCGCAGCGGTCACGTGGTCACCGTACACGGGGGGCGCTCGCTGCTCCGCGCCCCGGTCGACGCCATCGACCTCGGTAATTCGGGCACCGGCATGCGCCTGCTGGCCGGCGTGGCAGCCACGGTGCCGGGGGCCACGCTGCTCACCGGCGACGACTCCTTGCGGGGGAGGCCGATGGACAGGGTGGCCGAGCCCCTGAGGCAGATGGGGGCCGAGGTGACCGGCCGGGGCGATCGCTGCCTTCCCCCGATCACCATCATCGGCGGGGGACTGCACGGCATCGAGTACACGCCGCCCATGGCGAGCGCCCAGGTGAAGTCGGCCATCCTCCTCGCGGGGACCGATGCAGACGGCGAGACGGTGGTGCACGAGCCGGTGGCCACCCGGACCCATACCGAGGAGATGCTGGCCGCAGCGGGGGCGGACATCACCGTCGATCAGGCCGGCACAGGGCGGATCGTGCGGGTGCGGCGGTGCGCCCTGCGGGCCGGATCGTTCACCGTTGCGGGAGATCCCTCCCAGGCGGCCTTCTGGATCGTCGGAGGGTCGATCGTCCCCGGCAGCCGGGTCACCGTGGCCGGTATCCACCTGGGTGCCGAGCGCATCGGGTTCATCGGCGTGCTCCGGCGGATGGGTGCGGTGATCGAGGTCGACGAGTCCAGCAGAGGGTTCGGTTCAGTGACCACCCGCACCTCCCCGTTGACAGGGACGGTGGTCGAGGCCGCGGAGATCTCGTCGCTCGACGAGGTCCCCATCCTGGCCGTGGCCGCCACCGCGGCCGAGGGTCAGACCGTCTTCCGCGACGTGGGAGAACTGCGGGTGAAGGAGTCGGACCGCCTGTCCGGCACGGTCGATCTGGTCGGCGCATTCGGTGGCCGGGCCGAGGTGGTGGGTGACGACCTGGTGGTGACGGGGAGTGCCTCCCCGCTGCGCCCGGGTCGGGTAGACGCCCGGGGGGACCACCGGATGGCAATGGCGGCGGCCATCGCCGCCGCCGCCTGCCCCACACCTGCAGACGTGACCACCGTCGCCGGGTGGGACTCGGTGGCCACCAGCTACCCGCGGTTCGCCGACGACCTCCAGCGGCTCCGTTCGGGCGCGGTGGGTGGACGATGACCGCGGTCGATGTCGAGAGAGGTCCGCATCCGGTCATCGCCATCGACGGACCGGCGGGCTCGGGCAAGTCGACGGTGTCGAGGGCACTGAGCGAACGACTCGGCGTGGAACGCCTGGACACCGGCGCCATGTACCGGGCCGTGGCCTGGGCCGCGCTCGATCGCGGGATCGACCCGGGTGACAGTGCTGGGGTGGCGGCTCTTGCCCGGTCAGTCGCCGTCACCGTGGGCGAACGGGTGGTGGCCGACGGATGCGACATCACCGAGGCCATCCGGGGTCCTGAGGTGAGTGCGGCGGTGTCGGCGGTGGCCGCCAACCCTGGCGTCCGGGTCGTGCTGGTCGAACTGCAACGCATGTGGGTGGCCGCCCGGGGAGGGGGGATCATCGAAGGTCGCGATATCGGCTCGGTGGTCTTCCCGCAGGCCGACCTCAAGATCTACCTGACCGCCTCCGCCGCCGAACGGGCCCGGCGGCGGCCCGAAGAAGGAGCGGATGCAGTGGCCCGCAGGGACAGGCAGGACAGCACCCGTTCGGTATCGCCGTTGGAGGTGGCCGACGGCGCACGGGTCATCGACACCACCGAGCGGTCGGTGGAGGAGATCGTAGAAGAGGTGGTGGCATGCCTGTGATCCACGGCGGCGAACAGGGCGACAGCGAGGGACCCGAGGAGATCGAGGTCCGGGTCGACACCCGGTTCACCCCCATCTACCGGTTCCTCAGGCTGCTCGTCCATGGGCTGAACCGCCTCCTGTTCCGCACCACGGTGGAAGGTGCGGATCGGGTGCCCATCCAAGGTCCGGTGATCATCGCGCCGGTCCACCGCTCGTTCATCGACTTCTTCGTCGCCTCGGAGGTCACCGACCGGAAGCTGCATTACATGGCCAAGGACAGCTTGTGGAAGAACGCCGTTCTGGCCCGTATCCTCCCCTCGGTGGGGGCCTTCCCCGTTCACCGCGAGTCCGCCGACCGCGAGGCACTACGCCGGGCCCAGCAGGTGCTCGAGGCCGGAGAGGTCCTGATCCTCTTCCCCGAGGGGGAGCGCAGGTCGGGACCGGTGGTGGAGGACCTGCACGAGGGAGTGGCCTTCCTCGCTGCCCGCACCGGCGCCACGGTGGTTCCGGTGGGCATCGGAGGATCGGTGTCGGTCATGCCCAAGGGGAAGAAGATCCCTCACCCCCAGCACATCCACCTGATGGTGGGCGAGCCGATCACCCCGCCCGATCGGACCGGCAGCGGCCGCATCCCGCGGAGCCGCATCCATCAGCTGACCCAGGCACTGACCGAGTCCCTCCAGGACCTCTACGACCGATCGGTGGCCGTCACCGGCCGTTACTGAGCCGGGCGCCGGTGCGAGTGCCGGCGCTGCTCACGCTCGTCGCCGACTGCCGAGCCCGACCCGGTACCAGGTGGTGAGGATGACCCGGGCGTACTGCATGCCGAAGAAGAGGTTTCCGCCCTTTTTGGAGGCCCCCGAGGCCCGGGGGTGCCACACGGTCGGCTGCTGGGTGATCCGCCAGCCGCGGCTGGCGGCGGTGATCACCACTTCGGCCGTCTGGTACTGGTCCTGCGTGAGGTGCGGACCGATGTCGTCGAGCAACTCGGTCCTGAAGGCGCGGTAGCCGTTGGAGGAGTCCGAGAGCTGCTGGGACACGATGGCGTTGAGGACCCACGCGTAGAGCTGCACCCCCGCCCGCCGGAACCGATCGGTGGTCTGGTCGACCCCCAGCCGACGTGAGGCGATGACGAAGTCGGCCGAGCCGTCGAGCAACGGCTGCAGCATGGTGGGCATTTCGGTCGGATCGTTCTGACCGTCGGCGTCGAGGGTGACCACGAAGCGGGCTCCGTGCTCGGATGCCAGCTCATAGCCGAGCCGGAGGGCGGCGCCCTGGCCGAGGTTGACCGGCAGCACGCAGGTGAACACACCGGCGTCGGTGGCGATACGAGCCGTGTCGTCATCGCCTCCGTCGACCACCACCAGGGCGGAGACCTCGAGGTCGCCGATCAGGGTGGGCATGGCCTTCAGGACGGCGCCGATGTTGCGCCCCTCCTCGTAGGCGGCCACCAGGGCCACCACCGGGCCGAATCGGGCATCTGGATGGCGCTCCTCGAAGTCCGAGCGAGCCATCTCCAGGACCAGGTGGCGGAGCGCCTGGCTGCGTCGCCGCTCACGACTGTCGGGCAGGGTGAACCAGCGGTGCCGCTGGGTGGGCGCCATCAAAGGATATGAGGCGTGGCGAACAGGGCCCGAACCTTCGGCTCGAAGTGGGAGAGCGGCTCGGTGGGGTACTCGGGGTCGAAGCTGGTTTGGTCCCACTCGTCGGCGAACCGCTCGGCCAGCGCGTACCAGGGCTCCTCGCGGTGGTTGTCGCGCAGGTTGGGGTCCATCTGGAAGTGGTGGTAGTAGTGCCGACCTTGGAAGTCCTGGTGGTACTGGATGGCCATGGTGACCTCGGTGCGCACATAGGGCCGGAGGATCTCGGCAGCGATGCGCGGGTGATTGGGCACCGACACCGCCTTGCCGATGTCGTGGCACAGGGAGGCCACCACCATCTCGTCGTCTGCCCCTGACCGCTCGGCCCGGGTGGCTGTCTGCAGGCTGTGGGTCAGCTGGTCCACCGCGAACCCGTCGACTACCTCGGTCAGCGACTCGAGCATGGCCAGCACCCTGTCGGCCACCCGCCCCTGGTTCTTGACGGTCTC
>JADGOE010000004.1 GCA_017883135.1 Acidimicrobiales bacterium
GCTTCGACGCCATCACCCGAGGCAGGAGCCCAGTGCGGTAGTGCCGCACGCTGGGATCTGTGCGGGGGGCCGCCCGAGAGGGCGGTCCCTACCGCGATCCTGCCTCCATCGGATCGAGGGCATCGCCGATGGCTTCGTGCCGGCCATCTACCAGCGGTACAGCTCGTTGGTGGACCGGGTGATCACTGTGCACAGCGACGAGGCGATCGTCGAGATGCGCCGGCTGGCGCGTCGCCACGGGTTGCTCGTGGGACCGAGCTCGGGGGCGAACATGGTGGCAGCGCATCGCCTGCTAGAAGAGGTTCCTGATCTCGCGACGGTTGTGACCATCTGCTGTGACGAGGGAGAGAAGTACCTGAGCGAGTACTTCACAGTCGCCCCTCCCGAGGAGGGCGCGGTGCCTTTGGAGCTCGATGTGGAACCGGGGCCGGCTCCAGTTCCGACCGAGCCCTAGCCTCGACCTTCCGCAGGCGGGTTACCGAGCTGGTGCCGACTCGGCGATCTCGCGGAAGGTGCCCCATGTGCCGGGCTGGTGTCGCCGACTGGCGAATGATCCCTTGTACCGGCCGGTCGGCGGCGGTACCGTGCAGTGGCGGGGGCCTTCGGTGGAGGTGTCTATGGCGTTCCTTCAGGTGATCGAGGTGACGACCACGCGGCCCGACGAGGTAGAGGCGATGGTCGGCGAGTGGCGTACGAAGACCGCAGGACGCCGGACCTCCTTGCGGGGCACCTTTACCCGGGACAGGGACCGCCCCGACACCTATGTCCAGATCGTGGAGTTCCCCTCCTACGAGGACGCCATGGCCAACTCGGCGCTTCCCGAAACGGCGTCGCTCGCCGGGCAACTGGCCACCTTGTGCGACGGGCCGATCGCGTTCCGCAATCTGGACGTGCTCAGTGTCGATGAGATGTCACCGTCAGGTCAATCGAGTGGAGGGAACGCCAATGGGCCGAAAAGTTGCTGCCTGCAGAGACTTCCCGAGCGACAACGGCTGCACCCTCGCCATTCCCGGAGAGGAGGACGAGGTCGTTGTCGCTACCACCCAACACGCCGTGTCCGCTCACGGACACGAGGATACCGACGAGGTGCGGGGATGGCTGCGCCAGAACCTGAAGGACGAGGTCCCTACCCAGTAGGGGGACGCTCGCCACAGTCTCGGGTGGCCGGGTGGCCGGGTGGCCGGGTGGCCGGGTGGCCGGGTGGTCACCGGACGATTCGGAATCCGTCCTACAGTCTGGCGATGACTCCGACACGTTTCGATGGACGGTCCGCGCTTGTCACCGGAGGAGCCTCCGGTATCGGGCGCGCCACAGCGCTGAGACTTGCCGCTGAGGGGGCTACAGTGGTCGCAGCCGATGTGAATGCCGAACTGCTCGAGAAGCTCTCGGCGGATGCGGACGGCCTCGGGGGATCCATCACCACCCTTGTCGGCGACGTGAGTTCCGAACGTGGAGTCGAGACCATGGTTGCTGAATCGCATGCCCGACTCGGCAAGCTCGATGTCGTTGTCAACGTCGCCGGCGTGCTGTCGTTCTGCCATACCCACGAGCACTCGTTGGATGAGTGGAACCGCCTGATCACGATCAACCTCACCGGGACGTTCCTCGTCTGCCGCGAGGCGATCCCTCACTTGTTGGCCACCCGTGGCAATATCGTGAACCTCGCCTCGACCGCGGCGCACAAGGGCCAACCGTGGGCGGCGGCCTACGTCGCGTCGAAGGGCGGCGTCCTCGCCCTCACACGGGCGCTCGCCGTCGAATACGCAGCCGCGGGTCTGCGAGTGAACAGCATCAGCCCCGGTGCAATCGACACGCCCATCACGGCGGCCTTCCATCTGCCCGAGGGCGCTGACATCGCGCTGATCAACCGGGTGTCGCCGATGGGGAAGTTCGGAACGCCCGAAGGGATCGCCGCGGGGATCGCCTACGTGGCGTCGGACGAGGCATCTCACATGAATGGGGCCGACGTCCTCATCGACGGCGCCACAACGGCCTGATCGCACCGGTGACCGGAATGCGATCCGGCATCAGCCGAGGGTCGAACGTCCCTCGGTGGCCCACCACTCTGCAGTGAGCCTGAGGCCCTTGATCGACGCCCTTGGCATCAGCTCCTCGTAGGTGCGCCGGTACCCGGTGTGGGCGATCAGCCAGGCATCACCGCTCTTCACGTACTGGTCGGTGTAGAACGCCGCGCCCTGCACGTTGAACCCGGTGTCGGTCAGGATCACCACGTCCTCCAGTGCCCACACGCCGGTGGCCTCCGTCGGGCTGGCCAGGTCGATCTCGGGGTGATGGCAGCGGTGGCTGCTCAGCATCGTCGTGGCACCCATCGAGGTCCGGAGGAACTCCATGATGGCGTCGCGCCCCTCGAATTCGTAGAGCCCGCCGCCATACCTGGCGGTGGCATCGGGGGTGAAGCAAGTCTCGATCTCGTCCCATAACTTCTGATCGAGGCATCGCAGATAGCGGTACTTCAGTCGCTTGATCAACTCGATCTCGACGAGATCCTCGGGCGTCATCATTGCTCCTCCATGCGTTGGGGATTGCGAAACGGACGGCTGCGTGCACTGGACCCGGATCTACCGGATGGTCCCCTTGCCGGCGATGAGCGGCAGATCGAGTGCCGTGACCCACCCGGGTGGCAGGTCGTTGACCGCCGGAACCGCGTTGAGCGCCCGCAACCCCGTGGCCAGGCAGCCGGCCGCGGCCGCATCGCGGCCACTTCCGTCGGTGAAGCGGAACGCGGTCTCTTGGATGATCGAGGGTGACCCGTCGATCTCGACGCGGTAGACGTCGTTCTGGGTGCCCCGTGGCCAGTCGGGTGCAGCGTCTTGGCCGACCCGGTTCACGTGCTCGAGGCAGATCCGTGGCTCGCCGTTGAAGATGCCGTTGATGGTGAACCTGATGGCGGCGACCTCACCCGGGTTGATCAGGCCCTTTGCCGTGGTGATCGGCCTGTCGGTGACCCACTTCTCCCACGTGCTGGTGATCTCGTCGAGTTCGATGCCGACCGCGTGGGCCATCATCGGAACGGTCGCGCCCCACGCCATCACCAGGATGTCGGTGTGCTCCAGCAGGGGGGTGAACTCGGGTGGCCTCCCGATGCCCATCTCGGTCTCGTAGTCGCCTTCGTAGTTGATGTAGTCCAAGATCTCGAGTGCCCGAACCTGGCGGACCTCCCCGCACAGGCCCATCAGGGTCATCGGAATGAGGTCGTTGGCAAAGCCGGGATCGATGCCGGTGGTGAAGCACGAAGCACCGCCCGCGGCGCATGCGTCGGTGATCGGATCGATCCACGCGGGTGGGTTCTGGGCCATTGCCGGCCACACCCAGGGAGTCATGGCGGTCGAGCACACGTCGATGCCGCCCCGGAGGAACGCGCCAATATCGCGAATGTTGTCTGCGGCGCCTGCCGCGGTCGGGCCGTAGTGGACGAGCGCATCGGGTCTGAGGGCGATCAGCGCGTCCACGTCGTCGGTCGCGGCAAGCCCGATCGGGTCGATACCGCAGATCTCGCCGACATCCCTCCCGACCTTGTCCGGGCTCTTCACACCCACCCCGACCAGTTCGAAAGCGGGATGACGGACGATCTCGGGGATCACCATCTTGCCCACGAAGCCGGTGCCCCATACGACGACCCGCTTGGCCGCCCCGGTCATCGCAGCATCTCGCCCGAGTTGACGAGCAGGTACTGGCCGGTGACGGCTTTGGCGCGGTCTGACGCGAAGAATGCGGCTACGTCGGCCACCTCGCCGTCCTCGGTCATCCGGCGCAGTGGGAACTTGCCGACGATGCCGTCGAGGACCTCTTCTTTCGTCCGCCCCTGGTGCTCGGCAGTGCCGGTCACGAACATCTCCACGGGCGGTCCCCACATCCACGACGGGATCACCATGTTGAAGCGAATGTTGTCGGGTCCGAGTTCGTCGGTCAGGTAGTACATCGCGGTCAGCAGCGCGCTCTTGGAGGCTGCGTAGCCGCCTTGGGGCATCTGGGGCTGAAACATGGACTGCGATCCGATCAGCACCACGGACCCACCGCCACCGGCCTTCATCGCTTCGGCTACAGGGCGGATGACGGTGAGCGCACCGATGACGTTGGTGTCGAAGGCTGCACGCCAGTCTTCGAACTTCAGGTCGTACAGGCCGCCCCACGCGTGCTCGAACGCCGCCACCTGGATCAGCGCGTCAACCGATCCGAAGCGGCGCTCTGCCTCTTGGACCAGGGAGGCGCAGGACTCGGGATTGGTGATATCCGTCACATGGGTGGCGACGCGCTCGCCGCTCGGGTCGAGCTCGCCGGCGATTGACTCCAAGCTGGCAGCGGTACGCGCGGCCAGAACCACGTTCGCACCGTCGCGGAGGGTGCTCGTGGCGCATTCGCGGCCGAGGCCTCCGCCGACGCCGGTCACCAGTACGGTCTTGTTCTGCAGGATCATGTCCACCTTTTATCTGTTTGACACCACTGTGTCAATCTGTAAATTGTGTCCGGTGAGGCGCGTTCCGTGGTCGGGCCGGATCCCGGCCGACGAAGACGATGCTCGGCGCCGGATCATGACTGCAGCGGTCCGGTGTGTGCAGCTACACGGGATCGACCGGACCAGTGTCTCCATGATCGCGTCGGAGGCCGGGGTGTCCCGGCCGACACTGTACGCGTACTTCGAGAACCGCGACGAGATCATCGACCAGGCGGCCATCGCTGCCACCGAGTCGTTCGTGGAGCGGGTGGTCGCCCATGCCCGCACGTTCGAGTCGGCATCGGAACGCCTGGTCGAGGCGACGTTGTTCTCCATCCGTGGGATCCATGCCGAGCCCGCACTGGCGATGAGGTTCCGCGCCGGCCAGCTGATGCCGGGCCCCCTCACCGTTGATGAGCTGTTCTACGCCAAGGCCTGCTTGGGACCGGTGGTGGAGCTTGCACCGAGCCTCGAGTCCTGGATCGACGAGGCCTCAGAGCTCGCGGCCCGTGTGGTCATTTCGCTGCTCAGCCGCGAACCTGTGCAGGTACGGACGGAGGTAGAGGACCGATGTCTTCCTGAATCGGTGGTGGCCACAGGCGCTCGGCATCGCCGGCGGCGGTCGAGTAGCTGCTCCTCGGTCGGTCGGGTCCAGACATACGGGGGGTGCTCGACGCCCTGCGCCCGACGCCTCTCCGGGGCCGGAGGGCGCAGATGGTACACCCTACTACGGACCTTTGGCCCTGGTCTTGCTGGAATGGCATGCAAGAAGATGGGGGCACACCGCATGAACGATGATGGAGGTGCAGTGATGATCTTGAACCTGTCCGAGTCGCTCGCCGAGGAGCTCAGCGACACGCTCGGGGAAGTGGTGAGCGACATGAGCAGCGAGATCGCCGATACCGACAATCCGAACTACCGGGCAAAGCTGCAAGCCCGCAGGGAGCGGTTGGCGGCCATCCGAACCGAGCTCGGCGCATGAAGCCCCGGCTCGGCTCCCGCCGGCGGGTGCCTGGCTGCTGTGCCGAGCGGGTGCTGCGACGACCGTGCCGTCTCGCTGTTGGGAGACGCGACCTGCTTCGGCGACCCGGCACGCCCTGAACGCCTGCACCGCACTTCTGGCGCCCACCTCTCATCGACCCGGATGCTGACGAGAGGGCGCTCACCGGCAAGGACCTACCCACCCAAGAAGCTGAGCCGCACCTGACGTTCGGGGTTGTCCCCGTTCACATCGACCAGGACCACGCTCTGCCAGGTTCCGATCTGGAGCTTCCCGCCCAGGACGGGGATGGTCAGCGACGGACTCACCAGTGCCGGAAGGACGTGGTCGGCACCGTGCCCTCGGGCACCGTGCCGATGGCGGTAGCGATCGTCCCGGGGAAGCAGGCGGGCGAGTGCCTCCCCCAGATCGTGCTCCGAGCCCGAACCCACCTCCATCAGGGCGAGGCCGGCCGTGGCATGGGGAGCGAACACGTTGATCAGCCCGTCGCCGCGGCCCGCGCCGAACCCCCGCACTTCCTCGGTCAGATCGACCACGGTCCGGCCGCTGGTGTCGACGAGTACCAGCGACGATTCCATTCCCCATCATCGCGCCCCGAGGCGTCGTGGCCAGCACGTCTCCCCCTCCGGGTTGGCCCTGGCGCGGAGGGTCACCGGCACCGTCGGCGAGGAGGGCCACTCCGAACAGGAAGGGGGTGGCTTGAGTTTGGGCCACCGTTTCCTTACGATCTGGGCCATGACGGTCTCGGGGTCGGTTGCGGGACCCCGGAGCGTCACCTCGCGCACCGAGATCCGTGCCGCTCGAGCGAAGCGTCAGCTGGAGCGCCGGCGTCGTCGACAGCGCCGCCTCCTGCCCCTCGCGGTCCTGGTCGTGGTGGTCATCGCGGCGATCGTCTGGCAAAGCGACGGCGGGAGCAGCTCCACCCCGGCTCCCACTGCTGCGAAGCCGACGACGACCACCTCGACCACCGCTCCACCCCCGTATGTGCCACCCGCGGTCAGGACGACGATCGCACCGGTGCTGGCGGGCGAGGGCCAGTGGGTGACCCAGGACGCTTGGAGCCCGGCGCCGCCTGCGGTCATGACCACGACATTCCGGCCCGACCGATCCCACCCGAGCATCGTCGCCTATGCCTCGTGGCTCCGCGCCACCACGACGCAGCTGGCCCTCTACCCCGGCAACAAGGGTCCCGGACCCACGACGCTCGATCGCGGGCCGGAGATGGTGCCGGTGGCGGCGCGGCCGACCCTGCTGGCCGCGTTCAACTCGGGCTTCTACGAAGCCGACTCCGCCGCCGGCTTCTACGCCCACGGAGAGCTCTACTACCCGATGGTGAACGGGCTGGCCACGGTCGTGGCCTATGCGGACGGGACGGTCGACATCGTCGATTGGCACGGTGGCCCCACGCCCGAGGCCGATATCGTGATGGCCCGCCAGAACCTGCCCCTGCTGGTCGATGGCAATGCTGCCACCGCCGCATCCGATATCCCCAGCCAGTGGGGAGTGACCCTCGGCGGGGCGCCCGCCGTCTGGCGGACCGCCCTCGGCGTGGATGACCAGGGCAATCTGATCTACGTGGCTGCTCCTTCGCAGACGGGGGCGAGCCTCGCCCAGATCCTCCTCCAACTCGGCGTCGTACGTGGCATGCAGCTCGACATCAACCCCGAGTGGCCGATCTTCGTGACCTACGGCGGGGCCAACGCCGCTGGCCCGGCACTCGTCGTCCCCAATCCCAACCAGACCGCGAGCCGCTTCCTGCACTCGAGCACCAAGGACTTCTTTGCGGTCTACCGGCGGGTCCCAGGCGTGGTTCAGCAACCGTGGTAGAGATACCGCCGTGGTGACGGCGGAGCACTCGCCGAGGCATCGGCACAGTCGACGGCAGGGCGGGTGGCGCCGGTCGGTCGTGGTGACCGTTGCCGTCATTGCCCTAGGTGGGATCGGGTTGGTTGTCGCCGGACTGTCGGGCAACGGCAACCGGGCTGCTGGGAGCCCGGGGGCCATCACGCCTGCCGGCTCCGGCGCGAAACGGAGCCCCCCGTCCACCGCGACTGCTGCGGTGGACACCTCGGTCACCATCTCCGCCGTGGGCGACACCGACCTGGGTAACACGCCATCGCTGCCCCCCGAACCCTCCACCTATCTCCAGCCTGTCCAAGCCGCCCTGTCGGCCCCGATCGTCTTCGGCAACCTGGAGGGCACCCTGACCAGCGTTACCTCGTCGAAGTGCGCGGCCACTTCGACCGACTGCTACGCCTTCCGGAACCCTCCCGCCTATGCGCCGATCCTGAAGAGTGCCGAGTTCACCGTGATCAACAGTGCGAACAACCACTCGCACGACTACGGGGCCCAGGGCCTGGCCGACACCACTGCTGCGCTGCAAGGCGCCGGGCTGGTCCAAGCCGGGCTGCCCGGTCAGATCGGGGTCGTGGCCGTTGGCAACACCAAGGTTGCCTTTGTCGACTTCGCGCCCTACTCGAACACCAACGATCTGCTCGACCTGCCTGCTGCCAAGGTGCTGGTCCAGCAGGCGAAGGCCGAGGCTGACGTGGTGGTGGTGTACATGCACGCCGGCGCCGAGGGCACGGCTGCCGACCATGTGACCGGCCAAGAGGAGACCTATGTCGGCGAGGACAGGGGCAACGCCAAGGTGTTCGCACATGCAGCCATCGACGCCGGTGCCGATCTGGTGGTCGCCAGTGGCCCACACGTCCTGCGGGGGATGGAGGAGTACGACGGGCACCTGATCGCCTACAGCCTCGGTAATTTCGCCGGCTACCAGAACTTCTCCACCAGCGGGACACTGGACCTCTCGGGCATCCTTACGGTGACCCTCACCAGGCACGGCGCACTGACGAGTGGCCACTTCACGTCGCTCCTGCTCTCGAGCGTCGGCCAGCCGTCGGTCGACCCGTCCGGGTCTGCTGCGCTGTTCGTCGATCAACTGTCCAGCGAGGACTTCGGTCCGACCGCCGTCAACGTCCTCGCGTCGGGGCAACTCAGCCTGCCCGGGCCCGGGCCCGGCTGACCGGTTCCGTCAGCAGCCTCCCGCCGGACCCGGGGTACCCGGGCCTGCCGCCGGCTGGTCGACGGTCCCGATGTTCTCGGGCCGGGGGTTGGGGCCGAGGTGGACGACGTACCAGATGCCCCGCCACGAGATCAGTGATGCCACCGCGAACGAGCGAACGGTCCCACCGACCTCGTAGACGAGACGCACACCCGGTAGGTGCCAGTAGCCGATCCGGTTCTCGCATGATCCCGCGGGGATCCATGCCGCGTCTGATGCGGTGGCATTGATAGCGATCAGGGTGGTGGTGGCGCCGGCAACGAGCATCTGGTGGTAGGCGGCGATATCCAGCCCGTAGAAGGCGATCAGGCGATCGGTGTAGTCGGCGGCCGGGTTCGACAACGTCCCACTCTTCATCTGGAGGTAGGACGATTGGGGGAAGAACACCGGGAGGCCGGTGGCAATCGAACCGGAGACGATGGCCGACCAGAGCGGTGCCAGCGTCGTCCGGAGGGATGCGTCCACCGGCGGCTCGACCGACGTCTGCGGAAGGAGGCCCGGGTCGGTGGTGGTGGTGGCCATCGGCGGCCCGGTGTTGGAAGTGCTCGTGCCCGCCGTGCCCGTCGTGGCCGTCGTCGGGGTGGGTACGCCGGCCGACGGGGCTGATCCGCACGATGTCGCGCACAGGGTGACGAGCACCGCTCCCCCCACCGCCGCCCCCACGGTTCCGAACCGGCGAGGGGCGCGCTGGTGCCGGGTACCCGGTGGACGTCTCGGTTGGTCCCGCTCCCACACGGAGAGGGAGCGTACCGCCACGGTGGCGCACCCCCTGCCCTCACACCCCGGTCCACCGAGGTCCCGATGGTAGATTCAAACGGTCATGGCTCGTGGTGAACCTGACGTCGATACGGCAGCGTTGTTGCGCCTCCGACGTACCAAGATCGACACGGTCTACGCCGCACTCGCAGAACTAGGGTCGGGTGCGCCGAAACCCGAGGTCGTCGAGGTGCTCGAAGCCGGGCTCGGGGAGGGCGAACTTGCCTTTCTGGACGATCTGGAAGGTGGCCACCAGGGTTTGGCCGAACAGGCCGCCGAGGAGTTCGTGCGATTCGAGCCGTCACGGGCCTCCAACGCCGCAAGCAGCGCCGCGATGGTGCGCATCCTCCTCCTGCAGAGCCTGGACATGGCCTGGTGGGGTGACGTTCCCGACTATCTGGACGACCTGGCCGTCCAGCGCGCGCCTGAGCTGGTCGACCTGCGTGAGCTGAGGGGGGCTGGCAGGATCGAATTCGGATTCGGGATCGCCTCCGATGGCCTGGTTCATCGCGGGCGCGACTTCCTCGTCCATCGGTTCTGGCCGGACCGTGAGCCAGGTGGCCCCGGACTGCCGTTCGTCCGAGCGCGACCCGCGATGGTCGCGGCACTGAACGAGATCGCCGCGGCCACCGCCCGAATGGCGCCGACTGGTGCACCGCCCATCTGGGTCAACTCGATGGTGCGGAGCGTCGAGCACCAGAAGAAGCTGCGCCGGCTGGGTTTCTCCGCCCTTCTCCCCAGCGCCCACTGCCGCGGCTGGGCGGCGGACATCGAACTGCAGTGGTTCGAGCGCTTCGGGGCCGCCGACGCGTTACGCGAGGTTCTCCTGGCCCAGCTCGACGCCGGGGTGCTGAACGTGATCGACGAGGGCCGGGCATGGCACGTCTGCCTCGCCCCCGATCATGTCGCCCGCTTCGCCGCCATCCACGTCGCCTCGTTCTAGGGTCTTCCATGTGCGGAATTGCATTGCTGGTCGGACCTGGTGCGTCCCAGGCGCGGCCGGAGTTCGACACCATGGTCGCTGCCATCTCCCCCCGAGGGGAGAGCCTCGAGCTCTGGTCGGCCGACGATGCGCTGCTGGCCACGTCCCGGCTGAAGATCGTCGACCGACAGCACGCGGTCCAGCCCTGGGTGAGCGGCGACGGGCGATGGTCGCTCTGTTACAACGGCGAAGTGTTCAACCATGCCTCCCTGCGGGAGCGTCTCGCGGCTGAGGGCATTGGGCAGCGTTCGCTCTCCGATACCGAAGTGGTGATGGAGGCGTTCCTCGCCTGGGGCGAGGATGCGTTGCTGGCGTTCCGGGGCGAGTTCGCCTTCGCTGCGTTCGAGCATTCGACCGGGTCGGTCTTCCTGGCGCGTGATCCGGCGGGCGTCAAGCCGCTGTACTGGGGCCGGAGCGGCGGTCGCCTCTACGTGGCGTCGGAGGTCAAGGCGCTGACCTCCCTCGGTGCGCAGGTCTACGAGGTCCCGCCGGGGCACTGCGGCATGGCACTGGTCGGTCAGGACCCGGAGCTCCATCCCTACATCGACCTGTTGCGGCTCGGCGAAGGCCAACCCGCCCTCGCCGACATCGACGAGGCCAAGGCAGCAGTGGTGACCACCTATCGTCAGGCCATCTCGCGCCGGGTCGACACCGACCTGCCGGTCGGTGTGATCCTTTCGGGAGGGCTCGACTCGTCACTGGCCCTCGTCCTCGTCAAGGAACTCCACCCGGACTGCGTCGCGTTCACCGTTGGGACACCCGGCAGCGAGGATCTTGCCTATGCCCGGCGGCTGGCCCTGGACCTCGGTGTTCCCCACGAGGTGGTGACCGTTCGGCCCCGTGACATCGGGATGAAGGAGGTGCGCGAGGCCATCCGCGTGTCAGAGGCGACCGAGTACGGCGATGTCATCAACGCGGTGGTCTCCCTCAAGGTGTTCGAGCGCGTCCATCAGTGCGGCATCAAGGTGGCCATCACCGGCGACGGCTCCGACGAGCTGTTCGGGGGATATGGAATGTACGGGAGCGTCGTCTCGGCCGACCGCCGCCAACTGTTCCTCCACAAGATCGCCCAGCTGAGCCGAACCGAGCTCCAGCGGGTGGATCGCACGTCGATGGGCCTGCAGGTCGAAGCCCGGGTTCCCTATCTCGACCTCGACATGCTGTTGCTCTCCATGCGCATACCGTCCGATCTCAAGATCAAGGACGGTTACGAGAAGTGGATCCTCCGTGAAGCATTCGCCGATGTGCTCCCGGGGTACATCACGGCCCGGCACAAGAGCCCCATGTCGTACGCGAGTGGCCTGCACGAACGCGTCCGGTTGTTCAAACCGTTCTTCCCGCGGATCTACCGGTCCTTCGGCTACGAGGTACTCGGGCCGATGCGACGCGACTTCTCGCTCGAGCTGCTCCGCCACAGCAACGACCTCGACGCGGCATTGGCTGCTGCCACACAGGGTGGCGACTACTCCGTGGGCGAGCGGGCGAGAGACCTTGCCGGTGCGCTGCGCTGGAACCTTCGCAATGCTGCATTCGCCAACCGCCGTCCGTCGCCTGACCCGGGCATCGATAGGCGTACAGATGGATAGGGCGACGGCACCGTGAGCGGAGAGTGCTCACGGCGACCCACGGTCGAACCGGAGATGCAGCGGTGCGGATGGGCTGAGAACTCGGAGCTGATGCGTCCCTACCACGACGAGGAGTGGGGGGTGCCGTCGCGAGACGACGGCCATCTGTTCGAGATGCTCGTACTCGAGGGAGCGCAGGCGGGGCTGGCCTGGTCGACGGTACTTGCCAAGCGGGAGAACTACCGCCGGGCCATGGGCGGCTTCGATCCACGCCGCGTTGCCGACTACGACGAGGCCAAGGTGGTGGAACTGTTGGACGATCCCGGTATCGTCCGCAATCGCCTGAAGGTGCGGGGCGCCGTCAAGAATGCCAATGCATTCCTCGCCGTTCGCGAGACGCACGGTTCGTTCGCCGAGTACCTGTGGGCGTGGGTCGACCGGGCGCCGGTCGTGAACCACCCGAGCTGCCTTGCCGACCTGCCCGCTCACACCGAGCTGTCGGATCGAATCAGCGGGGATCTCAAGCGCAGGGGGTTCACCTTCGTCGGATCGACCATCGTCTACAGCTATCTGCAGGCCGTGGGTCTGGTGGACGACCACTTGATCACCTGCCCGCAGAAGCGCACGGGCAGCGACGGGATGACACGGTGAGGGTGAAGGGGTCGCGGACCTAGAGTTGGGGCGCGGCAACACCCCCGTCGGGACTCCCCGGGCGGAGCCGATGACATGAGCCGGCCCGGGTGCCAGATGGTCCAGCCCGACAACCACTGAGGAGATCGCCACGATGAGCCGCGTTGCAGGGACCTCGGTGCTCGAACGTGAGATCCGTTCACAGCCGGCAATGCTGGTCGGGCGCGGCTCCATCGGCGCCGAAGCGGCCATTCGGGTGGCGGGCCACTTGCGGGCACACGGGGCCGAGCACCTGCTGGTGGCGGCCCGGGGGAGCTCGGACAATGCGGCCCAATTCGGGCAGTACCTTCTGGCAGACCGCCTGCGGATCCTGGTCTCGCTGGCCACGCCGAGCGCCTACGCCGATCCTCGGCGCGCCCCTCGGCTGGATCACATGGGGGTGATCGGCATCTCGCAGTCGGGCCAGTCGCCGGACATCGTCGCGGTCCTGGATGCAGCCCGCGCACAGGGCCGACCGACAGCGACCATCACCAACGACGAAGGATCCCCACTCGCCCGGGCCGGCGACCTGGTCCTTCCGCTTGCAGCGGGCGAGGAGCAGGCCATCGCCGCCACCAAGACCTATCTGGCATCGTTGGCCGCCCTCGTCGAGTTGGCCGATGCCTACGACCCCGCCGGCGCGATCCCATGGGCTGCGCAGCTTCCGGCGCTGGTGAACGAGGCAATCGAGCAGGCATTCGCCGCCGATGGCGCCGGAGCGGTGGTGGCCGCCGCCCCTTCACTGACCGTGGTGGGCCGGGGGCTCGGCTACTCCGCGGCGATGGAGGCCGCGCACAAGATGCGTGAGGTGAGTGGCGTCCTCGCGGAGGCATGGTCGGTACCGGACCTGCTCCACGGGTCAATCGCCGGGCTCCATGGGCAGAGCGCCGTGATGCTCATCGCCACCCCGGACTTCGCGCCGGCCTACTGGCGCGGGATCGTCGAACAGGTGCTGCCACGGTCGAGCGACCTGGTCGTCGTCAGCGACGACGCCGATCTCCGCGGCCTCGGCCGGGCCGGTATCCACCTGCCGGCCGGTCCGGCACCGTGGGTCTCCTCGGGGTTGGCCGTGGTCGCAGGACAAGTCCTCGCCGTCGTGGTGGGCCAACGCCTCGGCGTGGATGTCGACCGGCCGGAGGGGCTCTCGAAGGTGACTCGCACCCGGTAGCCGTCCAGGGCGGCATGGTGGCTCAGAAGGAGTGTGTCAGGCCACCGGTGCCGGGCGCGCACCCGGCGGCTGATCCCACCGTTGGCGGCCGGTCAGGTGCTCCCACGCGGTCCACGCGAGCAGGCCGGCCATGCTGGCCATGGCGGCTCCGGTGCGGACCCTGCCGGTGTCGACATCCCACGACTCGCAGGCCAGTCCGTGGTCCATCGGCGTCCCGACCAACTGGTCGAGCGGATCCCCGTCGCAGGTGTCGCGGTCGAGGAGCCGATTGGCCAGATCGAATCCCGACGGATAGGGGAAGTGGGGGGCGCCTGCACCGGAAAATCGCCCGTTGTAGTGATACCTGTTCCCCTGGTGGAGCCACGACCGTGTGGCCTGCTGGATCGGGTCGGTGGCACCCCCGACCCCCCAGTAGGGGAGGGTGCGCAGGCTGAGGGGCGGCTCGTCCCGCACCTCGAGGTTGCCATCGACATCGCACGCCCAGGCCCACCTCCGACCGTGTGGACCGTCGATGGTGAGCCGCTCTTGCATCGTGGCGCGGATAGCCGCGGCGCGGCGGCGGTGCTCGCTCGCCGCCTGGCCGGCAGCGAACCCGTCACCCTGCTCGATCCCGCACCCGCCCGCCTGTTCCGTCAACGCGGCGAGGGCGTCGAAGGCCGCAGCGACCACGGCGTTGCAGGTGGTCACATACGGAAAGGCGGTCGGGTCGTCGGTCGGAAGCAGAAAGGTCCCGTAGAGGTCCCAGTGGGGATGGCGCCATGGCTCGACGGTCGACCCGAAGCGGCCGAGGGCCGCCAGGACCGCCCGCTCCTCGAGGATCGTCCAGTCACCGGTTGCCTGGACGTAGCGTCCGACCGCCACCAGGGGTGCCGCCGCCTGGTCGAGCTCGAAGCCAGGGTAGAGCGAGGTGCCGTTGAGGTAGAGGGCGTGCTCGGCCACCCGCGGGCCGGCGGCCGCCAAGGACGCGACGAGCACCTCCCGGGAGCGGGCCGGATCGGTGAGGAGCAGTGCGGGAAAGGTCCAGCAGTAGGCGTCCCGGCTCCAGAAGGCGGCCGACACGTAGTAGTGGGGGCTCCGCGACGTCACCACCACCGGTGTGCCGGTGTCGAGGCAGTTCCCCTGGGCGAAGTAGTAGTTGAAGAAGAGGTTGGTGTTGACCCGGTGGGCCAGTCCGGGCCGAGCATCGCCGACGGGAAGCGCGTGGGCGGCCAGCCACGCGCGGGAGGTCTCCCACAGGGCGTCGAACCCGCGGCGCCGGAGGTGGAGCGACGTGGTGGCTGCACCATCGGGTTCGGTGGCCACGCCGATGTAGAGGTCAGAGGTGAGCGTCTCGCCCGGCTCCACGGCCTCCTCGCGAGTTGCCCTCCATCGGGGAGTTGTTCCTCCCCCGGTCGCGTCCACCCCGTCACCGCCCCGCCACGCGATGGCCAACAGGGGGAGGCCTGCGGTCAGCGAGACGACCCGGCTGCCGGTCCAGGGGTCGTCGTGGGCCAGAAGCTCGCCGTGGACCGCCTTCGAGCGAAGATGGGTCAGGGAGCTGGTGTCCCAGCGACCTGACCATCCGAGCCTGACCTCGCAAGGGCACTGACATACCTGTCACACCCGGTCGGGCAGAGTCCCAGGTCGGGGGGCGATAGGCGATGACCCGCTACCGTTGGGTGTCCCGGCCGCAGGTTGGAGCCATGGTGGCCGATGACTGGGTCGAGAACCTGGAGGTCGATCTAGTGCCCCGTGTGCCTGAGGACGAGCTTGAAGCCGTTGTCTTTCTCTATTCGGGCCGTACGGTCAGGGAGAGTCGAGTAGCCGCTGCGAAGGGGCGCAAAGGTGGGGCTACAGGGTTCATGGTGGGCGAGCCCTTCATCCACGGCAGCACCCTGGACCACCATATGTACGTGGTCACCAATCGTCATTGCGTCGAAGGCAAAGCCATCACCATACGGGCGACGGTTGAGACTGAGACTGGCCCAGCTGTGGCTTTTGAAG
This sequence comes from Acidimicrobiales bacterium, assembly GCA_017883135.1. GTDB lineage: Bacteria > Actinomycetota > Acidimicrobiia > Acidimicrobiales > RAAP-2 > Bog-756. Next base: position 15,644 of record JADGOE010000004.1, read on the forward strand.
ACACGAAGGATGGGGAATGGCTTCTCAGCGACGATTTCGACGTGGCCGTTCATCTCTGGAAATCGGGCGCTGAAACCTCGGCCGCACACGTGAGTAGTTCATTGCTCAGCCACGACGACATGCGGAGAATCAACGTGGGTGCCGGAGATGAGGTCTACACGATCGCTCGATTCATCCACCAGGATGGCGGGGAGAAGAACCATCCGATCGTTCACAGTGGCATGGTGGCGAAGCTACCTCTGGACCCGATCAGGAATCCCCACACGAAGAAGGACGAATACGACTTCTTAGTTGAGACGTACTCGCGGGGCGGCTACAGCGGCTCGCCGGTGACGCTCTACATCACGCCCGAGCAGCCGGTGCTGACCCGCGGTCGGCGCAACATTGGTCCGCAGATTCTTGTTCTTGGCGTCATGTGGGGACATATCAAGACGTTCGAGCCAGTGATCGACCCCGAGATTGAGGACGACGACAAGAGCACTGGAACGGTTGTCGGGTTAGACACGATGGTCGCTGGTGTGGTCCCCGCCTGGGAGATAATGAACCTGATCAATCGCCCCGATGCTGTGGCGCAACGTAAGGAATGGGAGGAGCAGATGAGGGAATCGAAGAAATCATCCATGCGTGCGATGCCTCAATCGGAGGCAGTGACGGACTCCGAGGACTCGATCGACAAGACAAAAGACCTGGTGGGCAAGCTGCTCCAGGTGCCCAAAGACGAGCCGGAGGACTAGGCCGCGTGATTGTCGGTCAACTCCTTGTAGGTGATCCGGCGACCGTGGGCACCTGCCGTCGCAAGGCGCATCCGGCCCAGGTCGGCCTCACCGCGATTGTTGTAGGAGAACGCCCGCTCGTCGATGTAGCGGTTCGTGTGGCGACGCATGTTGTGGGTGTACGTCCCCCGCCATGCCCGCTTGTAGAGCGTCCAGAAGTTCTCCATCGTGTTCGTGTGCACGACGCCGCAGACGTACTCGCGGGAGTGGTTGACGGACTTGTGGGTGAAGTCCTCGTCGAGTCCCAGGTACGCCCGAGCCTCATCGGTATAGACCGTGGCACCCGACTCCACCCATGCCCGCACGTTGGACTGCAGGGTCGCCCGGTCGGGAGTGTTGACCATGGTGGCGACGACCGGTCCGCCGCGCTGGACGGCACCTTGAATCGCCACCTTGTCGACACCACCCGTGCCGTGAATCCGCTCAGCCCGCAGATGACCGTGCATGAACTTGGCCTGTCCGCCGACGTAGGTCTCGTCGACCTCTACGGTCCCGTCGAGCTTGGCGAAGGTGTCGGTCGCCATGGCGTGGCGAATCCGGTGGAGCATGAACCATGCCGTCTTCTGCGTGACTCCGAGCGCCCGGCCCAACTCGTGGGACGAGACGCCATTCTTGGAGTTGGCGATGAGCCACACGGCCGGGAGCCACTTGTCCCACCCGAGCGGAGAGTCCTCGAAGATGGTCCCGACCTTCAGGCTGAACTGACGCTTGCATCCCTTGCACTTCCAGATGCGACGCGTAGTGAGGAACGAGGTCTCTTTGTGGTCGCACCTGGGGCACACGACTGGCCCGTCCTGCCACCGCATCTGACGCACGAAATCGAAGGCCAGATCGGGGTCCGAGAAGTACTGGACTGCCTGGATGAGGTTCGTGGGCTGGGGCTTCGTTGCCATGTACCTATTGTCGCAAATGGGTGTGACAGGTATGTCAGTGCCCTCGCAAGGGTCCACGGCGAGACTCCGGTAGGCGAGCCGCATCACCACGCCCCGTTCGTCGGTCGGAGCGCAGTACCAGCCCTCGAGGAACCCCGAAGGGCAGGCGCAGGTGAAGTGAGGCAGCCAGTGACCCACGCGTTGCCACTGGAGCGCCCCGAGCTCGACAGGCTCGCCGGCGACGATGAGCACCGGTTGGACCAGGTGATGCCCGTTGCCGTCCCCCCTCGCCTCCACCAGGCCCAGGGCGCGTTCGACCAGGACGCCCAGTGAGTGCACCGACCCGTCCTCCCCGCTGATTTCGGAGAGCGAGACCCACAGGTTGCCGGTCGGGAGGAAGTGGGGATGGTCGGGGACCTCGGGTGCGTTGGTCGCCAGGCCGGTGCCTCCGGCACTGCCGGGGCTGGTCACGTCGAGCACACTTCGAGACCCAACAGTCGGGCCGCGTTGCCCGCGTACACCAGGTGGCGGTCGGCGTCGGAGAGTCCCAACCGGGCCACGATGCGCACCTGCTCGTCGTAGTAGGCACGCACCAGCCCCCTCGGGAACTGGGCGGAGTCGGAGCCGAACAGGATCCGGTCGGGCCCGATCGTGTCGAGGAATTTGGCGAACAGGTCACCCAGTGAGAGCGGATAGGGCATCCAGCGGACCCACTCGTTGTTGCCGGAGGTGTCGACATGCACGTTCCGACAGGCCCAGGCCAGCTGCAGGAGGTCGCCGGGGTAGCTGCAACCGAAGTGGGGGACCACGAAGGGCACCTCGGGAAACGCCTTGGCCACCGAATGCAGCCGCAGAGGACTGATGCTCACATGGTCGGCGATGCCGCCACCGCCGTCCAAGGTGCCGAAGTGAACCAGCACCGGGATCCCCAGTTCGTCGGCCACCTGCCACACCGGATCGAGGGACGGGTCGTCGATGGGACCGTCCAGCGCCGGGGCAAACACCTTGTAGCCGCAGAGACCGTCCCCGGTGACGGCCTGTCTGAGCTCGGCCGCCGCATCCGGAAGGAACGGATCGTGATGGGCGAACCCGAGCATACGCGGGTGGTCGGCGATGGCTGCGGCCAGGGCGCGATTGCCCCCGCCGGTGACGAAGACCACCGCCTCGAGATGTGCCGCCTCGATCTCGCCGGACCACCGGTCTGCCTGCGCCTCGGCTGCCAGCACGGTCTCCTCGGGGAAGGGGAACGATCGGGCCGACCACCACTGTTCCTGATACCAGCGCCAATTGCGGTGCAGGATGTCCGCCTTCCGGTCACCGTGGCGCAGGCGGTAGCGCTCCTCGGATGCCGGGCGATGCTCGTCGGGAACCGGAAGGTGGGCATGGAAGTCGACGATGGGGAATCCCCACTGACTGGTGCGCATACCGTCTGGCGGCGGGGCTTCAGGCACCCGCGCCGGATCCTTGCGAACCGGCTGGCGCCCCGGCGCGCGGCGGCGCCTCTGCGAAGAGCGCTGAGGGATCGTGGACCGCGTGGCCCCCGACCAGGGTGGCCACCACGTCGATGGCCCCGATCCGGCCAGGTTCGACCGAGGTGGGATCGTCACCGAGTACCACCAGGTCGGCCAGGTATCGGCCGGCAATCGTCCCGTGGGCATGTTCGGCATGGGCTGCCCGCGCCCCGCCGGCGGTGTAGCACTCGAGTGCCTCGGAAGGGGACAGGCGCTCGTCGGGGCAGAAGACGCCCCCGCCGGCCGTGGTGCGCTCGACCATCGCCTGCATCCCCGTGAGGGGTGAGCCGGCCGCCACCGGGCGGTCGGAACTTCCGACGACGTGCACCCCGGCTGCCACCAGGCTGCGCATGCGGAAGAAGTTCTGTGCGCCTTGGGACTCGCCGAGCAGTTCGAGCAGGGCGTCACCGAAGTCGGTGACGAAGAGCGGTTGGAGGACGACGCTCATGTCCATTCGGGCCAGGCGCTCGACCTGATCGTCGCGGATCATCACTCCGTGCTCGATGCGGTGCCGTGGTGTGGTTCCGGCGCGGGCCGGATACCGGCCGCCGCCGGCCGCTTCGTCGAGGGCATCCAGTACCAGGTCCAGTGCGGCGTCCCCGATGGCGTGGGCGGCCACCTGCCAGCCGCCTCGGTGGGCATCGATGATCGACTGCCGGAGGATCGCCGGGTCGTTGTCGAAGCCCCCTTCGATCTCCCCGTCCGGACCGGTGGTGGCAGCGGTGTTCCCGAGCCCCGAACCGTCCACCCATACCTTCATGGCTCCGAGTGAGAGCCAGGTGTCGCCGAACCCGGTGTGGACACCGAGATCCAATCCGCTGGTGATGCCGTCGTCGCGGTGGGCCACCAGCGAGTGGAACAGCTCGTTGTGTGCCATCAGGTGGCCCCGGGTGTGCAGCCGCCCGGGTCGCCCGGGCCAGCTGGTAGGCGGCCAGCTCGACCGGTGAGTGGTCGATACCGGGGCAGCCGATCCCGGCATCGGTGAAGCTGGTGATCCCCTCGGTCAGGTACTGCGCGGTGGCCCGGTCGATCGCGGCGGCCAACTGCTCGATCGAGGAGGGGCCGACGTACTCCTTGACCAGGTCCATGACTGCCTCTTGGAGGAGTCCGGTCGGACGTCCGTCGGAGTCGACGACCACCTGCCCGCGTGCCCCCTCCCCGAGTGCGCCGGATATTCCCACCGCGTCGAGGACGGCGCTGTTCACCACGCACGAGTGTCCCGACAGGTGGGTCAACCACACCGGCCGCCCGCCGCCCGCCCGGTCGAGCTCCTCACGGTGGGGGTACTCGTCGGGGGCGAGGCCGTTGCCGAACCCGAAACCGATGACCCACTCCTCGGGTCCCAGACCGGTGGCGTAGGTAGCCACGGCATCGAGGGTGGCCTCGATGCCGTGGAGCTCGTTCAGCTCGAGGTGGACCAGGCCCAGGCCGAACGAGGTGGTGTGGCAGTGGGCGTCGTGGAAGCCGGGGGTCACTGTCGCACCGTCCAGATCGACCGTGACCGACGCGCTGAGGTCGGCCAGGTCCTCGTCGACGCCGACGATGTGGCCGTTCCAGATCCCGAGCGACGTGGCCCGGGGGCGCCGACCGTCCATGGCGAGGATGCGAGCGTTGCGGACGAGAAGGTCGAGTTCCATCAACCCGTGACCTCCTCGGTGTGCCGAGGGGATCGGCGCCGGGCCGCTTCCCCGGGAGATTCCGACGGGGTCTCGATGGCGCTTGCCAGCAGGGCGATCGAACGCCGGAACTCCTCGTCGCCGCAGGCATCGATCACCGCCCCGAGGTGCCGGTACGCGGATTCGAGGGCGATCGCCAGGGCTCCCAGTGCACCGGCACTGTCACCAAGTTGGGAGATCTCGAGCTTTGGGGCCGTCTTCAGGGCTTCGCCCAATCGATGCTGCAGGCGGGGGAGGACGTCGCCCAGCGACATCGACACCCCACCACCGATGACGATGACCTCGGGCTCGTAGGCGAGGGCACATGCCATGCAGCCGGCGAACAGGGCGTCGAGCACCCTCGTGCGCAACCGGGCCGCCGGGCCGAGGTCGTCACTTCCCAGCACCGCCCCGGGGCTCGGATCCACCAGCCCCAGCTCCGTTGCCGCCCTGACGATGGCGGTTCCGCTGATGACGTCCTCCAGCGTGGTCCCATCGAGCTCCACCGGCAGCATCCCGATCTCACCGACCAGCCCGGTCGCCCCGGTGAGCAGGCGGCCGTGCACGGCGACCCCTCCGCCGACACCGGTGCCGATGGTTATCATGACCGCGACTTCGGCTCCACGTGCGGCCCCGGCGCAGAGCTCACCGATCAGTGCCAGGTTGGCGTCGTTCTCGATGACGCAGGTCCCGTGCGACCTGGCCTCGAGCTTCCGGCGGAAACGGGTGCCCTCGATGGCCCGCAGGTTGGGCGCGTGGCGGATCCGCCCGGTGCCGGGCTGCACCACACCGGGGACTCCGACGACGGTGGCGGTGGGCAGCGTCCGGCCCTGATCGGCACAGGCCTTGGACACCTGATCCGCGATCCACGCCGAGAGGTCCTTGGAGGTGCCCCGGTTGGTGGTGGGGCAGCGCCACGCCGAGACCGGCCGGGCCCGGTGGTCGGCCAGGACGAACCGGGTGGAGGTCGCTCCGATGTCGACGCCGCATACCAGGTCGTCGGCGCCCGCGAACTCGAGGGTCTGGGCGGAGCGGCCGATGGCCGACCCGTTGATTGGCTGTCCCTCGACGATGCGACGGTCCTCGACCAGATGGCGCACCAGGCGGGAGACCGTCGCCTTGCTGAGGCCTGTGTCGGCCACGAGCTGCTGGCGGCTCGACTCGCCGCGCAGCACGAGCGACCGCATCAGGGCTGCCTCGTTCTGGAGACGGGCGTCCGAGGTTCTCAACGGGGTTTCCCGGGTGTAAGTTTCACATTGAGACCTTGTTCTAGGGTTGTATCGGTGCGTTGTCAAGGCTGGACGGGTCCGGGGAGCCTCGATGTGTGATTCGTTCGTGACCATCACCGACCAGGGGGTGATGTTCGCAAAGAACAGCGACCGTGATCCGAACGAGTCCCAGGTGCTCCAGTGGGTCGAGGCCGCCGACCACCAGCCCCGAGACCGGGTCACCTGTACGTGGATCGACATCCCCCAGGTCGCCCGGACCCACGCCATGGTGGTCTCCCGCCCGTGGTGGATGTGGGGGGCGGAGATGGGGGCCAACGAGCACGGAGTGGTCATCGGCAACGAAGCCGTGTTCACCAGAGGTTCCAGTGAGGAGAAGGCCCTGCTCGGAATGGACCTGGTGCGGCTGGGCCTCGAACGGGCCACCACCGCGGAGGGGGCGGTCGGTGTCATCGTCGAGCTGCTCGAGCGCCATGGGCAAGGCGGACCGTGCAGCCACGAGCACCCGCGATTCACCTACGACAGCAGCTTTTTGGTGGCCGACCCCGCGGGCGCGTTCGTGTTGGAGACCGCCGGCCGCCGGTGGGCCACCGAGCACGTCACCGGCCCGGGGCGGAGCATCTCCAACGGCCTGTCGATCCCCCCGTTCGCCAAGGCGCACGGCAGCCGGGTGCGTACCTGGGTGGCGGCGGCCTCCGCCCGCCGGCGGTTGACGGAGCCACGGGCCTGTCGAGCCACCGGCCCGGCCGATCTGATGGCGGCGCTCCGCGACCACGGCGGCACCCCATCCCCGCGGTGGTCGGCCTTCCACGGCGGCCTCGTCGCCCCCTGTGTCCACGCCGGCGGGGTCCTCGTGTCCAGTCAGACGACCGCGTCGTGGGTCTCCGACCTGCGGGACGGGCCCAGCCACTGGGCCACCGCCACCTCGGCACCGTGCACGTCGCTGTTCAAACCGGTGGAGGTCGGCACACCGGTGGACCTCGGTCCGTTGCCGACCGACTTCTTCGATGGTTGGACGACGTGGTGGCGCCACGAGCTCCTGCACCGGACCACCATGGCTGACCACGGCACACTCTTGCCGCGCTACCAGCACGCCCGCGCCCGGACCGAGTCGCGGTGGCTCGCCGACCCGCCCTCCTCGCGGTCGGCGTTCCGAGAGGCCGATCAGCTCGAGCTGCAGTGGGCGGCCGACGTGTCCTCGGCCCACCTGCCCGACGGCCGACCCACGTGGGTCCGCCGATCGTGGGAGCGGATCGACCGGGCCGCGCACATCGACAAGGAGCTCGACAAGTGACCGACACCCGCGTACTCGTCATCGGGGCCGGCCTGTCCGGCCTGGCCGCCGCGCGCAGGCTGGTCTCGTCCGGCGTGGACACCCTGGTGCTCGAGGCCCGCCCGCGGGTGGGGGGCCGGACAGAGGGTGGGCACACCGCCGAGGGGACCCCGGTCGAACTGGGCGGGCAGTGGGTGGGGCCGACTCAGACCCGGATGTACGCCCTGATCGAGGAGCTCGGGCTCGAGACGTTCCCGACCTACAACACCGGCCAGCACGTGGTGCAGCTGGGTGGCTCGACGAGTCGGCTGGCCTCCAAACGGGGAGCAGTGCCGAAACTCAACCCGTTCGTGCTCGCCGACCTCTTGCAGGGGATGACACGGTTCAAGCGCCTGGCCGATCAGGTCCCGCTCGACCAGCCCTGGACAGGGCCCAAGGCCAGGACTCTCGACAGCCAGACGCTCGAGACGTGGATCCTCCGGAACCTCCGCACCCGGACGGCGCGCAGCTACTTCCGGGTGGCCACCGAGGCGGTCTTCTCGGCGGAGGCCGGCAACCTCTCGGCACTGCACGCCCTCTTCTACGCCCATTCCGGCACCGACTTCGAGGGATTGTTGAGCACCGATCGGGGGGCGCAGCAGGATCGGATCGTCGGGGGGTCGATCCGCATCAGCGAGGCGACGGCGGGTGGCCTCGGCGACCGGATCCTCCTCGACAGCCCGGTGCGGCGGATCGAGCAAGGGGCAGCACGGGTGAAGGTGACCACCCGGAGCGGAGCGGACTACCAGGCCGAGCGGGTCATCGTCACGCTTCCTCCGACACTTGCCGGACGCCTCGAGTACGACCCGATCCTCCCGTCGTGGAGGGACCAGCTCACCCAACGACTGCCTGCCGGCTCGGTCATCAAGCTCTACGCCGTGTACGACGAGCCGTTCTGGCGGAGCGACGGCCTGACCGGTCAGGCGGCATCCGATCGGGGACCGGTGAAGGTGACTTTCGACAACTCGCCCCCCGGGGGGAGCCCGGGCGTGATGATGGGGTTCATGGAGGCCAGCGACGGCCGCGCGGCGGCCCGGCTGTCCCTCGAGGAACGCCGCGCCGCCGCGGTTGCCTGCTTCGTCCGGTACTTCGGGCCCAAAGCCGCCACGCCGGTCGAGTACATCGAGCGGGACTGGATGGCCGAGGAGTTCAGCCGCGGCTGCTACGGCGCCCACTTCACACCCGGTGTCTGGAGCGACTTCGGGTCGGCCCTCACCGAGCCGGTGGGCCTGGTGCATTGGGCCGGTGCGGAGTGCGCCCCGGTGTGGAACGGCTACATGGAGGGCGCGGTCCGGCCGGGGGAGCAGGCGGCCGACGACGTCGTGGCGGCGCTGGCCTGATCCGGGGGCGCTGCCCGGTCAGGCGGTGGCGGCCGCCGCGGCAGCGACCACGTCCGCCAGCCGTTCGAGCTCCTCGTCGGTGTTGTAGTAGTGCGGCGACGCCCGGACGACCGCGTCCGGCCCGGGTCCGGTCATGTCGAGCCGGGCGAAGTGGGAGTCGCTCACCGAGACGTTGATGCCGGCTGACGTCGCCGCCCGGGCCACCAGTGCGGGCGGCGTCCCGTCCACGGTGAAGGTGACGATGCCGCAACGACGTTGCCCGCCGTCGTGGAGGTGCACCCCGTCGATTCCGGCCAGCGCGTCACGCAGCCGCTCGCCCAGGGCGCCCACCCGGGCGGCGATGGCGTCGAGACCGAGGGCCAGTGCGTGGTCGATGGCCACCCCGAATCCGACATGGGCGGCAACGGGGACCTCGAACTCGAGGAAGCGGTCGGACCCGGACCGGAGCTGGTAGTGGTCGGCGTCGTGCCACAGGGCCGCGCTCCAGCTGATCCCGGGTGGCCGCAAGCGTTCGGCAAAGGAGGACTGCACGTAGAGCAGCCCGGTGCCCCTCGGTCCGCGCAGCCACTTGCGGCCGGTGGCCGTGGCCACGTGGCAGCCGATCCGGCCCACGTCCACCGGCAGCTGACCGGTGCTCTGGCAGGCATCGAGGAAGAAGGGGACTCGGGCCCTCCGGCAGGCCGCACCGACCTCCTCGACCGGGTTGACCAGCCCGCGGTGGGTGCCGACGTGGGTGACGGCTGCCATGGCGACGTCCCCGGTACCGAGCGCGTCTGCCAGCGCATCGAGGTCGATGGTGCCGTCGGCGGTGCTCTCCACCACCGCGATGGTCGCCCCGGTCAGCTCGCAGACCTGCATCAGCCCGAGGTAGTGGCTGTCGTAGGCGAGCCGATCGGCAAGGATCCGCTGGATCCGACCGATGCCGCCGCCCAGGGCGAAGCCCCACAGCGCCTTGGTCCACGACTGGGTGTCCGATCCGGTCACCACCACCTCGCCGTCGTCTGCCCCGAGCAGTCGGGCGGCCGAGGAGCGGAGCTCCTGCAGCCGGCCGGCGGCCGAGGAGGCGGCCTCGTAGCCGCCCACTTCCGCCTCCAGCGCGAGATGGCCCACCACGGCGTCGAACGTCGCCCTCGTGGGCAGTGCGGCGCCGGCGTTGTTGAGGTGGGCTCTCCCGTGGCAGCCGGGCGTTGCCGACCGTTCGGCTTCGACGTCGATGGTCCAAGGCACAACCGCGGAGGCTAGCAACTGGCCTGGCGGATCCCGTGTGCCGATGCGGCGCACGGCCCCCCGACCTCGCTAGGGTCGGAGCATGTCGGATCCGAGAGGGCCGCTTGACCAGAGCACCGTCGATCCCGATCCTCTGGTGCAGTTCGGTCGATGGTTCGACCAGGCGGCGACCGCTACTGACAGCCCCGAGGCCATGGCGGTGGCCTCCGCCGATCACCTGGGCCGCCCGTCGGTGCGGATGGTGCTGCTCAAGTCGTTCGGCGAGGACGGATTTGTGTTCTTCACCAACTACGACAGCTGCAAGGGCCACCAGTTGGCCGACAATCCGCACGCCTCCCTCCTGTTCTACTGGGAGCCCCTGGGTCGCCAAGTGCGGATCGAGGGCGAGGTGGGACGCACCAGCGAGGCGGAGTCCGACGCCTACTTCGCCACCCGGCCCCACGCCAGTCAGATCGGGGCCCATGCGTCCCAGCAGAGCCGGGTCATCGAAAGCCGCGAGTCACTGGATCGCAAGGTGGAGGCGCTGGAGGCCCGGTACGCCGGCCGGTCGGTGCCCCGGCCCAGCTGGTGGGGCGGCCTGCGGGTCACACCTGGGGAGTTCGAGTTCTGGCAGCAACGCGACAACCGGTTGCACGATCGCATCCGGTACACGTCGGACGGTGACGTCTGGCGCATCACCCGTCTCCAGCCCTGAGCCGCGGGTCGGACGGGCCCCGGCGGCATCGGAAGGGCCGGCCCGATCGCACGGCGGCTCGGCGGATCGGTAGGGGTGCACCCGTGCGCAGTATGTTCTTGCCATGGCAGACGACACGTCATTGGTGCACGATCGGACCAGCCAGCTGTTGGAGGAACTCGATCCCCGGACGGCGTCGTTCGAGGAGCTCCGCTCGCGTCAGTACGACCTCGGACTGGCCTGGCTGGGCTTTCCCGAGGGGTACGGCGGGCTCGACCTTCCCCCGGGTCTCCAGCGCGAGGTGGATCGTCGACTGGGGGAGGCCGGTGCCCGCTCGCCGGCGGCGCGGGAGTTCTTCGGGCTGACCATGGCCGGACCGACCGTGGTCACCCATGGGTCCGACGATCTCCGCGACCGGCTGCTCCGGAAGACCTTCACCGGCGAGGTGTCCTGGTGCCAGCTGTTCAGTGAGCCCGGATCGGGGTCTGACCTTGCCGGACTCTCCACCCGGGCCGTCCGCGACGGCGACGAGTGGGTCATCACCGGGCAGAAGGTCTGGAACACGTTGGCCCACATCGCCGACAGGGGGATGCTGGTTGCACGCACCGATCCCGAGTTGCCGAAGCACAAGGGACTCACCTACTTCGCCCTCGACATGCACGCCGCAGGCGTGGAGGTACGGCCGTTGCGCCAGTTGACCGGCGAGGCCGAGTTCAACGAGGTGTATCTCACCGAGGTGCGCGTCCCCGACGCCGATCGCATCGGAGACATCGGCGAGGGATGGAGGGTGGCGATGACGACGCTGTCCAACGAACGCAGCTCGATCGGAGGCGGGGTCGGTCCACCGACCCGTGGATCGGGCTCGATCGCCGAGGCGGTGCGGATATGGCAGAGCGACGGGTTCCGGAAGAACCCGGTCGACCGCGACCGCCTGATGAAGTCGTGGATCGAGTCGGAGGCCTTGCGGTTGACCAACATGCGGGCCAGCCAGAACCGGAAGGCCGGCAATCCGGGTCCCGAGGGCTCGATCGCCAAACTGATGTTCGCCGAGGTCAACATGCGCATCTACGAGCTGTGCGTCGACCTGCTGGGCCCGGCCGCCCTGGTCGACTACGACTACACGATGCGGCGGGCCGAGACCCTCGGCCTGATCGGGCCTCCGGGGTCTGCTCGCAAGATGTTCCTCAGGTCGCGCGCCAATTCGATCGAGGGCGGCACCTCAGAGATCCAGCGCAACATTCTGGGCGAGCGGATCCTCGGGCTCCCCGGCGATGTACGGGTCGACAAGGAGATGTCCTGGTCGAAGGTGCCGAGGAGTTGATGCGCGCGGTCCGAGGACGCGTCAGGACCGGCGCCGACACCGTGCCCCGTCTTCACGAACGGTGACCAACGCCCGGGAGTTCTTCGGCATGGAGCCGGTCGGCGACGATCTGCACTGGCGGCTCGTCGTCGTTCCCGAGCTGACCACACCCGGCAATTTCCTGTTCGGTGGGTGCGGCCTGGGTGCGGCTCTGGTTGCCCTCGAGGCGGCCTCGGGGAGGCCTACCGTGTGGTCGACAGCCCAGTACCTCTCGTACGCGCCGACCGGTTCGGTCCTCGACCTGAGCGTGACGCTGGCTGCCGAGGGTCGTCGTGTCACACAGGGCCGGGTGGTGGGCAACGTGGGCGACACCGAAATCCTCACGGTCAACGCCGCGGTCGGCTCACCGGGCCGCCTGGATGCCGGCGGGGTGTGGGTCACGCCACCGGACATCCCCCCTCCGGACGAGTGCGCCCCCCAGCGGCTGCCCGACTTCACCTCTCCCTCGATCTTCGACCGGATCGAGAGGCGACTGGCCCAGGGCCGGTCGTTCGACGAGATCGGTGCAGGCGCTCCCACCCCCGGGTCTCCCACCAGCGCCCTGTGGGCCCGCGTGCCCGGGCATCTCGAGCCGTCGGCGGCCACCCTGGCCATCATCGGGGACTACGTCTCGGGCGGGGTGTCGCAACCATTGGGTCGGCGGGTCATGTCCCGGAGCCTCGACAACACCTTGCGGGTGGTGCGTCTCGAGCCGACGGAGTGGGTCCTGTGCGACATCCGGATGCAGGCGCTCGTCGACGGCTATGGCCAGGGCGTCGCCTACCTGTGGTCGGAGCAGGGGTCGCTGCTGGCCACTGCAAGTCAATCGATGAGCGTGCGCTTCTGGGAGTAGGTGGAGGTGAGGGGTCCGCGGACGACCGGTCCGCTGCCGGTCGTCATGGATGGACCACAGCCCATACTGTTTCGACAGGCGAGAGAGCCGACAGGGAGAGACGATGAAGATCAGCACCATGCTCAGCTACTCCGGGGGATTCCGGAAGGCAGCCGCGCAAGTCGCCGAGTTCGAGAAGGCCGGGTTGGACCTGGTGTGGGTGGCCGAGGCCTACGGTCTCGACGGCCCCAGCCTGATGGGGTACCTGGCCGCCCTCACCGAGCGGGTGGAGATCGGGTCGGCCATCCTGCCCATCTACACGAGGACGCCCACCCTCATCGCCATGACCGCCGCCGGGGTGGACACGCTGTCCGATGGTCGCTTCCACCTGGGGCTGGGCTCGTCGGGGCCCCAGGTCATCGAGGGCTGGCACGGAGTCCCCTTTTCAGCACCGATCGGGCGCACACGGGAGATCATCGACGTGTGCCGCAAGGTGTGGGCACGTGAGGGACCACTGGTCCACGAGGGCACGTACTACAACATGCCGCTGCCGGCCGGCGAGGGGACCGGCCTGGGCAAGGCGTTGAAGATCATCGCCCATCCGGTGCGGGCGTCCATTCCGGTCTGGGTCGCCGCACTCGGCGAGAAGAACGTGGCGATGACCGCGGAGGTGGCCAACGGGTGGATCCCGATGCTCTTCGTCCCCGAGAAGGCCCGGGCGGTCTGGGGTGCCTCCCTCGACGCCGGACAGGCCAAGCGCGATCCCTCGCTCGGGCCGTTGCAGATCACGGTGGGCGGGGTGCTGGCCATCGGGGAGGGTGACGAGGTCACCGGGCTGCGCGAGCTGGCACGGCCCATGGTGGCGCTCTACGTGGGCGGCATGGGAGCCAAGGGAAAGAACTTCTACAACGACGTGGTGAAGCGCTACGGCTTCGAGGAGGAGGCCGAAAAGATCCAGGACCTCTACCTGAGCGGGAAGAAGGCGGAAGCCGAGGCGCTGGTGCCCGACGAACTACTGGAGGCGACGTCCCTCTGTGGCCCCGAGAGCTACGTGGCCGAGCGCATTGCCGCCTTCGCCGAGGCCGGCGTCACCCATCTCCAGGTGATCCCGGTGCCGCTCGGCGATCAGCAGCCGGTCGACCTCATCGCCAAGGTGAAGGAACTCGCCGGCTAACCCGAGTGCTACTCGCCTGAGACCAGGTCGCTTTCGGTGAGGTCGATCGAGTCCAGTGTGAGCAGCGAGTCGAGCTGGGCTGCCATGCGCTCGATCTCCTCGGCGTCGTAGTAGCTGCGATTCAGGGTCAGCGTGAGCTGCTTCTGCACCAGTGAGAGCGCGTCCTCCGCATCGGCCGCCGCGTCGTAGACGGAGAAGAGCCTCGCCTGCATGGCCTGGGCCGACACGAACCGGGTACCGCGCTCGTGGGCCTCGGCGGGTAGGGACCGGAGGGCATCGCCAGGGGTCAGGGCGTCCGAAGCGCCGACGTCCGGGGTGCCGGCCGACTGCGTTGCATCTGCCGGTTCCCCGACACTGTCCCCGCTGGCCGTCCGTCCCTCACTGGCTCGATCCATCACCCATCGTCCCTTTCGTGCTGCGAACGGCACCCGTTCGGGCACCGTTCTTCCTCACTCCCATATAACACCGGATGTGGCGGATTCTTCCGCCAGCAGCGGAAATTCTCGTCCGTGGACCTCGCCGGCCGACCCGCGTGTCAGGCAATCGGGTGGTAGTCGACCCCGGCCACCGCACCCTCGCTGCTGGCCGCGTGCCGGATGTCGAGTGGCACCACGCCGAATGCCTCCCGGACGTCCTCGAAGGGTTCTTCGACGTGGTCCCAGAGCGTGAAGTCCGCGGCGAACGTGTCGCCGGTGGTCTGCAGCCCGCGGTCCCACGCCACCCAGAACTTGGCCGGATCCAGCGCACCCCTGTAGCTGCCGGCCAGCTTGTTGAACTCGATGCCAAGGTGCCACGAGTAGATGACCGGCAGGATGTGGCCGTCCATGGGGTAGACGGGGTGCATCCGCTAGGTGAAGGTCGACACCAACAGCTCCCCCAGGGGAGTCGTGTCGTAGCCGGACAGTAGGTGGGTGCAGTCGTGGGGCGTGGCGAAGATCTCGTTGACCGCCCCGGGTAGCCCCGGGAAGGCGAATCGGTGCCGGTCGTAGAACGACCAGGACTGGTGCCCGAAGGTTCCCGGTTCGAGGGACGAGAGCTCCTGGTAGCGCTGCGCCACATGGTCGGCCCGGCCGTCGCCGTCATAGGGCAGCAGCCAGTGGTTGATGTCATCGATGTCGGCCAGGTCGAGGCGCCCATCGGTGACGCTGGCCAGGTTGCGGTCTCCCATGTCGGCGATGACCGGGCCGAGGTCGGCGCTCAGGCTCTCGGCCAGGTCCTCCAGCCACTCATCGTGACGGTCCAGACCTCGGGCGAAGTCGAGGACCTGGCCGATGCGTCGGCCATCCAGCGTCCCGTCCACCAGTGCCATCACCGCGAGGATCTCGATCGAGGTGGCCACCTGCGCGGCGTCGTCGAGGGCGGCGGCCAGCTGGGCCGGGCTCGACGACGCCAGAGTGCCGATGTCGGGCGCATCCCGGCCGGCACCGGTGCCCTGAACGCGGCATAGCGTCGGCTCCGAACACCCTGTCGATCAGGACGGCGGGGGACCTTCGGTACGCTCGGGCAGCAAGAGGATCGCCCCGGTGAAGAAGCACAACGCGCCGATCAGTGTCCCGAGGTTGGAGAGCTCCGAATTGTGGATCTCGCCGGTCGCCGGAACGATGTAGCCGGTCACCGCCGAGCCCCCGAACGCGATCGATCCCATCAGGTTGAGGAGGGTGATCCACCAGGCCAGACGCTGGGGCGACCACGCCACCCAGCCGTGGCACACTTCGAACCAGGCCAG
Source organism: Acidimicrobiales bacterium (assembly GCA_017883135.1). Classification (GTDB taxonomy): domain Bacteria; phylum Actinomycetota; class Acidimicrobiia; order Acidimicrobiales; family RAAP-2; genus Bog-756. The sequence goes on from JADGOE010000004.1 coordinate 31,304, forward strand.
GCCGCTGGCGATGAGGAAGCATGCCGACCCCAGGGCATCCGGCCTCCAGACGTGTTGGTGGGCGGCTTGGGCGGTGAGTTCGACACGCACTGCATTTCCGGTGGAGATGTTGAAGTAGAGCGTGCCGATCAGTTGGATGGCGGTGGCCCACCAATCGATCTGTCGGGGACGGTAGACGAAGACCCGTCTCCATCCGTGTGCCGGCCCGCCATCGGCCGCATCAACCGACTCCCGATACTGCAGGAACCCGGCACCGGTGAAGAAGAGGGAGCCCAGGAAGAAGGTGATGGCATCCGCCCGGATGCCGACAGCATCCGCGTAGCCCGGGAGGGCGCCGAGGGCGAAGAGGGCGGCGCCCACCGCGAACAGGACGCCGATCCACCAGCCCCGGGCCCCGGGGTCCCACCAGGTCCCACCCGACGCTCGTTCCGGGGCGGTGTGTTTGCGCTGGCGACGCGAGTCCCATCGGGCCACCAACCCGTCGGGCCGCTCGGACTCGATGAATGAGACCACCGGCCCCGGGCCGCCCGATTGCCCGGGAGGTCCTGCCGGTGCCGCCGGTGGAGTGCTGGCCGACCGGTGGTCTCGACCCGGCGGGATGTCCGACCTGTCCGGCTCCATTCCCTCAGTATCGCCCCGCCGGTGGCGGCCCGGCCGTTCGAGTGGCCGCCTTCCTCTGCGAAGATGAGCGACCGCGGTGCCGTCCCGGCCGGGGACGGACGGATTCGAGAGGGAATGCAGATGGAAGGTGCCATCACCGACGGCGACCGGGCGACGATGCTGCAGGCCGCCCTGTCCAAGGTCGCCAGGGTGGAGCTCAAGGCCGCCCTGGCGCTGACAGTCGATCCGCAGTTCCAGACCTCGAAGGCAGTCGCCAACGCCCTCAATGCGTTGCGGAGGCATGCCGACCCGGTTGCGGCTGTCAGTCGGACCCAGTACCGGGCCGCGGTGCCCTACCTGGCGGCGGTGATCAGCGACGACTGCCTGGCCAAAACCATCGAGGTGCTGGGAGATCATTCGGACGATCCGACGGAGGAGCAGCTCGTCGAGGCACTCGGGACGGTCCGCGAGTCGTTCTCCGACGTCACCATCGCCGTCATGCTTGCCTCCGTCGCCGGCGGCGACATGCCCGCCTCCGATCTCTGCTTCGGTCTGCTGGCCGCCGAAGGGCGCTACGGCCTGACCGACTGGTCCAAGGCCGAGGACACCCACGGCGAACCCGGTCGGGTCGGGCCAGAAGGCGGCACGACCACACCCGAACAGCGCGAAGCGCGGCGCCTGAAGAAGCAGAGGGACTCCGAAGAGCGCCGCAAGAAGATGGAGGCCTCCCGCAAGGCGGCAGAACAGGTCAGACGGGCGAAGAAGAAGGAGCGGTCGAGCGCAACCGCGGATCTCGATGCCGTGTCACCGGGCGCGGCCCGATCCGGTGCCAGGGTCGCCCCCCGCCTGACCCGACGCGCCACGCTCACCCCGGCCCAAGAGGAGGAGTTCGACCGCGGCGATCCTTGGGCGGCTGGCGTGGTATTCGCCTGGGTGCCCTTCGATTCCGTAGGCCCCGGCGGGTCCGACCTCGACGGCAAGTCGCGGCGCTGCGTGGTGGTGGCCGGGTCGCCGACCCACCTGCTGGTGCGGCCCGGGTACTCCCAAAGCGGGGTGAAGGGCCGCGATTGGAAGTCGGTGGCACTCAGCCACTGGAAGGCGGCCGGGTTCGACCAGCCGACCTGCATCGATGCGGAGATGCTGTCCGTTCCCCGCGAACCGGAGGCCTCGCCGGTGGGTTGGCTCTCACCGGAGGACTGGAACGCACTCTGGTAGGACCGGGTGCCGTAGGACCGGACGCCATCGTGTCGATCGGACCACTGACAAGCGGCCGCCCCGACCTGGTGGTCGTCACTCGGCGGTTTCGACCTGGCTTCTTCCCAGGCCGGCTGTCAGCACCCGCTCGCCGGAAGGTGAGAGGGCAGCCTGCGATCCCGTGATCACCCCGAGGATCTCGTCGCCGATCAGCTCCTCCTTGTCGAGCAGAGCGTCTCGGAGGGCCTCGACCACGTCGCGGTGCTCCTCGAGCATGCGGCTCACCGACTCCTTGGCGGCAACCAGTACCCCTTCGACCTCGGCGCGGCCACCGTCGGTGGAGAGGACTTTGGAGACGATGCCACCTGTCGGGTACTCCATCGCCGCCGAGGAGACCAGGGTGGTGCCCATGCCCAGCAGGCCGACCATTTGACAGGCGTTGACGGTGGCAGCCTGCAGGTCACTGGCCACCCCGGTCGAGGCTTCGCCGAAGAACAGCTCCTCGGCCACCATGCCTCCGAAGGCGATGTCGATGAGGGCGTTCACCTCGGTTTTCGTCTGGGTGAACCGTTCCTCTTCCTCGGAGTGGGCCAACATGCCGAGTGCGTCCCTGCGCTTGATGATGGTGAGGACTTCGAGTTTGCGACCCTTGCCCACCAGCCAGGCGACGGTGGCATGTCCCGCCTCGTGGGTTGCGATGGTCCGTCGTTCGGCCTCGGTGTACTCGACGGGCTGGGCCAGGCCAATCTCCTCGGTCATCTTGGCGTGGTGGAGGTCGTCCCACGAGAGCCGGCCCGCTCCCCGGCGGAGGGCCCATACCAATGCCTCGTTCATCAGGTGCTCGATCATCACCGGCGAGTATCCGGCGGTGAGGGCGGCCAGCGTCTCGCGGCGTGCCGGATCGTCGAGGTCAGGTTCGTGGGCCTTCTTGCCCAGGTAGTAGTCGATGATGTCCCGTCGGCCCGCCCGGCTGGGCAGCCCGAAGTAGATGTTCCGGTCGAAACGGCCGGGGCGGAGCAGTGCCGGGTCGAGGTCGCTCGCCCGGTTGGTGGCGCCGATGACCAAGATGTTGGCCGGGACGTGCGTCGGCTTGTCGATGCGGCGGTGGCCGGGCAGCCAGGCGTTGACCGCGTCGACGAGCAGGCCCTTCACCCGCAGGGAGAACGGTGTCTGCTCGAAGGACTGGAGTTGGATGAGCAGTTCGTTGACCACACCGGGGACACCGTCGCCCTGACGTTGTCCCGACCCGCGAGCGCCGCCGATCGCGTCGAGCTCCTCGATGAAGCCGATCGCCCCACCCTCGCGTCGTGCGTGCTTGCGGAGTGCCTTGAAGTAGGCCCGGATCTTGCGGTTGGTCTGGCCGTAGAACATCGACTGGAAGGCGGAGGAGGAGACGAAGAGGAACGGTACCCCGGCCTCGGCGGCCATGGCCTTGGCCATATAGGTCTTGCCGGTACCCGGAGGACCTTCGAACAGGATCGCCTTGCGCGGCGAACCGCCCATCTGCTCGGCGAAAGTCCGATGGGCCAAAAAGAGATTGAGCGTCTTGGTGACCTCTTCGACCAGGGTCTCGGACCCCCGAACGTCGTCGAATGTCATCTTCAGCTCGTCGGGCCGGTAGAGGATGTGGGGTGAACGTCCGGCTGCGAGGAGCGGGACCACCATCACCAGAACCAGCACCGTCATCAGGGCGATGGCCGGAAGCAAGGGCTGAAGCGACACCGGCAGATGAGGCACCGGCAGGGATGCGCCCGGATCGAAGATGTCCCGGAGGATCAGCAGCACGGCCACTGGGGCCAGCACCATGGCCACTCGCTGCAGCCGGGTGCTCCGTGACCGCTCGCGGTGGGCGCCGACGTCGGTGGTCGCCACCTTGGCCACGCCCTTGGTCCCCAGCGCGGACAGCATGCCGGTCGAGCCACCCCGGTCGGAGCCGGATGCGACGGGCTCCTCGATGCCGACTACCTGCTCACTCCCCATGGCCCCTCCAGTTGTCGCCGCAGGCGCCTTGCGGCCCCCAGCTTCTGATCACAGGCGGAACCCTTCGACTGTGTGCCCCGGTTGTCCAGAACGACCGTGGCTCGGAGCACACACCTCGGCGGACGCGGCCGAACCTACGGTGGGTCCGGGGCCCCGTCAACTGGCCTCGCGGAGTGTGCTCGCATGCCTGCTGCGAGTGGGCGAAGGGGCCTGGCGGTCGCGGCCGGCACTGCCGCGGACCCGGACTTGGCGGAGGACTTGGCGCTGGACCTGGTGCTGGACCTGGTCCGGGTGACTACCGGCCGACGGGGGTGGGCACCGGAAACTCCCGAACCTCGAAGTCCGAGAGGATGGTCGCACACAGCGCGGCGTCGACGAGCGAGCACGACACCTCAGCGATGTTCACAGCGGTGCCGTAGCTCACCGCGGACGCCACCTGGGGGAAGATCACCGCTCCGGTGACCGGTTCGACGCCGCCCGAGCTCTCGAGGCTCCCGATCACACCGGCGGGGTCGGTGACGGACGCGATATCCGGGGTGGGCATCGTCGCCTCCTCGCCGGTCGGTTTGGTTCCCGAGCAGTGGGCCACCTGTAGTTGCCAGGCGGCAACTGCGAAGAACGGGCAGACCCGTGCCACCCCCTGGGCGCGGCCGGTGCTGTCGAAGGCGGCAAAGACGCCTTCGGTCCCGGCGGGCGGGCTTCCGTCGACCGGCGGGTTGGGGTTGCCGGGCGGGTAGACGGCCATCCCCGCTGCGCCTTGGTTCGCCTGGACCACCGAGCAGATCCATCCGACGGGTCCCAACAGCGTGTGGGCTCCGTCGGAGTAGAACTCGACCTTGCCCACCAGTGCGGTGGGGATCGGTGCCAACAGGATCGTCGGGTTCCACCCTTGTCCGCCCGAGGGGACGGTGGACTTGGTGGTGGTGCTGGTGTTGGTGGTGCTGGTGCTGGCACTGGTGACGCCGACGCTGGTGACGCCGACGCTGGTGGTGCACGTGACTACCGGAAAGGCCACTGCCACCTCGCCGTTGAGCGGCGTGGTGGTCGCTGATGTGGCCGCGGCGCTGGTCGAAGCCGGGGGTGGCGGGGTTGTCGAGGTCACCCCGAGCAGCGAGCTCCCACATCCGGCAAGTGCCAATCCGGCCACTCCGGCCACGCCGGCAGCGCGGACCACTCCGGTCACGCGGAGCTCGCCGAGGCGCAGCAGCTCGCACCTGATGCGGCGCCGCCACGGCCGGCCTGTCGGGTCTCCCAGCATCATGGGTCGCGACGATATGCCACCGTCGCTCCGAACCGGTGCTTTGCGTCGGCGGGCTAGAGCAGCGCCACCGGGGTCCCGATGCGTGCCAACTTGTCCGGGTTGCGCATGATGCGGATGGCGGTGACCCGACCGCCACGCACTTCGAAGGCGGTGACCAGGTCGATTTCGCCGTCGAGCGACACGATCAGGCCGAAATCGCCGTTGACGATTGCCGGCAGCACCGCCGTGCGGTCGGACTGACGGCCGGCCAGGTTGACCAGGAACCGGGCCACTCGAGGCCCGCCGACCACCGGACGCGGGGCGGCCCTCTTGCGACCGCCTGCATCCGAGACGCAGACCACGTCCGGGGCGACGCACTCGAGGACCCGGTCGACGTCGCCGACCGCGATCGCCACCAACAAGGCATCGACCACCGATCGGTCGGATCCCGCATCCCGAGGTGCGGGAGGCCGCCTGACCCGCCGGCGGGCGCGGCTGGCGATCTGCCGACAGGCAGCCTCCGACTTGGCCACGGTCGCGGCGATCTCGGTGAACGGAACGCCGAACACGTCAGCCAGCAGGAACACCGCCCGTTCGACCGGTTGGAGCTGGTCGATCACGGTGAGAAATCCCAAGCGCAACGAATCGGCCAACTCGGCGGCCTCGGCCGGCTCCTTGTCGGTGACCAGGGGCTCGGGGAGCCACGGGCCGATGTACGCCTCACGGCGGCGGCGGCGGCCCTGAGATGGTCGAGCGCGATCCGGGTGGTCACCGTGGTCAACCAGGCTTCGGGCCTGTCGACCTGCTCGGGGCGACGTGTCTGCCAGCGGAGCCAGGCATCCTGTGCCACGTCCTCGGCGTCGGCGATGGTGCCCAGCATCCGGTAGGCGAGCCCCACCAGGCGCGGTCGCTCGTTCTCGAAGATGTCGGTGGAGGCCTCCGAAGCGCCGACGGTCATGTCACCATCTTGGAGGAGTTGGGGCGATCCTGCCCGACCAGGTGGCCCGAAGCCCGACCGCTGGCCAGCGATGCGTCGGGGAGCAGCCCGACCGGACCCACCCAGTCGCCGGCGATCGCCACACCGGGCACGCCGGAATCCTCCACCTTCGGCCGGCCGGCGAGGCCCCCGGTGGCCGCTCTGGGCAGTGCACCGGCGACCGAGATGTGGGCCAGAAAGCGGCTGACCACCACGTCACCGGGCCGGACGCCGGCATGGGACGCGTGGTCCTCGAGCTGGGGCCGGTCCTCGGCGGCGCTGCGGGCGCCGTAGCGGATGACCGCCACAACTGCCTGACCGGTGGGTGCCTGGCGCGCCGGAGGCGACTGCACGGTGACATAGAGCGGTTCGTCGAGGGACAGCACGTAGCCGGGCTCTGGGATGCGCCTCACCCCCTGGTCGAGACATGCGGCGGTGACCGGCGGGCCGAGCTCCTGCCACCCCGGTTCGGCCGGGAGCAACCGGCGGACTGCTGCCGGGCCCCCGGCGGCCAGCACGACCCGGTGGGCCACCAGCGAGCCGTTCTGGGAGCGGACCTCGACATGGTCGCCGTGCCGGTCCACCCCGGTTACCTGCACGCCCGTGCGGATGTCGAGCGACCGGGACAGAACCGTGACAAGCTTACCCCACCCACCGTGCAGATAGAGCACACCACCGCGGGCGGCAACCTGCAGCTGGGCGGCCGCCGCGTCGGCGCTGAACTCGTCGACGTCGGCGGCATACGTGCCCAGACGGATCAAGGCGCGGATCACCGCCTCGGCGTCGGCTCGCAGGTCGTGGCCGGCGAGCCAGTCGGCCACCGACACCGTGCCGAGCCGGGCCGTCCTGGTCAAGGGCAGGAGGCCGAGGAACCTGATCAGCTGCGCTTTGGATCGGGCGCTGAGGACGTCGGTCCGCACGAGGGTGCCCGCGCCGGTCGGCAGGAGGTGCCGGCAGCCGGAGGTAAGGGCCTCGTAGCGACCGAGCGGCGGGGCGAGTCCCTCCGGCGTGACGCCGAGGGAGCGCAGCACCGAGAAGCCCGGTCCGCCCCGGTAGAGCGCATGGGCACCCATGTTGAGGGTGAACCCATCCCGCTCGACGGTGCGGGCCCTGCCCCCCGGACCGTGGGCCTCGAGCACCAGCACCCTGGCGCCGCCCTGCTGTGCGGTGGCCGCAGCGCTCAGCCCGGCCAGACCAGCACCCACCACGATCACGTCCCAATCGGTCTTCATACCCCCTTGACGCCGACCGGACCGGGTTTGTGACACCTCTCGCGGGATTGCCCCGAGTGCGACGGTCGCGCTCCGGCGCGACGGTCGCGAACCGGAGCGTTCTGCCTGCATCCCGGCATAGAACTGTGCTGACGTGGCATGATCGTCGGTGAAGGAAGAGCGGCGGCACGCCGGCCCGTCAGAGCCCACCGTCCCGAGCCGCCATGCAGACTCACTAGAAGGGAACGGGAAGCACCATGACCGACGTGACCCCATCTGATCCGAACGAGCAGACGCCACCGCCCGCCGCCCCACCGGCAGCGGGTCCCGGCGGCAACCCCCCGCCGCCATCCGCCGCCCCACCGGCAGCGGGTCCCGGCGGCAACCCCCCGCCGCCACCCGCCGCCCCCACCTATGGTCAGCCGCCTGCCGGCGCACCGCCGGCGGCTGGCGCTCCCTACGGCTACGCGCCCGTACCGGTCGACAGCCAGGGCCGCCCCCTGGCCGAATGGTGGCAGCGCCTGGTCGCGTTCATCATCGACGCGTTCATCATCGGAACCGTGTACTGGATCCTGACCGCCATCGTCGTAGCCTCATCGGTGGGATCCAACAGCTTCACCGGGTTCGGCATCAAGTATTGGATCGTCGAGCTGATCGTCGGACTCGGCGGTGTCGCCTACTTCGCCTTCCTCGAGGGGAGCGCGCGGGGCCAATCGGTGGGCCAGATGGCCCTCGGCATCGCCGTGCGCGACTCGGAGACGGGTGGACCGATCAACGTACAGCGCGCCGGTATCCGGATGGTGATCCTGTACCCGTGGATGGTGCTGATCTGCATACCGTTCGTCGGCTGGATCCTCGGAGCCATCGCCTCGATCTGGACCTTGGTGTGCGGCCTCTCGCCACTGTGGAACCCCGGGCAGAAGGGCTACCACGACATCGCACAGAAGACGACGGTCATCAAGGTCCGCTAGATCCAGTCGCCCGCGGTCCACGGCCGCGGACATCTGACGTCGCGGGAAGAGGCGGCGCCGATCGGCGCCGCCTCTTCCACGTCCACGCAACGTCGGTCGACACAACGTCGCGACGTTCGACCTCCCTAACCAGCAACCATGACGTGGACCGCGGTGGCCGCGACGCGCATCAGACGAACTGAGCGCGTCTCGATCGATCAGTTTGGGGAGTGCCTACAGGGCGATGACCGAACCCGATCCACGGGCCGGGGGTGTCTTGGCCTGCCTGGCGGAGTTTGAGCTACTGCAGGGGAGGTGTCTGCCCCGAAGGTGGGGGTGGCGGCATTTGGCCCGGCGGAGGCGGAGCCTGTTGCGGGTAGCCGGGCTGTGCCTGGGGGTCACCGACCGCTCCGGGCATGTCCCCCCCCGGTGTGTCACAGCTCGTGAGTAGGGTCCCTGACCATGATGCATCTGTACTCGGCGGATCGGGCACGGCCCCTGGCCGCCCGATTGGCCGAGGTGCTCGGCGAGCCACCGTCCGATGCGATGGCCCCCGAGTGGATGGCGGTGCCATCGGACGGCATGCGCCGCTGGCTGACGCTCGAACTCGCGGGCTACTTGGGAGCCTCCGGTACGGGTGGCACCGACGGCGTGGCGGCGAACATCCAGCGGGCCTACCTCGGAACGCTGAGAGCGTGCATCCTCGCAGCCGACCGGCGTGGTCCAGGGCCCGATGCGGACCCCTGGGGCATCGAACGACTGGTCTGGTCGGTGCTGGCCGTCGCCGAGCAGCACGCGGACGACCCTGTCCTGTCGACGTTCGTCGCCTTGCCTGCAGGTGCGTCTCGATATGCCAGGGCCCGCCGGGTTGCAGACCTCTTCGACCGCTACCACCTGCACCGCCCCGAGATGATCCGCGCCTGGTCCACCGACAGGTTGGTCGACGGCACCGGGCGGAACATCGCCGACCACGCCGCCTGGCAGCCCCACCTCTGGCGGCTGGCACGGGCACACATCGGGGAGCCGAGCCCACCGGAGCGCCTTCCCGCTCTGTTGGACCGGATCAGAGCCGACACCCTGACCCTCGACCTTCCGAGCCGGCTGATGCTGTTCGGGTTCACCCTGCTGCCCGGCGGTGGTCTGCTCGAGTTGACCCAGGCCCTGGCACATCACCGTGAGGTACACCTGTTCCTCCTCGAGCCGTGCCACCTCGATGCCGACCGGCTGCTCCAGTGCAGTCCCGAGCCCGCCGACGGCGGGTGGAGGCCGCGGGTCGGCGACCCGACGGCGGAGCTGGTCCACCAGCCGCTGCTTCGTTCGTGGGGGCGCCTCCACAGAGAGACGGCAGTGCTGCTGGCCGATGCCGCAGCCGAGGACCTCCCTGTGCCCGAGCGTGTGGGCACCACTTCCGAGGAGGTGTTGCCCACCTCTCTCCTCGGCCGCCTGCAGCGCGACGTCAGGGTCCATCAGGTGCCGGGCACTCCACTGCCCTTCGACGCCTCGGACCGCTCCATCCAGTTCCACGCCTGTTACGGACCCACCCGCCAGGTCGAGGTGGCGCGTGACGCACTCCTGCATCTGCTTTCGGCGCCGGATTCGGACCTCACCGAGGACGACATCGTGGTGCTCTGTCCTGACCTGGACCGTTTCGCCCCGCTGATCGAAGCCGTGTTCGGCCCGTCCGCCGATCCACTGGCCGCGGGTTCCACCTGGTCCGGGCCGACCGGCGACGATCCGGGCGCACCGGCCCTCAGGTATCGCATCGCCGACCAGTCGATCAGAAGCACCAATCCGGTCCTCGGCGCAACTTTGGCGCTGCTCGAGCTGGTTGCCGGCCGATTCGAGGCGGCCCCGGTACTCGACTTCCTGTCCCTGGCGCCGGTCAGGGAGCGATTTCGGTTCAGCGATGCAGACCTGGCCACCGTCGCCGAATGGGTGACGAAGACCAACGTCCGATGGGGTCTCGACCCTGGCCACCGTGCGCCCTTCGGGTTGCCTGCCTCCATGGCCACCAACACGTGGCGGGCCGGGCTCGACAGGCTCCTGCTCGGCTCCGCCGTCTACGACGAGGATCTCACGCTGGCTATCGGCGACGTCGCCCCCTTCGGGGTCGAGGGCACCGACGTCGGAACCGTCGGTCGGCTGGCCGAACTGATGGACCGCCTGGGCCAGCTGGCCGCCGACACGACAGCTGCACGACCGATCGCTCACTGGGTCGAGAGGATGCGGCAGGCGTGTGACGCCCTGTTCGCAACCCCGCGTGACGCCGGGTGGCAGACAGAGGCTCTCCAGCGAATGCTCGCCGACCTCCTCGACGAGGCCACCACCGACGGAGTGGCATCGACGGTGTCGCTGGAGTTCGTCGATGTGAGGAGGCTGCTGGACGGTCGATTGGACTCCATGCCGGGCCGTCCCGATTTCTTCCGCGGCGGCATCACCGTCACTTCGATGACTCCGCTCCGGTGGATCCCTTACCGGGTGGTCTGCCTCCTCGGTATGGACCAGGCGTCCTTCGGATCGGTGACCGCAGCCGGCGACGACCTGGCTGCTGCCGCACCTCGTGTAGGGGATCTCGATCCCCGGGCCGAAATCCGCGAGTCGCTGCTCGAGGCGGTGCTCGCCGCCGGCGATCACCTGGTGGTGGTGCGCGACGGCCACGACGTAAGAAGCAGCCATGAGGTCCCCCGAGCGGTGGTCACCGCCGAACTCTTCGACGCGGTGGCGGCATTGGTGGTACCCGAGCAGCGGGCAGCATTCGAGACTCACCTCGAGGTGGTCCATCCCCGACAGTCCTTCGACGAGCGGTGTTTCGAGAGGGGAGCGCTGGTCGGCGAGGTCACCTGGGGGTTCGACGGAGCTGATCTCGAGGGTGCGGTGGCAAGGCGAAGTCGAACGCTTGGGACGGAGTCGTCGGTGGCCACTCCGCTCGAACAGCTCGATGCCGGCGTCATCGGTCTGGCCGAGCTCCACGCGTTCTTCAAGAGCCCGGCAGAAGCGTTCTTCACCCAACGGCTCGATGCGCGCCTGCCCAGGTCGGACCAGGAGGCCAGCGCTCTGCTGCCGGTGGAAGTCGGTGCGCTCGACAAGTGGCACATCGGAGACCGCCTGCTCGAGGCACGGCTGGCCGGTGCGGGGACCGAACAGTGGGAAGCGACCGAACGGGCGCTCGGCACCCTGCCACCCGGTTTACTCGAGCGTAGGTTCGTGACCGAATTGGAGGCCGAGGTCGAGGAGCTGGTGAGCACCGCGCGGCGCAATGGAGCGCAGGACCGGATCACCGAGTACTTCGAGGTCGACCTCACCCTGGGGAACGGCACGCGGATCGTGGGCTCCGTTCCCCTGCGGCTCCACGCGCTGTCGCCCGGACCGGCACGCATCCAGTACTCCCGCATGAAACCGCTCCACCGGGTGGATGCCTGGCTCGACCTGATGGCTCTGGTCGGGTCCGATCCGTCGGTGAGCTGGCGGTCCCTGGTGGTCGGCCGGAGCGCCGACTCCAAGGTGTCGGGGGCCGAAGTGGTCGACCTGGTCCCGTCGGTCGGGATGTCCGACAGGGCAGCTGACGCAGTTGGAGCGCTGGAGGTTGCCGTCGACTGCTACCGGCGTGGGATGACCGAGCCGATCCCGCTCTTCCCGAGCTTCTCCTACGAGGTCCACCGCCACAAGGACAATCGCACGAAGTGGATCCGGTTCGGAGGTGGCGGCGATGGCGACGACGCCGCAGTGAAGTTGGCCTTCGGTTCGCCCAGCTTCGACGAGATCATGGCGCTGCGCGCACGGGCGGGTGATCCTCCGGGCACCGGCGGTCGGGTCGCGAGGTTCGCCGGCCACCTCTGGGGGGCGATCGAGGCCTCGACGGACGAGGCCGTGCCCACTTCGAGCCCGGTGCCGTCCGCGGGCCCGCCTGGTGGTCGGCCGTGACCGGTGGGGGCGATATCCGGTTCGACCTGGCGGAGGACCTTCCGTCCGGGAGATTGGCCATCCAGGCCAGCGCCGGCACCGGCAAGACCCATGCGCTCGCCGCGCTGGCCACCAGGTTCATCGCAGAAGGCGGGATCTCAGCCTCTGAGCTGCTGATCGTCACGTTCACCCGAGCTGCAACCGACGAACTGCGGGCAAAGGTCCGCGAACAGCTGGTCAAGGCAGCCGACCACTTGGGCGGCGGGCCACCGTCGCCTACAGACGACGAACTGCTCCGCCACCTGGGCTCGACCGATCAACGGCAACGGCTCGATCGACTCACCAGGGCGATCACCGAGTTCGACGCGGCCACCATCACCACCATCCACGGATTCGCGACCCAGGTCCGGAGTGCGCTCGGGACCTCTGCCGGTATCGACCCCGATGCCAGGCTCGTCGACGACGCCGGCGATCTGATCGCGGAGACCTGCTCCGACGTCCTCGCGGCAGCAGCGATGGACGGCAACTCGGCCGATGACCTTCCGGGGTTGGGCGGGTTGATAGAGGCCACCAGGCTCGCCGTCGGCCGGCCCCATCTGGCGCTCGCCCCGTCGCCGGACCAACCGGGCGCGAATGCAGGTCAGCGACTACTCGGGCGGCTGACGGCGGAGTCGATCCGTGCGATGTCCGACCGACGTCGCCGCAGCGGCACGCTCGGTTTCGACGACGTGCTGATCGAGCTTCAGGCGGCACTGGCGGGTGCCGGCTCCGCCGGAGTCGTCGAGACCCTGCGGAGCCGGTTCAAGGTGGCCCTCATCGACGAGTTTCAGGATACGGACTCCGTGCAGTGGGACATCTTCTCCAGAGTGTTCGGAGACAGGCATGCAGGTACCACGCTGGTGCTGGTGGGCGACCCCAAGCAGGCCATCTACGGCTTCCGGGGAGCAGACGTCGAGGCCTACCTCGGTGCCGTTGCGGGGCACACCCGGGCCGAGCGCCGTTCGCTTGCCGTCAATTGGAGATCCGACGGTGCCGTCCTGAGCTCACTGGGGGCGCTGTTCGAGCGAGCGACGTTCGGCGACCCCGGCATCCCATTCGTTCCCGTGGAGCCGGCAGAGCCGAATCGACACCGTCGACTGCTCGATGGTCGGGGTGATCCGATCCCTGCGGTGTCCGTGCGTCTGGCCATCGGGCCGGGCATCGCCCGGAACCAGAACGCGACTCAGATCAGCACTGACGCGGCGGCAATGGCCATCGACCATGACCTCGCCGCCGGCATTCGCGAGCTCCTCGCAGACGGGCGGATTCCCGAGGCGGGTGAAGAGGGCCCGCACCGCCCGGTGCGGCCCTCGGACATCGCCGTGCTGGTGAGCACCAATGCGCAGACCTTGGCAGTTCAGGTCGCGCTCGTTGACCAAGGGGTGCCCGCAGTGGTTGCCAACAGCGGCAACGTGCTCGAATCACCTGCCGCCGACCAGCTCCGGTACCTGTTGAACGCGATGGACCGGCCTTCGGACACGCGGCGGGCGCGCACGTTCGCCATGTCGTGGTTCATCGGTTGGGACGCACGTCAGCTGGTGGCCGCATCGGATGACGACCTCGCTGAGCTGCAGGATCATCTGCGCACTTGGTCCGAGATGCTCGCCGACCATCCGGTGGCAGAAGTGCTCGCCCAGGTGTGGTCGGCCCGCGGCCTGGTCGCCAGGGTCCTGGGTGGGAACGACGGTGATCGGAACCTGACCGACCTCGATCATTTGGCGGAACTGTTGCACGGCTCGACCCCCACCGGCCTCTCCAGCGTGGGCGGCCTGTTGGCGGTGCTCGACGCCGAGCCGGAAAAGGGAGCCGACACGGACGTGGACGGGAACGTTGCGGCGCGCCGGGTCGAGTCCGACGCCGACGCCGTGCAGATCCTGACGATCTGGAAGGCCAAAGGACTCCAGTTCCCGATCGTCTGCCTTCCGAGCCTGTGGCGGAACCCCACGCGCGATCCGGTCATCTATACCGACCCGGACACCGGAGTGAGAACGCTCGACCTGACCAAGGGCCAGCCTTGGCCGGACAAGAGGAGCGCGGAAGAACGAAAGCGGGAGGCTGCCGCGACCAGCCTGGGCGAACAGCTGCGCCTGCTCTACGTGGCGATGACCCGGACGAAGCACCGGGTCATCGTCTGGTGGGCGAACGCACAGAACAGTAACAAGACGGCGCTCGCCCACCTGCTCTTCGCCCGGGCGGACGGTGCCATCGACCCCGAATCGTACGGTGCCCCCAAGGTCACCATCCCACCTGACGGGGACATCGAGGCCGCCCTCCAGACGGTCGCAGAGCGGGCAGGTGGTTCGATGGCCATCGCGTCCATCGATACCCCGACGGGCACCGCCGGCAGGTGGATCGATCCCCACGTGGCGCCATCGCTGCAAGCACTCGAGGTGGCGCGCTTCGACATCGACCTCGATCGGTCGGCGCAGCGTTGGTCCTTTTCTGCCATCACCCAGCGAGCGTCGGTCCCCAGCTTCGATCCTTACGACCCGTCCCTCTCCGATGGCGGTTCGGGCGACGAGCAGTGGACTGGGGATGGCGACGTCGAGCCGGGTGAGGGCGGGGAGCTTCAGGGGTCGGGCACCCCCCGGGCGGTCCAGGGCATGACCGACGAGCCCGGGGCACTGGCGTGGCTTCCGGCCGGCGCCGCCTTCGGCACGCTTGTCCACTCGGTGCTCGAGGACGTCGACTTCACTGCAAGGGACGTCGAGGAGTCGCTGGCCAAAGGAGTCGACGGCCAGCTGGCATGGCGGTCGCTGGATCTCACGCCGATCGCCGGCACCGCCGACACGCCGGCCACCGGCCGCGGGTTGCTGATCGACGGCCTGCGGGCCGCGATCCTCACCCCGCTCGGATCGCAGTGGGGTGACATGCGTCTTGCCGACATTGCTCCGGCCGACCGACTCAACGAGGTCACCTTCGACCTGCGCCTCGGGGGGGCGGGCAGGCACGCCCAGGTACGTGATATCGGCCGGTTGGGGGATTCCCACCTCGCGTCGAGCGATCCCTTGCGACCGTGGGCAGCCGGGTTGGCCGGGGGATCGATCGACCTGGAGCTGGCCGGCCACCTGACCGGATCGATCGACCTGGTGATGCGGATTCGCGGCGACGGCGGCAGGGAGCAGTTCGTCGTCGCCGACTACAAGACCAACAAACTGAATCCGCGGCGGCAGGCGCCCAGCAGCGACGACTACCGACCCGAGCGCATGGCGGAGGCGATGGTCGACCACGACTACCCCCTGCAGGCGCTGCTCTACTCGGTGGCGCTCCACCGGTACTTGCGGTGGCGCCTCCCCCGGTACGAACCATCTTCACACCTGGGCGGCGTCGCCTACTTGTTCCTGCGCGGCATGACCGGGCCCCGGGTCGCCCGCACCGACGGCCGCCCCCACGGTGTGTTCGGATGGGCGGTCCCCCCAGCGCTGGTGGTCGAGCTCAGCGACCTGCTCGACGGCCGGCTCGTCCTGGGCGGAGCATCGTGAGCCTCCGCCCTGCACCGGGTCCGGGTGTCGTGGTGCCGCGCGGCCTGTCAGCGCTTGCCCCGTTCGTCGATGCAGATGTGTTCGGCTCCTTCGAGGTCCAGCTTGCCGCCACGGTGCTGCGCCTGCAGCCCGACGTCACCGCGGACGTCCTGGTGGCACTGGCACTTGCCGCTCGGGCCCCCCGGTTCGGTCACGTCTGTGCCGAGCTCGACCGGGTGGTCGAACAGATCGCCGGAAGCGGCGAGGACGAAGGTGCTGTCCGCGCACTGCCCTGGCCGGCGGTCGGCGATTGGGCCCGAGCCCTGAGCGAGTCGTCCATCGTGGCCACCCCGGGGGAGGCCTGGTCCGAACCGGTCCGACCTCTGGTGTGCGACGGGACCCGCGTCTATTTGCAGCGGTACTGGCACTACGAGTCAGCGGTGGCCGGCGACCTCTCGGAGCGTGCCCGTCGAAGGCCCGCCCCCTCGGCAACGTCTGCGCCGGGAGGTTCCGGCGGCGCGCTGGTGGCTGCACTCGACGCCCTGTTCGGACCCGAGGACGGTCAGGCGCCCGATCTTCAGCGGGAGGCGGCCCGCCGCGCCCTGACCGAGGGCGTGTCGATCATCGCCGGGGGTCCGGGGACGGGCAAGACCCATACGATCGCCCGGCTCCTGGTCGCAGCCCATCTGGTCGCAGTTGAAGAGGGTCGTGACCTCAAGGTCGCCTTGGCTGCTCCCACCGGAAAGGCCGCGGCCCAGATGGGCCAGGCGGTGAAGGCCGAGGTGCTGGCCCTCGAGGTTGCCGGCGTGGTCGGGGCCGCTCTGTCCGCCACCTTGGCGGCCACCGAGGCGATGACCGTGCACCGCCTGTTGGGATGGCGCCCCGGGACCCGCTTCCGGCACGATCGGTCCGACCCCCTCGTGCACGACCTCGTGATCGTCGACGAGACCTCGATGGTGTCGCTTCCGTTGATGGCCAAGCTGCTCGATGCGGTCAGGCCCGAGTCGTCCCTCGTGTTGGTCGGCGATCCCTTCCAGCTGGCCAGCATCGAAGCCGGCACCGTCATGGGTGACGTGGTGGGCCCGGCCGAGGAGTCCGGCCGGCGGGGCGCCTCGGTGCTCGACGGTCGGGTGACGGTGCTGCGGCGGATGCGCCGGTTCGCCGAGGGCTCGACCGTCGCCGCTCTGGCCGAGGCGGTGCGCACGGGGGATGCCGATGGCGCGCGCGAATGGCTCGGCCGCGATCGGGCTGACGTCCAGTGGGTGCGTGACGACGATGCCGCCGGCCTGGAGGAGGTGCACCAGCTGGTGGTCGCCGCAGGCATCGACCAGGCCGAGGCTGCGCTCGGTGGTGACGCGCTCGCGGCGATCGACGCGGCACACCGCATCAAGGTGCTGACGGCTACCCGGCGCGGCCCTCGTGGCCTCTACGACTGGAGCGACCGGATCGAGGCGGCCGTGGCCGACGGGGTGCCGGCCCTGAGGCGCTCCCGGAGGTGGTATGTCGGCCAGCCGGTCATCGTGACCGGAAACGATCCGATCAATCGGGTGTTCAACGGCGACGCGGGTGTGGTGGTGGGCCGCGACGGCGGCGTCGGTGTGGCGTTCCTGTCTGGCGAGGAGGTCCGCTACCTGCCGCCCTCCCGACTCGACCGGGTCGAAACCTGGTGGGCGATGACCATCCACAAGAGCCAAGGGTCCGAGTTCTCCCATGCCGTGGTGTCCCTCCCCGAATCGGGATCGCCCATCCTCACCCGTGAGCTGCTCTACACCGCGGTGACCAGGGCCAAGGAGCGGCTGACCATCGTGAGCAGCGAGGCCTCGCTGCGGGCGGCCATCGGTCGGCCGATCGCCCGTGCGTCCGGACTGCGGGACCGTCTCTGGCCCACCTGAGCCGAGCCCCGGATCCGGTGGCACTTGGCCGCCTCGCCCTTCCGCTCTAGCCTGGCCGGATGGACGAGCACGCATCTGCACTGGAAGTCGCCGCGGCCATCAGGGCCAAGGTCGTGAGCCCGCTCGAGGTGCTCGACTCGTGCCTTGCCCGGGTCGATGCCCGCAACCCGGGTCTCAACGCCGTCATCTGGCGCAACGACGAGGAGGCCCGGGCCGAGGCCGGAGCGCTCGGGGAGCGGATCGCCGCCGGGGTGGAGGATCTTCCTCCCTTCGCCGGCGTCCCGATTCCGATCAAGGACCTGACGCCGGTGGCCGGACAGCCGTTGACCTACGGCTCGCGCGGCGCACCCGATGGACCCAGCGCCGTCAGCGAGTCGATCGTGGAGGCCTTCGTCGGTGCCGGCTTCATCCTCACCGGGCGGACCAACACCCCCGAGTTCGGCTCGATCACCGTGACGGAGAACGATCGGTTCGGAGCCACCCGCAACCCGTGGAACCCGCAGCACACCTCGGGTGGCTCGAGCGGGGGAGCCGGGTCCGCGGTCGCCGCGGGCATGTTCCCTGTTGCCCACGCCAACGACGGGGGCGGTTCCATCAGGATCCCCGCATCGTGTTGCGGCCTGGTGGGCCTCAAGCCGAGTCGTGGACGGGTGGCCTCCACCATTCCGGGGTGGCAGGGCATGGCAACCGAAGGTGCACTCAGTCGGACGGTGGCCGACACCGCCGCCGTGCTCGACGTCATCAGCGCCCCCGACCCGCACGCCTGGTGGAACGCCCCGGTTCCGGATCGCCCGTTCGCCGAGGAGGTCGGTGCCGACCCGGGTCGCCTGCGGGTGGCATTGTGCACCGCGTCTGCCCTGGGCCTGCCGGTGGCCGACGAACCGGCGGCCGCCGTCGAACGTGCGGGGCGACTGCTGGAGTCCCTGGGCCACCAGGTGTCGAGGCTGGATGCCGATGTGTTCGACCCGTCGGGGCTCGGTGCCTTCCTCAACGTGGTCAACTCCGGCCTGAGCGAGGCCGCCGACATCGACTGGGACAAGGTCGAGGCGCACAACCGGGCCGGCTATGCCGCAGCCGAGGCCGTGGACAGCGTGACCTTCGTCCGCTCGTTGGGCGAGCTGCAGCGCATGACCCGCACCATCGTGAAACGGTTCGATGACGAGTTCGACCTGCTGGTGACGCCCACCATGACCGTCGAGCCGCCGAAGGTGGGCCTTCTCGAGGCGGTGCACGCCGGTGCTGGTGCGCCGGTCATCGACATCGTGGCCATGGCCGCGTTCACTGCCGTCTACAACATCACCGGCCAGCTGGCCATCAGCGTTCCCCTCCACATGGGAGCGTCGGGTCTTCCGGTGGGGGTCCAGATCGTTGCAGGACCCTGGCGGGAAGCGCAGTTGATCCGGGTGGCGTCCCAACTCGAACAGGCGGACCCCTGGGTTGATCGGTTTCCCGTCTTTGCTTGAGAGACGTGCCCACGCCGGCGTTGATGAGTATCTTTCGGTTGCCGACAGAACGGAGAAGCCATGACGGTCATCGATGAGACGGTTCGCCAGCACAAGTTCTTGCTCGAGGAGAGCGAGATGCCGACGGCCTGGTACAACATCATCCCCGATCTGCCCTCGCCCCCACCCCCGGCCCTCCACCCCGGCACGCTCGAGCCCGCCGGCCCCGACGACTTCGCTCCGCTGTTCCCGATGGAGCTGATCCTCCAAGAGGTCAGCACCGAGCGCTACATCGACATCCCCGGTGGGGTGCTCGACGTCTACCGGCAGTGGAGGCCGTCCCCGCTCTACCGTGCCCACCGCTTGGAGCGGGCCCTCGACACTCCGGCGCGCATCTATTACAAGTACGAGGGCGGCTCGCCGGCGGGCTCGCACAAACCCAATACCGCGGTGCCCCAGGCCTATTACAACGCCAAGGCAGGGGTGAAGCGGCTGACCACGGAGACCGGTGCCGGGCAGTGGGGAACTGCGCTGGCCTACGCCTGTGCCATCTACGGGCTCGAGTGCGAGATCTGGCAGGTCGGTGCCTCCTACGACCAGAAGCCCTACCGGCGAATGATGATGGAGGCGTTCGGGGGCAAGGTGCACCGCTCACCGAGTGCTCTCACCGCTGCCGGCCGGGCCATTCTGGCAGCAGACCCCGACAGCCCGGGCTCCTTGGGCATCGCCATCTCCGAGGCGGTGGAGGTGGCTGCACCCGACCCGGAGGTCCGCTACGCACTGGGCAGCGTGCTCAACCACGTGCTGATGCACCAGACCATCATCGGCGAGGAGGCCCTCTTGCAACTGGCCAAGGCCGGCGAGCGATCGCCGGACCTGCTGGTCGGCTGCACGGGCGGAGGTTCGAACTTCGGTGGTCTGGCCTTCCCGTTCCTGCGGGAGAAGATGGCCGGCAACATGAGCCCGGTGATCCGGGCGGTGGAGCCGGCGTCGTGCCCGTCCCTCACCCGTGGCATCTATGCCTACGACTTCGGGGACACCGCCGGCATGACCCCGCTCATGAAGATGCACACCCTCGGGCACGACTTCATCCCCGACCCCATCCACGCCGGTGGCCTGCGCTATCACGGGATGGCGCCGCTCATCTCCCACATCTACGAGCTCGGCATGATGGAGGCCATTGCCATTCCGCAGCTTGAGTGCTTCGCCGCGGCCATGCAGTTCGTCCGGGCCGAGGGCATCTTGCCCGCACCCGAGCCCACCCATGCCATCGCCGCGGCCATCCGCGAGGCGGTCGCCTGCAGGGAGTCCGGTGAGGAGAGGGTCATTCTCACCGCGCTGTGCGGGCACGGCCACTTCGACCTGGCCGCCTACGACTCGTACCTGAGCGGGCGGATGGTGGACGAGGAAGTCAGCGAGACCCGTCTCGCCGAAGGGCGCTCGACGGTGCCGTCGGTGGCCTGAGCGCGGCACTCGGAGGGCGGTCAGTCTCCGTCGTGGGCAGGGGCGTGCTCGGCCAGATCGGAGTGGCGCACCCAGGTGGCGTACATCTCGGCGTACCGACCCCCAGACGCCACCAACGCCGCGTGGGATCCGACCTCGATGATGCGGCCGTGGTCGACCACGGCGATGTGGTCTGCCCGCATGGCGGTGGACAGGCGGTGGGCGATCAGGATGGCGGTGCGGTTCTCGAGGAGGGCATCGAGGGCGGCCTCGATCTTCGTCTCGGACTGGAGGTCGAGGTTGGAGGTGGCCTCGTCCAGCACCAGCACCCGGGGCTGGGCGAGGAAGGCCCGGGCCAGGGCGATCAGCTGGCGTTCGCCCGAAGACAGCGTCTGGCCCCGCTCGTGGACCACGGTGTCCAGCCCGGCGGGCATGCGGTCCACGACGTCGCCGAGACCGACCTTCTTGACCGCTTCGTAGATCTCATCGTCACTTGCGTCAGGCTTGGCGAACGCGAGGTTGTCCCCGATGGTCCCCGCGAACAGGAACGGCTCCTGGGGCACCACGCCGAGTTGGCTGCGCAGTGACCGCATGGTGACGCCGCGCAGGTCGTGGCCGTCGATGAGCACCCGACCGGCGGTCGGGTCGTAGAAGCGGGTGACCAGTTTGGCCAAGGTCGACTTGCCGGCACCGGTCGGCCCGACGAAGGCCACCGTCTCCCCGGGGGCGACCCGCAGCTCGACGTCCTCGATGACCAGGCGTCCGGGGTCGTAGCCGAACGAGAGGTGGTCGAACACGATCTCTCCCTCGATGGGGGGCAGTTCGATGGCGTCGAGCGCCTCGGTCACCTCGGGCTCGGTATCGATCAGGTTGCGGAGCTTGTTCACCGAGGCCTGGCCCTGTTGGTAGGTGTTGTACTGCTGCACCAGCAACTGGATGGGCTGGAAGAACCGGTTGAGGTACAAGAAGAAGGCGACCAGGGCACCGATCGACAGGGTGTGGTGGAGCACCATCTCCCCACCGATCGCCAGCAGGACGGCCTGGCCGAGCACGCCGAGCAACTGGGTGCCGGGCCCGTAGACGGCGTTCACATGTGCCGTGTAGTTGTTGGCGTCGCGGTAGTCGCCCACGACGTTGCGGTGGTGGATCACATTGTGGCGCTGGCGGTTGTGCGCGGTCACGATGCGCACGCCGTGGAGGCTCTCGGACAGGTCAGCCAGCACGTTGGCGATGCCGTCGCGCACCTGGTCGTAGCCGCGTTCGGAGGCCCGCTTGAACCACAGGGAGGCCACCACCAGGGCGGGGACGATCAACACCACGGTGATGGCAGCCAGGCGCACGTCGGTGGTGAAGAGGATGACGGTGATCACCACCATGGTCAGTGCCTGGATGGCCAGCTGGGAGAGCCCGTCCTGCAGCAGCTGCTGGAGGTTCTCGATGTCGCTGGTCATGCGGCTCATGACCACCCCGGCCTTCTCCTCGGTGAAGAACCCGAGGGAGAGGCGCTGGAGGTGGGCGAAGGCCTTCACCCGCAGGTCGTTCATCACCCAGGCGGCCAACCGGCCGGTCACCTGGACCTGATACCGCTGGGCCAGCGCGGTGATCACGATGAAGACCAGGTAGGCGGCGGCCATCACGACCACGACGGCGAAGTGCTCGTGCCCCGGCGACATCCCGTCGTTGATGGCGATCTCGGTGAGCTTCGGCCCGGTTTGGGCGGCGACGGAGATGACCACCACCAAGGCGCCGGCCAGCGCGAGCATCCACGGGTACTTGGTCAGCAGTCGCCACAGGGTCAGCCGCTTGAGGTCGGCCTCGGAGCCGTTCTGGTTGAAGACGACATCCGGTGCGGCATGCTCTGGCTCGGAGGCCAGCAGCCTGTCCACCCCGCTCTGGAGCTCCGAGGGGATGCCGGCAAAAGGGAGCCCGGGCGCGGCAGGGCGGCCGAACCCGCCCGGGGCCCCGCCGAATCCGCCTCCCATCCCTCCGCCCCAGGTCATTGCGGGCTCCGGCCGTTGCGGCCGGGGTCGTGGTCGTCGGTGTCGAGCCCGGGGGCCGGGCCCTCCTCCCGTTCGGCGTCTGCTTCGAACTCCGCCGCCTGGGCCAGCACCTCGGCGTACAGGGGGGTGGACTCGAGCAGCTGGGCGTGGGTTCCGTCGGCCACGACCCTCTGCTGGTCGAGCAGCACCACCCGGTCGGCCAACGAGATCGTCGAGAGGCGGTGGGCGACGATCAGCGTGGTCCGCCCCTGCATCTGGACCCGCAGGCTTGCGTGGATCATCTGCTCGACCTGCACGTCGATGGCGCTGGTGGCATCGTCGAGGACCAAGATGGGCGGGTTGACCAGCAGGGTCCGGGCGATCGCGATGCGTTGCCGTTGGCCACCCGACAAGGTGTAGCCGCGCTCGCCGACCACGGTGTCGTACCCGTCGCCCAGACGGCTGATGAACTCGTGGGCACCCGCTGCCCTGGCAGCGGCCTCGACCTCCTCGAGGGAGGCCGATGGTTTGCCATAGGCGATGTTGTCGCGCACGGACACCGAGAACAGGAACGGCTCGTCCAGTACCACCCCGACGTTGGCCCGCAGGCTGGCAAGGGTCAGGTCGCGCACGTCGTGGCCGTCGATCTCGATCGAGCCGTGGCGAACGTCGTAGAAGCGGTTGAGCAGGCGCGCCACCGTCGACTTGCCGGCTCCGGTCCGTCCCACCAGCGCCACCGTCTCCCCCGGGGCGATGTGCAGGTCGAAGTCGGCCAGTACCAGGCGCTCGGCATCGGCGGTGTAGGCGAAATCGACGTGGCTGAAGCGGATGTCCCCGCTGCAGTCGACCAGATCGGCGGCATCGGGCTTGTCGGTGACGGTCGGCTGCTCGTCGATGATCTCGTAGATACGGTCGGCCGAGGCCGCGGCGCGCTGGCCCATCATGATCAGCATCCCCAGCATCATGAACGGTGCCTGCAGCATCAGCAGGTAGGCGTTGAAGGCCAGGATCGCGCCGATGCCCAGGGTGCCGTGGATCACCATGTAGCCGCCGAACAGCAGCACCAGGACCAGGCCCAGCTGCGGAAGGTTCTGCACCAGGGGAGTGAATCGGGCGCGCAGGTCGGCGTCTTTGATGTAGCCCCACTGGACCCTTTCGGCCGCGCCCTGGAGCGCGCGGAGCTGCTGCTGCTCGGCGGCGAACGACTTGACCACCCGTACCCCGTTGACGTTCTCGTCGACGATGGTGGCTACGTCGGCCAGGCGCGACTGGATGATCCACGACACCGGAAACATCGAGTTCCGCATCTTCACACCGGTGAAGTAGACGAAGGGCATGGTGGCCATGGCGATGAAGGCAAGGGGGACGCTGATGGACAGCATGAAGACGAACGCGACCACCGCGATGGAACACTGGACGAGGATCATCGGGGCGAAGGTCATGTACATCTGCACCGACCGGATGTCCGAGTTGGCCCGTGAGATCAGCTGCCCCGACTGCACCCGGTCGTAGAACGAAAACGACATCTTGGTGAGATGTTCGTAGATGATGTTCCGGAGGTCGTACTCGATGTCGTAGGCGGTCTCGAACAGAAAGAGGCGCGAGATGTACCCGGCGACGCCGCCGGCCACACCGAGGCCCACGATCCACCACACGTAGTGGCTGAGGGGGACGGTGTGCTTCTCGATGGAGTTGTCGATGGCATGGTTCAACAGGTTGGGGATCTGTACCACCAGCACCAGGCCAGCGAAGGAGAGCACCAGGGCGGTGATGAAGATGCCCTTGTGGGCACGCATCACCGGCAGGGCGCGCCGCAACCACGAGAGGGTCCGGTCCGGGTCGATGGTGGCTCGGGGCGCCTCGTTCCGAGCTGCCTCGCCGATGGGGACGAACTCGGTGCCCTCCTCAGCAGGTTCGGTGCTCCGTGGCCGAAGGGTGGGGGCCTTCATCGCGACCTCCGGGACTGCCGGTAGGCCCCGAAGGCCCTGCGCCAGACCATCAGCCCGTCGAAGGCTCGGTCCGCCTCCTCGGAGCTGCCCAGGCATCCGGCGATCTCGTCCAGCCGGCCGGTCACTGCGGCATCCGCTGCGCGGAGGGCACGCCGGCCGACCTCGGTGAGGACGTGGTCCACCCGCCTCCGGTCGGCCACCACGGTCCTGCGCTCCACCAGACCCCGTGCCACCAGTCCGTCGACCACCGCGGTGATGGTGGGTGGGCGTACCGCAAGCCGTTCGGCCAGGTCGGAGGAGACAGCAGAGCGCTCGTCGAGCAGGCCGAGGATCCGATACTGCGGAAGGGAGAGGTCCACCGTGCCAAGGCCGATCTCCACCTGTTTCGCCAGCCATGCTGCGGTGCGGCCCAGGGTCCGGCGGTCGCCCACGTCGATCGGATCGGAGATCGGTTCGGAGCTCACATAGTTAGAGTATCGAAGGAACTTGGCCGTCCGTGCAGGCCGTCACGCGGCGGCGCCGGCCTCACCGGGCCAGGTGGTGTCCCTCGAAGAATCGGATCATCAGGCCGGTGGCGTCGACCTGGTTGCTGGTGGCACCGAACCTGCCGGCCGGAAGCGTGACCGGGGAGCCCGGCCACGAGTGGCCACCGCCGACCAGGGTGTACAGGATGGCGGCGCTCTCCTTGCCGCAGCTGGGCCAGGCGCGCCGGATCACCTGGGAGGCCGGTCGGGTCAGCCTCGGCGTCGGGTTGCAGCGGTCGAGGGCGGCCCAGTTGGCCAGATTCTGTTCGACCCCGACGACCGGCGCGCCGGAGAGTGCCGCCCCGGTTCCGCCGGACCGGTAGGCGACGATGGGGTCGGCGGTGCCGTGGAAGGCGATCACCGCGATCGGACCGGTGCAGGGTCGCAGGAGGAACTCGGCCGCCACCAGGCCGATGGCCGCGATCCGGTGGCCACCGGCGCAGGCGGCGATGGCGGCGAACTCCGATCCGAGCGAGATGCCTGCGGCGTAGACCCGGGCCGGGTCGACGCAGTAGCGGGACGAGAGGTCGGCGATGAGGGCGGAGACGAAGGACAAGTCGACGGTGGCGGCATCGGGAAGTGACACCTGCCACTGCTTGGACTCGGCATCGGGTGTGGCCACCAGAAAGCCGGAGCGAGACGCCCGCGCTGGCATCTGTGTGTAGACGGACGTCTCGATGGCATCCGAGCCGCTCCCGTGGAAGAGCAGGATCAAGGGAGTCGGGCTCGAGGGCCGGTACCGGGTGGGCACGGCCAGCCGGTAGGTGCGGGTGAGGCCGGCCACCTGCAGCGACTGGACCACATCACCGGTGGCGGATGCCGTGGTATCCGGCCTGGGCACCGGGGTGCGGCCGCACCCGGTCGATGTAGGGGCCGAGCCCGCCGGAGGGACGGTCCGATCGGCGGGGCTGTGGCCGTACGATCCGGCGCCATCGGTGACGACGACGGCAGTCACCGCACCGCCCAGCGCGATCAGGCCTGCAGCGAGCACCACCCAGAGCCGCCAGCGGCTCCTCATCGGTTCCGTCTCCGCCGACCCGACCGGCTCATCGTGCGACCGGTCCAGGTGTTACGAGACCAACCCAGCGGTGGTGATGTTGAGCCCGTCGACGCTCTTGGAGCGGTGGACGACCTGGACCTCGGTGAACTCGGCCAGGCCCCAGGGCCCGTTCTCCACCCCGATCCCGCTCCATTTGAAGCCTCCGAACGGCTGCTGGGGGGCGAGGGCGATATGGGTGTTGACCCACGCCGTGCCACACTCGAGCCGGCTGGCGACCTCGGCGGCGCGATCGCTGTCCGCGCTCCACACCGAGCCCGAGAGCCCGAAGTGGGTCGCGTTGGCCCGTTCCACTACGTCGTCGATGTCCCGGTAGGAGATCACCGGCAGGGCGGGTCCGAACTGCTCCTCGTCGACGATGCGGGTCCCGTCAGACAGGCCGGTCAGGATGGTCGGCTCGAAGAAGTAGCCGGGCCGGTCGATGGCGCGCCCACCGGTGGTGGCGGTGGCCCCGTGGGAGAGCGCATCGGCGACCAGCTCCTTGACCCGTTCGAACTGGGGTGCGTTGTTGATCGGACCGAGCTTGGTGTCGGGTTCGGTGCCATCGCCCACTTTGATCGACGAGGCCTGTGCGGTGAGGGCGTCGACCACGCCGTCGTAGAGGGCCTCGGGAACGTAGACCCGCTTGATGGCCGAGCACACCTGCCCGTTGTTGTTGAAGGCACCGGCGAAGATGGCCTTGCCCACGATGGCCGGGTCGGCATCGTCGAGCACGATCGCCGGGTCGTTGCCGCCGAGCTCGAGGGTGACCCGCTTGAGGTCCGGAGCGGCCGACTGCGCGACCTTCTTACCTGTTTCGATGGAGCCGGTGAAGCTGATCTTGCGGGGGACCGGGTGGGAGGTCATCCACCCGCCGAGTTCGTCACCGCCGCTGACCACGTTGAGCACGCCGGGGGGCATGACGCCACGCAGGAGCTCGGCCGTCTTCAGGGTGGTCAGGGGGGTGAAGGGCGATGGCTTGAGGACCAGGGTATTGCCGGCCAGCAGGGCCGGGGCGATCTTCCAGAAGGCCAGAGCGAGCGGGAAGTTCCATGGCGTGATGGCGGCAACCACGCCGACCGGCCGGCGCACCACTTCGACCAGGGCCTCGGCATCGTCCTGAATCACCTGTGCCGGGGTCTCCAGGTTGGCGAAGTACTGGCACCAGATAGCCGAGGCGAAGACCTCGATGTTGGCGTCGGCGAGCGGCTTGCCCTGCTCGGCGGTGAGGATCGGGGCCAGTTCCCCGGCCGATCCGAGCAGGACGTCGGCCATCTTCAACAGGACCGCCCGTCGGGCGCCCTCGTCCGACCTCCAGTCCCGCTGGGCCTTGGAGGCGGCGTCGAATGCAGCGTCGAGCTGCTGGGAGCTGCACTCGGGGGCGTGGGCGAACACCTCGCCATTGGCCGGATTGACCACGCCGAACGATTCCGCCGCCGGTACCGAGTCGCCACCGATGGTCATCACGAAGTCGGACATGCGCATCCCCCAGGATCGGTCGTTAGGTTCTGGTTGAAGCTAAGACTCGGCCCACCCCCGTTGTCAAGGAGGCGGCCGGCTGCTCGCCCCCATCCCGGCCCGGCGGCGAGGTCAGGTAGTGACGTGGTCCGGTCCGCCTGTCGGCGCCGGCCCGTCGGGAAAGCTGCCCGGTGGCGGGAGGTCCGGGTCCACGGAGATGCGGGGGAGTATCCGGTCGAGCCAGCCGGGGAACCACCAGTTGGCCTTGCCGAACAGGAGCATCAGCGAGGGGACGATGGCCATGCGGATCACCAGTGCATCCATGAGGATGCCGGCGGCCAGCCCGAGCCCGAACTCCTTGATCACCCGCTGACCGCCCAGGATGAAGGACCCGAACACGAGGATCATGATCAGGGCGGCAGCGGTGATCGACTTGCCGGTTGCCGCCAGACCCTTGCGGACGGCGGTGCGGTTGTCCCCGGATGTGAGCCACTCCTCTTGGATGCGGCTCACCAGAAAGACCTCATAGTCCATCGACAGCCCGAACAGGATGGCGAACATCATCACCGGTAGGAACGCCTCGATGGGCCCTGGGCCGCCGACCTGAAAGACCGATCCCAGCCAGCCCCACTGGAACACCGCCACCAGAACGCCGAACGCGGCGCCGATGGAGAGCAGGTTCATGGCGGCAGCGGTCAGCGGGATGACGATGCTGCGGAACACCACCGCCAGCAGCAGGAAGGAGAGCGCAACCACCAGGCCGATGAACAGGGGCAGCTTGGAGGTGAGCACCCGGGCGAAGTCCGCGAAGATTGCAGTGTTTCCGCCGACATAGACGGTCACGCCCGTGCCGGCGACCGCGGAGGGGATGGTCTGCTGTCGGATGTGGTCGATCAGGTCGGTGGTGGAGGCATCCTGGGGGGCCGACGACGGGTACACGGTGATCAGCGAGACCTGCTTGCCGTCTTTGGCCGGTAGGACGACCGGCGGGTTGACACGGCTGACGTCAGGTTGCCTGCCTACCTGGACGGCCAACCGGTCGAGGGCCTGTCGGTCGGCTTGTCCGGAGTTCACCGTCACCAGCAGCAGCGGCCCGTTGAAGCCGGCCCCGAACCCGGAGGCCAGCAGGTCGAACGCCTGTCGGGTCGTGGTGCTTGCCGGATCGTTGCCCTGGTCGGAGGAGCCCAGTCGCAGCGAGAAGAACGGGAGGGCGACCACGACGATGATGATGAGCGCCACCAGGGCCGGCAGCACCGGGCGGTCCTGGATGAACCTGGCCCACCGGGGCCAGAAGCCCTTGGTGCCGGCACCCACCACCCGGGGGCCGTTTGCGGCGAGCTCCTTCTTCTGGCGCCTGGACAGTACCCGGGGACCGATGAACCCGAGGAAGGCAGGGAGGAGGGTCAGTGCCGCGACCATGGTGAACAACACGCCGATCGCCGCGGCGATGGCCAGCCCGTAGAGGAACGACACGCCGAGGGCGAACATGCCGAGCAGGGCGATGCACACGATGATGCCTGCGAAGAGCACGGCTCTCCCCGACGTGTTCACCGCGTTGGCGATCGAGGACTCGACGTCGTCGCCGGCGATGAGGCCCTGCCGGTGCCGTGTCACGATGAACAGCGCGTAGTCCACTCCCACGCCGAGCCCGATCAGCAGTACCAGCTGGGTGGAGAACACGGGCATCTTCAACAGGTGGCTGAGGAGCCCGATGAGACCGATTGCCGTCCCCAGCGAAGCCAGGGCCGACAGCAGGGGCAGGGCCATGGCGAACACCGAACCGAAGACCAGCAACAAGACGACGCCGGCCAGAATGATCCCGAGCAGCGAGCCGCCGAAGGACTGGCGATCGGCCGACTCGGCCACCGGGCCTGCCACCGCCACTTGCAGGTCGGGCCCTTGTGCCGTCTGGGCGGTGGCCACGAACTGCTTTGCCAGTGCGGTGGAGATGTTCTGCGACTGGGTGTCGAAGGTGACCGTGGCGAATGCGGTGGTCCCGTCGGAGCTGATCTGGGTGGAGGGGGGAGGGTAGGGCCTGGCGATGGTGGAGACATGGGGTACGGCGGCCACCTTGGCCAGCATCGCGTCGACCGAGGCCTGCACCGCCGGATCGGTCACCTTGGTGCCATTGGTGGTGTGGAGCACGATCTGCTCGCGGTCGCCGGCCACGTTCGGGGCTGCCGACTCCAGTAGGGAAAGTGCCTGTGTCGACTCCGTATTGGGAAGCGAGAAGGTGTTCGAGTACGCGGTGCCCACCAGCTGGGAGAGCGCGCTGGTCGCGATCAGTGCCCCCAGCCACACCAGCACCACGATCAACCGATGGCGCACGCACCACCTGGCAATTGCCTTCATTCTGGCGCACTCCTCATGATCGGATCTCTGGCGGCCCGGTATGGGACCTTATTGGTGGCCACCGCCCGAGCCGGTCACCGGTGACATTGTGGTCGATGGACCGGCCGCACCGGTGGTTCATCGGCGTTTCAGGTGTCCCACCTTGAGGTATCCGGCGTTTCCGGCCCGGGGGCACCCCGGATCGGGGAGGCTGGCTGCGCGAGGCCCAGGTCCGCCGGCGCTGCGCACGGAGCGGCCTTCCTGGTGCACCATGATGAGGGCA
The DNA here is from genome assembly GCA_017883135.1 of Acidimicrobiales bacterium. Classification (GTDB taxonomy): domain Bacteria; phylum Actinomycetota; class Acidimicrobiia; order Acidimicrobiales; family RAAP-2; genus Bog-756. The sequence goes on from JADGOE010000004.1 coordinate 61,192, forward strand.
TGCAATCGGTCGGTCGCCTGATCCCCCTGGAGGGAGCCTTCAACTTCCGCGACCTCGGTGGGTACGCGGGCGTCGATGGTCGGGCCACCCGATGGGGCCGGCTGTTCCGCAGCGACACCCTGCACGAGCTCACCCCCAACGATGTCGATGCACTCCGCTCGAAGGGTCTGGCCACGATCGTCGATCTGCGGACATCCCGCGAGCTGGTTCGGACCGGTAGAGGACCGCTCGAGCCGGAGCCGATCTACTACCGCCACCTCGCCGTGGTCCGCGAGGGCGAAGGGGATGCGGTGGTGGCACCGGCTCCTCGCGGAGACGACCTTGCCGACCGCTATCTCTGGTATCTGGAGGTCGGCCGCCAGGCGCTGGTCGACGCGCTCACCCTGTTGGGCGATCCGGCCAGCTTCCCGCTGGTCTTCCACTGCGCTGCGGGCAAGGACCGCACCGGGGTGCTGGCCGCGCTGGTGCTCGACATCCTGGGTGTGGAGCGTGAGGTCATCGTGGCTGACTATTTGATCACTGCCGAACGGATGGAGCTGATCATGGGCCGCTACCGGTCCGACCCCGAGTTCGCGGCGAGGCTGGCCAAGGTGCCCGCCACGCGCTTCAGTGTCGAGGCCGGCACGATGGAGCGGTTCCTCGGTGGCCTGCACGATCGGTTCGGGGGAGCCTCTGCCTGGGCCACCGACGCCGGTGTACCGCCGGGATCGCTGGAGCGAATGGAAGAGCTCCTGCTCGCTTCGGCCGACTGACGGGCGCCTGCTGCCTGCGTCGGCCGAGGCGGGCGGTGAGGACCCGCCGGCCCGCCCGGGGCCAGCCGTCCTGCGGGGCTCATCGCGCTCTACACTTCAGGTGTGGTCGCCTCCGTGTGGGTCCCGTTGCTGGCCGGAATGCTGCTGGTGCTCGGCCTGATGATGGCAGCGGTGGGCGTTGGTGCGTTCCTGCTCTGGCGCCTCACTCGTCGGAAGTGGCGGGCTTTCCGCTCGCACGGCGCCGTGGTGGGCGCCGTTGCCCTGTGGGAGGCCACCGCCACCGGTCGCGCGCGACGGGGGCCGTATCCGGCGACGGACATGCCCCAATGGGCTCCGCGCCGGGTCCGCAAGGAGATGTGGCGGGCGGTCGACCGGGCCGATGCCGCGGTCCGGGCCGCTGGCGACCTCGGCGCTCCGACTGCCGAGCTGCCGTCGCTCTGCCGGCGACTGCACGCCGCGGCAGTGGACCTGGACCGGGTGTTACGGGTCGATCCGGCCGGTGCGGTGCCGGTGGAGGTCTGCACCCAGGCGATCGATCTGATCGGGGCCGCGTCGGACGTGCAACAGGCTGCGGTGGCCTCGGCCAGTGACGCCAGCGGTCAGCGCGTGAGCGGGCTTACTCGCGACGCGGTCCATGAGATCCAGCTGCTCGACGCGGGCCTGGCCTCGGCCCGGGCTGCGTTGCCCCACCCGCCACGCTGAGCCCGCGGTAGACGGGCGGTCACCCCTCAGGCCGGTATCCCATGTGCGCCCGGGGGCTCCGCCGGATCAGTCAGCCGACCCCGACAGCACTTCGTCGATCGCCCCGGCCAGGACGTCCAGCCCATCGCCCAGCAGGTCCTCTTCGATGACCAACGGCGGGAGCAGTCGGATGACGTTGCCGTAGCTACCACAGGAGAGCACGACCACACCGGCCCGGTGGCAGGCCGAGGCGATGCGCTTGGCGGCCTCGGCGTCGGGCTCCTTGGTGCCCGGCCGGACCAGCTCCAGGGCCATCATCGCTCCGCGGCCCCGGACATCGCCGATACCCGGGTGCGAGGCCTGCAGCGGGCCGAGTCTGGCGGTGACGGTCTGCCCGATGCGTCGTGCCGCTTCCGCCAGGTCCTGATCCTTCATGGTGTCGATGGAGGCCAACGCCGCAGCGCATGCCACCGGATTGCCCCCATAGGTCCCGCCGAGGCCACCGACATGCACGGCATCCATCAGGTCGGCGCGACCGGTCACCGCCGCCAGCGGCATGCCCCCGGCCAGGGCCTTCGCCGTGGTCATCAGATCGGGTACCACTCCTTCGAAGTCGCAGGCGAACCAGTCCCCGGTCCGGCAGAAGCCGGTCTGGACCTCGTCGGCAGCGAACACGACGCCGTGGTCGCGACACCAGGCCGCCACTGCCGGAAGGAAACCGGTAGCGGGAACGATGAAGCCGCCCTCGCCCTGGATCGGTTCGATGAGCACGCAGGCCACACTGTCGGCGCCGACATGGCGTTCGATCTGTTCGATGGCCCGTTCCGCGGCCTGCTCGCCGGTCATTCCGTCGGGATCCCGATAGGGGTAGGACATCGGGACCCGGTAGACCTCGGGTGCGAAGGGTCCGAACCTGTCCCGGTAGGGCATGTTCTTCGCGGTCAGCGACATGGTCAGGTTGGTGCGACCGTGGTAGGCGTGGTCGAATGCGATCACCGCTTGGCGTCCGGTGACGTGGCGGGCGATCTTGACGGCGTTCTCCACGGCCTCGGCACCGGAGTTGAACAGAGCGGTGCGCTTGGGTTCGCTGCCCGGAGCCAGCGTGTTGAGCGCTTCGCACACCGCGACGTACGCCTCGTAGGGACTGACCATGAAGCAGGTATGGGCGAATCGGCCGATCTGGGCCTGTACCGCGTCGACCACGGCCGGGGCGGCATGGCCAACGCTGACCACGGCGATCCCCGCGCCGAGATCGATCAGTGAGTTGCCGTCGACATCGACCAGAATGGCCCCGGACGCCTCGTGGACGTAGACCGGAAGGACGGAGCTGACCGCGGGCGAGACTGCGGCCGAACGGCGACGGTCGAGCTCTTTGGAGTTGGGCCCCGGCAGCTCGGTGACCAGGTTCCGTCGCTGTTGGATCAGAGAGGTGTCCACCTGGGCGAGAGTAGCGGACAAGTCGGCCGTTTTGCCCCGGCCCCGTGGGCCATCACCGACTCTCTCGACATTGACCCATCACCTCAGTGAGTCCGGTCAGGAATGCGCAACCATTTCACAGCAATCTTCGGCGCTGCCTGGAACCGCGGTCCGCCGACCTGCTACCCCTCAATCCTTGCCTCAATCCTTGCCGGTGCCACGCTCAGATGAGCTGCACGGGCACCGGCATGAAGTCGGCGGTCCCAACCGGCGACAATCAGGTCAGGGTCCCCAACGGCGAGCGCACTAGCGAGGTGGACGGCATTGGCGCCTCGGAGAGCGAGATCACACGCCAACTTGCCGGCGTGGCGTTCGACAGACCGGGTGAGTTCGATTGGCCGCGTCGCGGACCAGTACTCCTCCCAGGTTCGCTCGGCGGAGGCAAGATCACTTGCACCGAGGTCGTGGTTGCGTGCGGCGGTGGCAAGGGCCGAACGTACCTCTGGATAAGCCAACCTGCTCGACACGGCGGCATCGCACCCGTCCCATAGTTCCGCCGCCAAGAAGCTCCCCGCTTCTTCCACGAGCAGTTTCACGAAGGCGCTCGAGTCGAAATAGACCAGTGCCACAGCTCAGCGACATTGCTCGCTGACGAGGTCCGCCACGGAGGTGCGAGTGCGTGGGCGACGACGGCCTGACGCCGTCGGCCGCTGAGTCCGTTCGGGCCGCGCAATGACGCCCTCGACCGTGAGGCGTTGGAGGGTGTCGGTAGCGTCCATCCCGAGGAGGCGGGCGACGGGGACACCACGGTCAGTGACGACGACCTCTCTTCCCTCCCGTGCCTGCTCAAGCCATGTGCTGAGATTCGCTCGCAGTTCACTGATGGCAACGTCCATGAAGCGAAGTGTACAGTAGATGTTCCCCTCTTATGTACTACTAGTCCTTATCAGGTGGAGTGAGGGGTGAGCGCTTTGGAACTGCTGGTCGTTGTCGGTTCAAGGGTGCCCCACTGCGCCGTATCGTGGGCTGACCGGATGTTCAATTTCATGGCAGGCGATCACGATGACGCCGAGGTTGGGGCTCGACTGAAATCAGTTGCTCGCAAGCTGAACACTCATCTTCTCATCGTCGTCGTGCCGATGACGCTCGATGTCGCCGAACATTGGCTGACCGCCGACCTACAGCGTCATGGTCAGGAAGGTGCCGCTAGGCTGTGTTGATGGCGATTACTCCGAACAGGGTGCGCTGGGGATCGGAGAGGATCGGCATCCGACCGGGCTCGATCTCCATGGCCGGCACCGTCACCGTGGCCCCGAGCGTGGTCGCCGCATCGACGGTGGAGTCGCAGTCGGCGACGGCGAAGTAGACCAGCCAGTAGGCCGGCACCTCAGCCGGAACTTCTGCGGACATGGTCATCATGCCCCCGATCGAGTTGCCGTCCAGCATCCATTGCGTGTACTCGGTGTCGCCCATGGGAGCGGTGTCGGGCACCCAGCCGAAGACCTCGCGGTAGAAGGCGCCGGCCGCTTTTGTGTCGCGGGTGCTCAACTCGTTCCAACATAGGGAATTGGGCTCGTTGACCACCCCGGCGCCTTTGTGGAGCTTGGGTTGCCACACGGCGATGGCGGCACCGGTGGGGTCGGCGAAGACGGCCGTGCGCCCCACATCGAGCACGTCCATTGGTTCGACGAAGACGAAGCCGCCGGCCTTCTCAACCTTGGCAATGGTCTCGTCGGCGTCGTCCACCGAAACGTAGGTGGTCCACGCAGGCGGCTGTCCCTCCATGAACATCGGGGTGGCGCCGGCCACCGGCAGGCCATCGAGCTCGAACATGGTGTAGCCGCCGCCTTCGGGACCCTGGCCGTGCGCCTCCCAACCGAAGAGCGACGTGTAGAACGTCACCGAGGAGGCGAGTTCGGGGCTGGCCAGGTCCACCCACGAAGGGGTGCCGGGCTCGAAGTGGTCGATGGTCGGCATGGCGTGCTCCTCGTCGTGCAGGGACGCCTCCACCCCGAACGCGAGGCGATGCGTCAGCGGCTCATCGGTCGTTCGACAAAGCCTGGCACGAAACGGGGGACCGTGCCCTTGTGAGTGGCATCACGCCACAGGACGCCAGGACCCTTCCGAGTGACGAAGCAGTGGCCGTGCGGCCACCGAGTGACGGACCGGTCGCCGCTCCCCCCGTTTGGTCAGTTGCCGAAATTCCAACTGTCCCCGTCCTCATAGCGGTGGAGGATGTTCTTCGCCATGAGGATCCTGTGCACCTCGTCGGGTCCGTCAGCCAACCGCAGCACCCGGGCGGTGAGGTACATCTGGCCGAGAGGAAGGTCGTTGCTCACCCCCGCACCCCCCCACACCTGGATGGCCCGGTCGACCACGCGGTGGTAGGCCGCCGGCACGAATACCTTGATGGCCGAGATTGCCGTGCGGGCATCGGGGTCGCCGTTGGCCACTTTCTCTGCAGCGTTGATGGTCATCAGCCGGGCCGACTGCACGTCCATGTAGCTGTCGGCGATGAACCCTTGGATGAACTGTTTGTCCTTCAGCAGGCCTCCGTGCACCTGGCGGACCAGTGTCCGTTCGACCATGAGGTCGAAGGCCCGCCACATCTGGCCCACCGAGTTCATGCAGTGGTAGACGCGCCCCGCCCCGAGCCGGTCCTGGGCGGCCTGGTGACCCTGCCCGACCAGCCCGAGGGTGTTGTCGATGGGTACCCGCACGTTCTCGTACTTGATCTCGCAGTGGTCCGAGGTCGAGTGCCCGAAGATCCCGATGCCCCGGACGATGTTCACCCCAGCGGTGTCGGTGGGAACGATGATCTGGGTCATCTGGCCTGGCTTTCCCAGCTCACCGGTGGGGTCGTTGGCCCGGCACATGACGATGAAGAAGTTGGCATCGATGCCGTTGGAGGTGAACCACTTGTGCCCGTTGATCACCCAGTGATCGCCGTCGCGTACTGCCGCGGTCTCGATCGAGCGCGGGTCGGAACCGGCATGGTCCGGTTCGGTCATGGAGAAGCCCGACTCCATCTCTCCCTCGATCAGGGGGATCAGCCACTTCCGCTTCTGCTCCTCGGTGCCGTACTTGACCAGGATGGTGGCGTTCCCCGAGTTGGGTGCGGCGATGCCGAACAAGGCGGCGGCGCCCACCGCGTAGGCGAGGATCTCGTACATGTAGGCCAGCGAGAGGAAGTCGAGCCCCATCCCGCCGTACTCCTTGGGTAGGTGGGGTGCCCACAAGCCGGCCTGGCTGACTTTGGCCTTGGTCTCCTCGCGCAGCTCGATGCTCTGGCGCCGGCTGTGCTCCCGCTCGTCCTCGGTCAGCTCTGCCTCGCGCCGTGACCTCCACAGCACCTCTTCGTTGGGAAGGATCTCGGTGTTGACGAAGTCGGCCGTGCGTCGGCGGATGTCATTGATCTCAGGGTCCAAGCCGGGTATCGGCGTCACGTTGATCGCCACTGTGGTCTCCTTGTCAGGCATCGAGGTTGTCGGACCTCATCATGGCCCAGTGGCGATGGCGACAGGGCCCGGCCGCAAAGGAGCCGGCTCGCCGGCGACTGCGGCAAGAAGCGGTAGGACTCGCCGGCACACGCATCGGGTGGTCGGAGAGCTGTCCTCATCGCCGGCTGAAGGTCACCGTCGTCAAAGGCGAGGTCCGAGAGAAGTGGGCGAGTGGGTCCAACGGGCCAGCTCTGCTCAGAGGGAATTGTGCGAAGCGTGTGGCAGCGGTGGAGCAAGGGCCCGTTGAAGAACATTCTGAAGATACTGAACCCATGAACCGGAGACGTGTTGCCCCGAGATGTCGTACACGTCATGGTCTCCGATGATTGGTGTGCAGGTGCTCGAACAGAACCAGGGAATGGTGTCGATGTACTGGACATGGGCGGCGAGCGCCGCGGACCGGTCGATCTCGCTGAGCGCCGGCACGGATGACTGAGCGGGTGATGAGCACTTCTGAACGTCCTTCGGATGTGCCGCCAGGCACACTGGGGCAACCTGAGGAAGTATGGGAGTAGTGCCCAGCAGGACCATCCTCATGTTCGGAACCTTGAACGAATTGAAGAGATCGTCGAGGCCGTGTTGCCACTGGGCCCCCGTGAATGGCACGAGTTGCGAGCCTGTGGGCGCTGGGGGGCTGTAGAAGTCGGCCTGGCTGAACACGAGCAGGCTCGGTCGGTTCTGGTTGATCCACTTGGTTGCCCACGTATGCCAGTCGTCGCAAATGGCGTCTGGTTCGGGCGACTTCTTGAACTGAATCGTCACCGGGACAGCAGGACAGGCCCACTTTCCCAGCACTACCAATCTCCAATGCTCGGCACGGGCGATCGCCTTGAATGGTGGGATCCACATGAGTGCGTGGGAGTCCCCATAGACAACCATGAGTCGTGAACCCGTGGGATCTCCAAGATTGCAGATTTGCTCACGTGTTTGCATGGTGCCCGCCTGGCACCGGGCACTCTCGTAGGCCCCACCCCAGTAGTCGTACGCTCCAAATCCGGATTGCTCGACCGACTTGGGAACCGTTGTGATCTTGGTGGCAGCTGCAACTTGGTCGAGGACGACCTGGGTGTTGGCGGCAGGGATCACGCGGAAGTGGGTCGGAGGCGTGGTCTCCGCGGCGATGATCAGGATCGGCCAGTGCCACAGATAGAGGGAGTAGGAGCGCTTGCCGAGCCACTGGAACGGCTGGAGCCCGAGCAGTGATTCGGCCCCGGACTTCGGGTTCGCCACCCCTCCGGCGATCACCAGGGCAGCACCTATGACGGGAACCGCGACCAACGACCCCGGGTAGGGGGTCTGGGCGTTGAAGGCGACGGCTGCATAGAAGATGCCAGCCAGGCCTCCCCAGGTGAGGAGC
>JADGOE010000005.1 GCA_017883135.1 Acidimicrobiales bacterium
AGGGAAATGCGACTTTGAACATCGTCATTTTCCCAGCTGGGGAGGCTCTTTCCGCGGATGCGCGACTAACCAATCAAGTCATTGGTCGGTGCTTCCAGGTTTAGGAGCGGATCCGAACATGCTTGCCTACACCTATCCGATACTGGGCCTCTTCTGGACGATGCTGGAGTTCTTCGTCTTCGTTCTGTGGATCTGGCTTCTCATCTTCATCTTCATGGACATCTTCCGGAGTCACGACATGGGTGGTCTCGCCAAGGCGGTGTGGGTGATCTTCGTCATCATCCTTCCGTTCCTCGGGGTCCTGATCTACCTGATCGCCCGCGGCGGAAGCATGCACGAGCGCGCCGAGGCCCAGGCAGCCCAGCAGCAGAAGGCCTTCGACGCCTATGTGAAGCAGGCCGCCGGCACGACCGGCGGGAGCAACGTCGACCAACTGGCCAAACTGGCAGACCTGAAGGCCAAGGGCGTCATCACCGATGCCGAATTCGAGGCTCAGAAAGCCAAGCTGCTCAGCTGATCCCATCCGGGCGAACTCGAACTGGTCAGGGCAAAGTCCCGGCCGCTCCGAGTGGGCGACGGTAGTGTGGCCATGTGGCGACGGACGAACCGGACGGCGATGTCGAGGCACTGAAGCACAGCGTCGAGGAGCTCGAAAAGGAGAACGAGGCGCTCCGTCGGTCCGAGGGCGACCACGCGACCGGCAAGGGCAAGGGCAAGCATCGGTGGAAGTCGATCTCGTCGTGGGTACTGGTGGTCGTGGCCTGCCTTCTGGCCGTGGTGTCGGTCTTCGTGGTCTTCGTGCGCAACGAGCTGCTCAATACCGACACCTTCGTGAGCACGGTGACCCCACTGGCCAGCAACCCTGCCATCCAAGAAGCGGTCGCCAATCGGGTAAGCCAGCGGCTCATCGCACAGACCGATGTGGAGCAGAAGGTGAAGAATGCGCTGCCCGATCGGGCAGGCTTCCTCGCCGTGCCCATCACCTCGGGGGTTCAGTCGGCCACCGACCAGATCACGCTGAAGCTTGTCGAGTCCTCGGCGTTCCAGAAGTTGTGGGCCGCAGCCATTCGTGACTCCCACAAGCAGTTGGCAGCGTTGCTGACCGGGTCGAACGAGGGTGCCTTGCAATCAAGCAACGGCGAGGTAACCGTCGACCTCACCCAGATCGAGGCCGCGGCGAAGAAGCAGCTCGACGCCAAGGGCCTGACTGTCTTCAACAAAGTGCCCACCTACCACGGCGCTGACCTGGTGCTGTTCCGGTCCACACAGTTGCTTCGCGTGCAGCGCTTGGTCAAGCTGCTCGAAAAGGTGGCGCTGGTGCTTCCGATCGTGGCACTGCTGTGCTTCGCCGGAAGCATCATCCTCACCGAGAACCGCCGCCGAGGGTTGGTGCGGGCGGCCGTGGGCCTTGCCCTGTCGATGGCGTTGGTCCTCGTGGTGGCGTCGGTGGGCCGGAACCAGTACCTCTCGTCGCTCCTTCCTTCGCAGCCGAAGGATGCGGCGACCGTGGTGATCGACACGGTGAGCGCCGTGCTACTCGACACCATCCGCACCGTCATGATCGTGGCGGCACTCGTCGCCGTCGGCGCACTGATCGCCGGCAATGCCCACCTCAGATCGTGGCTCGGCAACAGAGGGGCGCCTTCGTGGATGACCGAGGGCCCGGTGCACGGGTTCGCCGCCGCCCACCGCAAGGGTCTGCAGTGGGGTGTGCTCGGGCTCGGTCTGCTGCTGCTGGTGGCGTGGAGCAACCCGACGCCGTTGGTGGCTGTGGTGGTCGTCCTTGTCGCGCTGGGATTGGTGGGATTGGTGGGCCTGTTCGCGCGCCGGAGGCCGGTTCCTGTGGCGACCGGCCACCAAGCAGGTGATGTCCCCGGCGCGGGCGTCGGCTCTCCCAAGGAGTGAAGCAGCAGCCCGGCGAGGACGACCGCGGTCAGGGGGTCGTCGCGGTCGTTCCCCCGCTCGAAGCGGCGTCGCCTTCGGGCAACCCGGTCGACTCACCGTTCTCGTCCCACTGCCCGATCGAGGCGAGGAACTGGTCGGTCTCCCGCTGAGCGGCGACCATCCGCTTCTCCGCGCCGGTGGCCAGCAGCCTGCCCAGCACCGGGATCTCCCAGAGTGATTCGGCTCGCAGGATGGCCATCACCACCGGCACCAGGTGCTCGGCGGTGTCGAAGACCACATAGCGGGGCAGCCACTCGGGCTCGTACTTGGCATTGAACCGCCAGAGCGACTCGATCTGGGCGAAGTTCGACAACCGCTTCAAGAACCAGCGTTCGGCCCGCTGCACTGTGCCGTCGCCCCTGTCGCCCGACAAGGTCGAGCGCAGGGCCGCGAAGTTGAGGCTGAGGCCCTCGTAGCCACCGGACCGGAGGTGTTCGATGGTCGAGCACAGGGCGAAGTCCAACAGCCCGTTGGGGTGGTCGCCCGGGTCCCGCCGCATCAGGTCGAGGGAGAACCCATTGATGCCGGGGGCCGGTACGAACTGGCACATGGCCACCGCCGCACCGTCGGGCGCGCGGACCACCGCCATGAGTAGCCCGGTGTCCCTCGGATCGAACACCCGACCGAGCATCATCGAGAATCCTCGTTCGTACTCGCCCTGCCGACTGAGGCGCATCAGCGCGGTGAGCTCATTGGAGAGGGAGGGGTCGATGTTGGCCGGATCGTGGAAGGTGGCGGTGTACCCGTACTTCTTGATCCTGTTGTGGGCCTGGCGCAGCCCCTTCATCTCGCCACCGGCCAGGGTGAAGGACTGGACCTTCACCACCGCCTCGTCCCCGAGGTAGATGTTGTGCATTCCCGAGTCGCGGTAGATGGGCAGCCACTCCTCGCCGGAGCCCATCACCGCGGTGATCCAGCCGTGGCTGTCGGCAAACTGGCGGAAGGCCCCCCAGACCTGGCGGCGTTCGTTGCGGGGACCGATCGGGTCAGGGGAGATCAGGCAGATCCCTCCGTAGACGGCGTAGGCGACCAGGCTGTCGCGATGGAAGAACCACCTCTTGTCCGACCGGAGGGCGAAGTAGTCGAGGGTCGAGGAGCCGTGGCGCCGCACGATGTCACGGGCCCTGAATTCCGCGGCCCGGCCCGAGCTCAACCTTCGGTCGACCACCGGCCGGGTGAGCAGGAAGAGCGTCACGGCCACCAGCGACAGTCCGATGGTCAAGAGGGCCGGCGAAAGGAAGCGGTCGGCCCGGTGGGGGAGCGGCACCGTCCGGATGCCGACGAATCGTTCGGAAACGGCCCACAGCGCGGTCCACCACGGGATGTTGGTGTGATGTAGGCGGCCGATGTGGGTGAACAGTTCGATGGAGGCGGCCGCGACGACGGTGATGCCGGCCACTCCGATCCCCAGCGCCAGCAGGGCCGACCGGAGCGACGACCAGTCCGATGCGGATTGGAACTCTTTCCGATTGGTGACCAGCAGCACCAGGACGGCGGCCGCGACCAGTGACTCCTCGATGTCGGCCCCGGCGACCATGTGCAGGAAGATGGTGCCCGCCAACAGGACTACGGCCACCCGCCAGGCCCGCCGCTGGCCGCGCAGGATGCCGCGACCCAGGGCGATCAGTGCCAGTCCGGCCACGGCGATGAGTGCCCCGGCCGCCACACTGGCACGCAGCGGCAGGTACTGGGCTACCACATGCAGCCGCCCGCGCAGTGGTGGGGTGATGGCATCGAGCAGGTCGATGATGCCGGCCAGCAGGATCGCTGCCGCCGCCAGGCGACGCACCCGTCTGGTCCGGCGATGGGCCTGGCGCAGGTCGGTTGCCGGGGGCCACGAGTCGCCCATCGGGTACGAGGCGACGAGCGTCGGATGCAGGGTCCCGGCGCTGCGCCCCCTGGTGACCACCCGTTCGAGGTAGCTCGGGGAGGGCAGGTCGGTGTGGGCCAACAGCATCCGGACGTGCAGTTCGGCACCCGTCTCGAGCTCGACCCAGCTCACTCGCTGGCTGTGCAGGAAGACCGGCGGGAGCCCCAACCTGCCGCGGTGCTCCTCCACCACCTCTGCAGTGGCACCCACGTTGGCGTAGAAGCCCACACCCAGGTTGGTCAGCTCCGACTGGAAGGTCGCCGCGGTGATCAGGCCCGCGTAGCCGTGGGCAACCACCCGCCGGGCGTCACCCCGGGCGGTGTCGTTGGCCCCCGCCTCGGACTGCACCGTCTCCAAGGCGCCGCCGCCGAGGATGGACCACATGCGGCGGCTGAGCAGGCCGAGCACCAGCGCCATGACCACCAGCACCACCAGGGCCACCAGCGAGGCGACCACGAGCTGGTCGTTGAGGTCGGCCTGGTGGGCGTGGCGAATCGCCCGGCCCGGCAGTCCGGACCCGACGTGCCCGAGCACCCACGGGGTCGCGGCCACCCGCAGCAACATGGCGACCACGAACGGCACCAGGAGCCACCAGGCATAGCGACCGAAGCGGCGGTACAGCGTTCGAGAGACCACGAATCGTGACAGGGCCGACGGGTCGCTCAGGCGGTTGAGGCCGGCCAACCAGGGGGCATCCTCGGTGGACTGTGCAGCCAGGATCCGCCACCCCTTGCCGGCCGATGACTGGCCGATGATGCCCGGTTTGGCGTCGGCTGCAGGGTTGAACTCCGTCTCGGGCCCGCTGCAGCCAGCTGCATAGGCGTGCTCGCCCGGCTCCACCCGCACCACCCGCTCGCCGGTGAGGGTGTGGAGGTGGAGGTCCACCGGCCCGTGTTGTTCCACTCCCATCGCAGCGACGGCGGCGATGTTGTCGGGGTCGGTGTCGTACCCCGGCTCGTGGGTCCCGGTCTGGCGGATGACCCGACGCTCGTCGACGAGGAGGAAGCGGGCCAGCGCCTGTGCGAGTGCCGGGTGGGCCTCGATCGAACGGCGCGCCTCGGCCGCGGGCGTCTCCGTCCCGGTGAGGTCGAACAGGTTGCCGGCGATGATCAGGATGCCCGGACCGTCCCAGGTGTCGAGGGCCCGGGCGAGTTCGGCGGTGACCGCGGATGTCGACGGCGTGGCACGGGGTGTGAGCAGCAGGTCACTGACCACCATCACCCGCCGTCCCAGCGGCACTTCGACCGGGGTGCCACCGGGCTCCGGCGTCAGCGAGGCGGCGGCGTTCGGCATCAGCCCGTCGGTCCCCACCCCTCCCAGCGAATGTGTGGTCGTGGTCACGTCCCCCTCATCGTAGAGCCCCCCCGGCGTTAGGCTGAGGCGCGTCGTGGCGGAGCGGTCTCTGCCACAAGCAGAAAAATGGACAGGGGAGCGATGCCTGACGACGCAGCACACCAACCCGACGGTGGGGCCCCGACCTCGTCCGAACCCACCATCGAGGACTACTTGTCCGAGGACCGGGTGTTCCCCCCCTCCGCGGAGTTCCGGAGGCAGGCGGTGGTCTCGGACCCGGCCGTCTACCAGCAGGCAGCTGACGAGTGGCCCGACTTCTGGGCGCAGCAGGCCGGCGCCCTCGACTGGTTCCGCACCTGGGACACCGTGCTCGAGTGGGACCTGCCGTTCGCCCGGTGGTTCGACGGTGGCACGCTCAACGTCTCCTACAACTGCCTCGACCGCCATGTGGCCGCCGGACGGGGCGACAAGGTAGCGTTCCACTGGGAGGGTGAGCCGGGCGACACCCGGACCATCACCTACGGCCAGCTGTTGACCGACGTGTCGAGGTTCGCCAACGTGCTGCGCGGCCTGGGTGTCGGTCGTGGCGACCGGGTGGCGATCTACATGCCGATGATCCCGGAGCTGACCGTGGCCATGTTGGCCTGCACCCGCATCGGAGCGGTCCACTCCGTGGTGTTCGGCGGGTTCTCGTCCGAGGCACTGCGCGACAGGATCCTCGATGCCGAGGCGCGGGTGGTGCTCACCGCAGACGGAGGGTGGCGACGAGGCGCCCTGGTCGGGTTGAAGGCCAGCGTGGATGTGGCGGTATCGGAGTCGCCGTGTGTGGACCATGTGGTGGTGGTCCGTCGGGTCGGTGACATCGCCGGGCTCACCATGACCGAGGGACGCGACCACTGGTGGCACGAGTTGCTGAGCGGCGACGACAGTGCCGCAGGCGGTGCGCCGTCCGACCAGTGCGAGCCGGAGCACATGGCGGCCGAGGACCTGCTGTTCATCCTCTACACCTCGGGCACCACCGCAGCGCCCAAGGGCATCATGCACACCACCGGCGGTTACCTGACCCAGGTGGCCTACACCCACCGGGTGGTCTTCGACCTCCATCCCGAACGCGACGTCTACTGGTGTGCAGCCGACATCGGGTGGGTCACCGGCCACAGCTACATCGTCTACGGGCCCTTGGCGAACGGTGCCACCTCGGTCATGTACGAGGGGACGCCCGACTTCCCCGATCGTGACCGCTGGTGGTCGATCATCGAGCGCTACGGGGTGACCATCCTCTACACCGCGCCGACCGCCATCCGGACGTTCATGAAGTGGGGGACCACCTACCCGGAACGCCACGACCTGACCTCACTGCGGGTCCTCGGCTCGGTCGGTGAGCCGATCAACCCCGAGGCCTGGATGTGGTACTCCACCCATATCGGTGGCGGGAGCTGCCCGGTGGTGGACACCTGGTGGCAGACGGAGACCGGCGCCATCATGATCGCCCCACTGCCCGGGATCACTGCGACCAAGCCGGGGTCGGCCACGTTCCCCGTGCCGGGTATCGGCGTGGAACTGGTGGACGAGGAGGGCATCCGGGTTGAGCGGGGTGGGGGCTACCTCACCCTGACCACGCCGTGGCCCGCGATGCTCCGGGGCATCTACGGCGACCCCGAGCGCTACATGGAGACCTACTGGACCCGGTTCGCCGGCCGGTACTTCGCCGGTGACGGGGCCAAGCTCGACGACGACGGGTACCTGTGGCTGCTCGGCCGGGTCGATGACGTGATGAACGTGTCGGGCCACCGGATCTCCACCACCGAAGTGGAGTCGGCCCTCGTGGACCACTACCTGGTCGCCGAGTCCGCGGTGGTCGGGGCCGTCGACGCCACCACCGGGCAGGCCATCGTGGCGTTCGTCACCCTGGTGGCCGACGCCGGGGCACCGAGCGACGACCGGGGCCAAGAGCTCAGGGCCCACGTGGCCGCAAAGATCGGCCCCATCGCCCGGCCGAGGACGGTGGTGTTCACCGACGAGCTCCCGAAGACCCGTAGTGGGAAGATCATGCGCAGGCTCTTGCGCGACGTGGCCGAGGGCCGGATGCTCGGGGACACCACCACGCTCGCCGATCCGGCGGTGGTCGAGGAGATCCGGCGGCTTGCGGCGAGCTCGCCGACCGAAGAGTGAGCCGGGTGACCGAACCGGCCAACTGGGCATGGAACGGACCTGCCGTGGAGACGCCGGGCGAGGCAGTGGTGTTCGACGTGGACGGGGTGCTCTCGGACGCAGTCGGCCGTCAGCACTTCCTCGAGAGCGGGCGCCGCGACTGGGACCGGTTCTTCGACGCCTGCGGTGACGACCCGGTCATCGAGGAGCTGGCCAGGGTCCTCGAGCTCCTCGACTCGCGCCTACAGGTGATCCTGCTGACCGGCCGGCCGATGCGGGTCCAGCCGCAGACCTTGGCCTGGCTCCAACGGTACGGCCTGCGGTGGGACCTGTTGGTCATGCGGTCGCGGGGGGACTATGCCCAGGTGACCCGGTTCAAGCGGGACACCGTCGAGGATCTGCGGTCGCACGGGTTCGACCTGCGGCTGGCCTTCGAGGACGACCCCGACAACTTCGCGATGTTCCACTCCGAGGGCATCCCCTGCGTGTACATCCATTCGGGGTACTACGAGTAGTCGTTCGCCGCGGGGAGGCCGGAAGCACCGCGCCGCCGAGCCGCTGCCTTTGCCGCCCTTGCCCCTCGTGACGGGGTTGCGGCCAAGCGGTCCCGCCGGGCGGCCAGCAGCCAGGCGGCTACCAGAGCGAGGGCGGCGGCAGCGAGCATGGGCGGGTCGCCGTAGCGGACGTAGAGGGTCCACCCGACCCTGCGGGACATGGTGGAAAAGACGATCTGCTGGTTGCCGAGCCCCGAGCGCACCACCAGCGCGCCGCGATCGGTGATTGCCGCGCTGTACCCGGTGGGGGCTGCCTGCAGGAGGTCGCGGCCCTGCTCGACGGCTTGCACGCGGGCACTGGCGAGCTCCTGGGTCGGCACCTGAGCGGTGGCATAGGAAGCGGTGTTGGTGGGGACGATCAGCAGCTGCGCGCCGGCCCGCACCGACGAACGGCCCCGGTCGCCGTAGAGGACCTCGAAGGAGACCATGGCCCCGAGCGGGGCAGCAGGTGTGGGTAACAGCCCGGTCGCCGTCCCCGGAAGCGCGTCCAGCGGCACTGCCGAAAGGTTGCCCAGGTGTTGGAAGAACCCCCGGCAGGGGACGTACTCGCCGAACGGGACCCGATGGACCTTCTCGTAGCGCGAGACAAGTGTCCCGTCCGGTCCCCATGCCACCACCTCGTTGCGGAACGCGGTCGCCGAGACCGTTTCGGTCACTCCCACCACCAGGGTGGCATTCAGGCTCTGCGCCAGGTTGGAGAGCACCGACTGCTCGGAGGACTGGGAAAGCGGGCCGTCGATGGCGACGACGTCTTCGGGCCAGACCACCAACCGGGGCGCACGGCCGCTGTCCAGCCGTTGCATGCGCTGGGTGGCCGCCAGCTGGGCGGCCAGCACCACCGCGGGGTGGATCTGGGACTTGCGGAAGCCGCGGGCCCCACCACCTTGGACGGCGGCGGCCGACACCGTGCCCACGGAGCGACCGCCGTCGGGCGCGTGATCGGCAACGACCGAGATGCCCGCCACGGCCGAGAGGGCGATCACTCCGACCAACGTCATCGGTCCCAGACCGGCGACCGCACCGTGCACGGTGCGGTGCCGGACTCCGGTCGCGGAAGCGCTCGCGGTCGACGGCCCAGGGCCGTCCGTTTCGGCCCGGGCGAACGCGCGAGCCCGTGCCCCGTCGCGGAGGGCGAGGGCAGCGGCCTCCGCCAAGGCCGCCAACCCCACGCCCCCGGCATAGACGGCAGCGATGAGGGCCAGCGGTCCGCCTATGCGGGACACGCCGAGGACCGGTCCACCGGCTTGACCGAGGAACACGCTTCCGAGGGGCAGGCCCCCGAACGGCCAGGTCATCCGCGCGGCCTCGGCCAGTGTCATCGCGGCCGGAAAGGCCAGGGCCCGGGCCGCAACCGGTCCTGTCGGAACGGCCAGGCAGGCCACTGCGAAGAAGCCCGCCTCGATGGCGATCAGTGCCAACGCCCCCAGCAGGGTGAAGGAGCGGACGAACATCAGGCCCGGCAGGAAGCAGCCGAGGCCGGCCAGCCAACCCGCCCACAGCCTGGTGCGGGGGCGCAGGCCTCCCAGCCGCCACCAGAGCAGCCCGGCTGCGGGAAAGGCCAGGATCCACCATCCCCACGGAGGGAGGGAGAGGGCCAGGCCAACCCCGGATGCGAGGGCGGGCAGGGCGACCATGCCCCGCCGCGGAACGACCGCGTCGCTCCGGCGATGGGTCAGGCGCACCGTCGAAGGCCGCCAGGGGGGATCGGCCGGCCCACGGTCGAGGGGTGGTGCAGTCGTCGTCGTGGTTTCCGGCTCGGGACTCATCGGGTGGGGTCGACGCGCCCGGGTGACCTGCCGGCGGGGTCGGCGCCGGCGGACAACGACTCGAGTACGAGCCGGGCGGCGGTCTGCCCACTTCCGATGCAGGCGGGGATGCCCACGCCCCGGTAGGTGGCACCGGCCACGGCCACACCGCCGAGCTCGGCCACCGACTGCTCGATCCTTGCCACCCTGTCCAGATGGCCGACCCGATACTGGGGAAACGCCCCGTTCCACCGGGTGACCATCGTCTCCACCGGGGTGCCGACGATGTCGAGGAGCCGGGTCAGCTCCGCGAACACGGCTGCGGTCAGCTCGTCGTCGTCGAGCCCCGCGGGTCGACTGTCGCCGAACCTGCCGACCGACACCCGGAGCAGTTCGTCCCCCGGGCGGGCCAGGTGCGGCCACTTCCTCCCCAGGTAGGTGCAGCCGGTGATGAGGGCCGGGCGCCCGTCGAAGGTGGAGATCCGGGGGACCAGGAACCCGGTGCCGTGCAGCGGGGACCGTATCGCCCCGGGGTCGAACGCCAGGGTGACCAGCGCCACCGAGGCGTACTCCACGGCGCTCAGCAGGCCGGCTGCCACCGGGGCGAGGGGGCCGAGGAGCACCGCAGCCTCGCGAGCTGGTGCGGCCAGCACCACGCCGTCGACCCGCAGGCTCGACGTGCCGTCCGCCATGACGACGGCCCCGGTGGGTGGAGGGCCCGAACCGCCGAGGGCGATGGTCCACGACGGGTGCGTCGCTCCGTTCGCTCCGGCCGGCCCTGCCCGCTCGACGGCGTCGACCGAGACCCCGGTGTGGACGGCCACCCCGCGCCGGGCCAGCGCGCCGGCGAGCGCCACGGCGAGGCTGGCAGTGGTCCCGCGCAGGGACCAGAAGAGAGGCGGCGGGGCCGCCGATCGCGGTGCGGGGACCCGTGCCCGACCGAGTTGACGAAGGAGGCTGCCCGATTGGCGGGAGGCAGCGATCAGCTGGGGGAAGGTGGCCGCGGCGCTGAGGTCGTCCACTCCACCGGCGTGGATCCCACCGATCAGCGGGTCCACCAGGCGTTCAACGATTGGTCGCCCCAGGCGTTCGCCGACGATGTCCCCGACCGACCGGTCCCCGGTCACCCCGACGGTTCCCCGATGGGGCACGACCAGGTCCGTGGCCACCCGGAGCGACTCGCCGGTGCTGAGAATCCCCGATCGGTAGAAGGGCCACCAGCTGCGGGTGGGCACGCCGAGGCTCAACCCCTCCGGCATCGGCCGGAGCCGGCCCCTGGCCCAGATCGACGCACCCGAGGCGCCGACCGGTACCAGCTCTCCGGTGAGGTCGAGCTCATCGCACAGTCCGGTGGCCTCCGGCCGCTGGGCCAGAAACGCGTCCGCTGCCAGGTCGACGTTCCTTCCGGCGAACTCGGTGGAGCGAAGCTTGCCGCCGATCCGATCGCTCGATTCGAGGACGACCACCTCGGGACCGTCCCCGCCTTGCGAGTCCGGGCCGGCCACCAGCTCCCAGGCGGCGGCCAGCCCCGCGATCCCTGCTCCGACGATGGCGATGGTCGGTCGTTGCCGTTGCGGCGAAGTGGTCACGGCGTTGTCGGCAGACCGGCCGACGGGCACGACGGGCACGACGCAGAGCGGACCACGTCGGCCAAGAGGTCGAGGAACACGGGGTCGTCGTTGAGCGACGGCGTCCTGACGAAGGCGACGCCCACCGATCGGGCCGTCGCCTGCGCTTCGATGTCGAGGTCGTAGAGGACCTCCAGATGGTCGGAGACGAACCCGACCGGGCAGACCACGACCGAGGTGGCACCCTCCTTGGCAACCCGTTGGATCTCGAGCAGCAGGTCGGGGCCGATCCACGGGTCGGCCGTGCGTCCCGCACTCTGCCACGCCACCCCCCAGGTCAGACCGCGAACCCCGTCGAGCTCGAGCAGGGCGGCGATGTCCGAGGCCGACTCGCGAACCTGGTCCGGATAGGGGTCCCCTGCCGCGACCACCCGCTGGGGAAGGCTGTGAGCGGTGAAGAAGATTGCGGTCCGCAGCCGCTCCTCCCGTGCGAGCGACGCGAGGGTGGCCTCGGTCCGATCGGCGAGGATGCGGGCCATCCCGCCGGCTCGGTGCCATGACGGGATGGCGGTGAACCCGAGTGCGGGCGATACGGATGCCGCGGCCTCCCGTGCCCGCTCCAAGTACTCCCCCGATCCCATCGAGGACTGATGGGGGGTGAGCACGAGGCCGATCACCCGGGCCACGCCGGCCGCGGCCAGGTCGGCCATCGCGTCCTCGATGGTGGGGGTGACGTGCTTGGCGCCGAAGCGCACCACGTAGCGGCCCGGTGCTGCCGCCTCCAGGGCCGATGCCAGCCCGATCACCTGGGAGCGGGTCCGTTCGGCCAGCGGTGAGGTCCCCCCGATCGCCTCGTAACGGCCCACCAGCTGGTCGAGGAGCTCGGGCGAGGGTGGGCGTCCGCGTCGGATGGCCGTGTAGAACGGCTCGATCCCCGCCGGTGTCGAAGGTGTCCCGTGGGCCATGACCAGCACGCCGATGGGTGGGACGTCTTGCGCCGTCACGATGATGCTCTCACGCCGGCCCGGGCCTCGGCATGGACCAACTCGACTACCTGCCCCAAGATGCCCGGGTCCGTCTCGGGCAGCACGCCGTGGCCCAGGTTGAACACGTGTCCGGGTGCGGTGCCGGCCCGCAGGAGGACGTCCCGGGTCTCTTCCGCCACGACCTCCCAACTCGACAGGCACAGGGCCGGGTCGAGGTTGCCCTGTACCGCGACGTCGGGTCCCACCCGGCGGCGGGCCTCGTCGAGCGGCACCCGCCAGTCGACCCCGATCACGGTGCTCCCTGCGGTGGCCATCAACGCCAGGAGCTCGCCGGTACCCACCCCGAAGAGGATGGTGGGGACGCCGGGGTGTGTGCGTGACAGCTCCGCGAAGATCCGGCGGGTGGCCGGAAGCACCAGCTCCGCGTAGTCGCGCGGGGAGAGGATGCCGGCCCAGCTGTCGAAGACCTGCACCGCCGAGGCGCCGGCATCCAACTGGGAGCGGAGGGAGGCGAGGGCCATGTCGGTCAACCGCTCGATCAGCTCGTGCCAGATCGCCGGCTCCCCGTGCATGAGGGCCTTCACCTTGGTGAAGTTCTTGGAGGGGCCACCCTCCACCAGGTAGCTGGCCACGGTGAACGGACCGCCGGCGAATCCGATCAGCGGAACCCCGAGAACGCCCACCAGGATGTCGACCGCCTCGATGACGTAGGGCGTGTCGACCTCGGGCTCGAGCGGGCGCAGTCGCTGGAGGTCCTCCTTGGCTCGGAAGGGCCGGGCGACGACCGGGCCGGTTCCCGGGGCGACATCCACACCGAATCCCACCGCAGCCACGGGGACCACGATGTCGGAGAAGAAGATCGCCGCGTCGGTCCCGTAGCGATCCACCGGCTGGCGGGTGAGCTCGGCCACCAGTTCGGGCCGGGCGATGGCGTCGAGGATGCTGCCCGGTCCGCGGGCGGCGCGGTACTCGGGCAGCGACCTCCCGGCCTGGCGCATGAACCACACCGGCACGTGATCGACGCTCTGCCGGCGGCAGGCGCGGATGAACGGGGCGTCGTCGAAACGACCGATCGGTGCCTGGGCCACTGCCCGATGCTCGGCCACGGCCTAGCGTGCTGCCGTATCCGCGGTCGCCGTGTCCGCGGCCGTCGACCCCGGGCCGGCCGACGCCGCGTCACGGGCCTTGCGGGCGGCGGTGAAGTCCCACCACGGTCGGGGAGGCCCGCCCTCGGCGAAGGCGACGACGGCGGCGAACACATCTCGGACACAGGGGTCGAGGCGCCTCCCGTCGAGACGGCACAAGCGGTCGTAGAGGTCGTCACCGTCCAGTCCGATCAGGTCGCCCGGCGATCGGATGCCCAATCTGATCAGAAAGCCGGCGGTGGCCGGGCCTACGTTGGGCATGACCCGAAGAGCGGCGCCGGCCACCCGCTCGCTCGCCTGCGCGGGGACAGCGGACGCGGACATGGCCAGAGTCTAGAAGAGCGTGATCGGGCGCCGGCCACGCTGATCCCGGGCGCAACCGGCCGACCTGGGGCATACAATCGAGGGTTCCCCCGAGCCGTACCGGTGCGCAGTACGGGGTAGCCAGGGCAAAGATCGGAGGTGGGGGTGGATTCGGAGCTGCAGGCCGAGCAGGAGTTCGTGGACATGGCCTACGCGCGCCTCGACGCCATGCGCCTCGACGCCAACACCATGCTCGAGGGGGTCCTCGACCTGGGCAGGGGCGGGACGTTCCAGTCCCGGACCGAGCGGGACGTGATCGTGCGCACCAGCCTGGCCCGCCTCGAGCAGCTGGACATCGGGGACCAGGCCCTGACCTTCGGCCGGATCGATCGGGTGGAGGAGGACACCGGTGCCGGTGCCGGTGCCACTCCGGCCCACGCCTCCAATGGCAACGGCGGCGCGCCCCCGCAGACCGAGACCTTCCACATCGGGCGACTGGCCATCCACAGTGCCGACCACGATCCCCTCGTGGTCGACTGGCGGGCGCCGATCGCGGAGCCGTTCTACCGAGCCACCGGCCGGGATCCCCAGGGCCTGGTGCTGCGTCGCCATCTGGCGTTGCAGGGGCGCCGGGTGGTCGGGGTCGAGGACGAGCGCTTCAGCCCACCGGGACTCGGACCCGCTCCCGACGACGAGGCCATCCGCCACGAGGGGGGTGAGGGCGGCACCGGCGAGCTGATCGTGGGCGACCTGCCCATCGGCGGACCTGCCGCGCTGTTGGCGGCGCTCGGGCGCGCCCGGTCCGGCCGGATGACCGACATCGTCTCCACCATCCAGCGCGAGCAGGATGAGATCATCCGCGCCCCACTGAGCGGCGTGCTCGTCGTCCAAGGTGGCCCGGGCACCGGCAAGACGGCGGTGGCGCTCCACCGGGCGGCCTACCTGCTGTATACCCACCGGTTCCCACTCGAGCGTCAGGGAGTGTTGGTGGTGGGGCCCAACCCCCTCTTCCTGCGCTACATCGAACAGGTCCTACCCTCGCTGGGGGAGACCGGGGTGACGCTATCGACCGTCGCCGGGCTGGTACCCGAGATACGCGTCAAAGAGAAGGGCCCGGCAGAGGTGGCCAGGCTGAAGGGCGACGCCCGGATGGCGAAGGTGATTGCCCGTGCGGTGCGGACCCGTCAGCGGCCGCTCACCGAAGAGGTGGTGATCCCCTACGGAGCGCTGCTCCTCCGACTGTCCCCGGGGGACACCCGCCAGATCATCGACGTGGCCCGCCGCCGCCCCGGCACCCACAACGCCCGGCGCCGTTTGGTAGAGCAGTCGGTCGCCCAGCTGCTGGCCGATCGCGCCCGGCAGACCCAGCAGCGGCTGAGCGCCGGCTCCCCGTCATCGCTCAGTGCCTTCCCTGGATACGAGGACCCTGGCGAGCTGTCCGACGACGAGTTCGACTTCGCGGACTTCTTCCGCAAGGTCCGCCGGGTGCCCGAGCTGGCCGAGGCGTTCGACCGGATGTGGCCCCGCCTGTCCGCCCACGAGCTGCTCCACGACCTCCTCGGTGCCCCGCCGTTGATCGCCGCCGCGTCCAAGGGCGTCCTCACGCCCGAGGAACAGGTGCTCCTCCGCCGTCCCCGATCGGCCTCGTTCGACGATGTGGCTTGGACCCCTGTTGACGCGGCCCTGGTCGACGAGGCCCGCAACCTGCTCGGCCCGCGCAATGGCGGCGCCGACGACGGCCTGCGCAAATACGGGCACATCGTGGTCGACGAGGTCCAGGACCTCTCGCCCATGCAGCTGCGGATGCTCACCCGCCGCTCGCTCTCCGGGTCGATGACCGTGGTCGGCGACATCGCCCAGGCCACGGCACCGTGGGCCCCCTCTTCGTGGTCGGACATCACCGAGCACCTGCCCAGGCGCCGGCCGGTCCGGTCGGTGGAGCTGACGGTGAGCTACCGAACTCCCGCCGAGGTGTTGGCAGTGGCCACCCGGGTGCTGGCGGTGGCTGCACCGGAGCTGACTCCACCGAAGCCGGTCCGGCGCACGGGGGAGGAACCGCGCCTGATCGCCGTCCGAGCTGCGGACGGGGCGGACGGGGCAGACGGCGAACCGACGGTGACCGACCTGGCCCGGGTGGTGGCCGAGGTGGCCGGCGGGGAAGTGGCTGCGGTGAAAGCGGGCCGGGTGGCCATCCTCGCCCCCGAGGCCCTGCTGCATGCGCTGTCCGACGCTTTGGCTGCCGTCGGCCTCCCGGTGGTGGATGCTCGGGACATGCGCAAGGGGGGCCTGGCGGAACCGCTGGTCCTGTTGGCTGCGGATGCGGCCAACGGGCTCGAGTTCGACTCGGTGGTGGTGGTCGAGCCGGGCGTCATCGCCGGCGAGACGGCCCGCGGCCTGCGCACGCTGTATGTGGCGCTGACCCGGCCCACCCAGCGCCTGAGCGTGGTGTCGGCGACCCCGCCACCGGCCGCCCTGGCCGCCACCGACTGATCACCGCTGGGGAACGGCCGGGTCCGGTCGAGATCGGGACCGGGCAGCCGCCCGGCGCCAATTCGGTGCTCCGACGGGGCTCATCGGGCGCTCCCGACCCGAGTTGGCCCTCCGAGCGTCCGATCGACTAAAAATACCGGCGTGACTCAGGCCCTCGCCGCCGATCCGGCGATCACCTCCCGTCAGCGCCACCGCCCCGACAAGCCGTCGATGTTGGCAGTTGGCGTCATCATCTGGCTTGGCTCCGAGGTGATGTTCTTCAGCTCCCTGTTCGCCGCCTTCTTCACCATCCGGGCCCACGCGTCCGTCTGGCCGCCGGTCGGCACCCATCTGGACACGGTCCGGGCGGGCCTCTTCACCGTCGTCCTGGTGGCGTCCAGCTTCACCATGCAGAAGGGGGTCTGGGACCAGGAGCGCGGGGACCGGCGCAGCGCAAAGCTATGGGTGTGGATCACACTGGTGCTGGGTACCCTGTTCGTGGCCAACCAGTTCACCGAGTGGATCAGCCTGTCCCACGACCCGGCCACCAACCCGACCCACACCGCGTTCGGATCGCTCTTCTACATCATGTCCGGGCTGCACGGCCTCCACGTCCTCCTCGGCCTGGTGGCCATGATCCTGCTCCTGGGACGGTTGAAGGGCCCGAAGGGCGACCCGGGGGAGACGCCGGTCTTCCAGGGCGTGAGCTACTACTGGCACTTCGTGGACGTGGTCTGGGTCGGTCTCTATAGCTGCCTCTTCCTTCTCAAGTAGGTGAGACACGGGATGCGCAGACTGCTCCAGGCTCGGTACGTCGTACCCGCGGTGTTGGCCGGGTGCGTCGGGATGGTCGGCCTGCTCGGCTTCTCGCCCGGTGCGGCCCAGGCGGTCGACGGTCCGTCGACCACCACCCCGGTGCCACAGCTCACGTCGCCCCCCCTCCCCACTCCGATCGGCCAGCCGACCGCACCGAGCGCGTCGAGCGTCCTCACCTACCGATCGCCGTCCAACCAGACCGGCATCTTCTACACCGACCTTCCAGCGGCGTTCATCGCGCCGGGCCAGGCGCTCTTCGCCTCCAACTGCTCGAGCTGTCACGGGCAGGACGCCAACGGCGCCACCGGTGTGGCCCCAAACCTCCAGCGCCTGGGGGCCGGGACGGTCGATTTCTGGGTGTCCACCGGGCGGATGCCCCTCGCCAATGCCGGTGTGCAGGCCATCCGCAAACCACCCCGGTTCAATCGACTCCAGACGTTGGAGATCGCGGCCTGGGTGCAGTCGCTGACCCCCGGAGTCGGCACCAAGGTTCCCCTGGTCGGCACCGGTTCGGCCGACCTCGAGGCGGGGAACACCCTCTTCACCTTGAACTGTGCCGCCTGCCACACGATCACCGGTTCCGGTGACGCCTTGATGGGCGGCGCCTACGCTCCGGGACTCCACCTGGCCACCACCACCCAGATCGTCGAGGCCATCCGCTCGGGGCCGGGCAACATGCCCCGGTTCGGGCCCGGCAACATCACCAACACCCAGGCACGGGACATCGCCGCCTACGTCCAGGGCGTCATCCAGCATCCTTCCAACCCGGGTGGCTTTGCCCTCGGAGGGATCGGCCCGGTGGGCGAGGGCTTCGTGGGGCTGCTCCTCGGCGTGGGTATCTTGATGTTGGTCTGTTTCTGGATCGGGGAGCGTACGTGAGCGACGAGTCACCACGGGTGGAGGAGCCACTCGCTCCCATAGCCCTCGACGATCCGCACCTGCAGCCGTTCGCGAAGCACCCCGAAGGGGCGCAGGCGGTCGCGGCCATCGCCATGGTCGTCGGGTTCGTCGGGTTCATCGGGTTCGGCGTCGCCTACTGGATCGGCAACGACAGCCAGTGGCAGGCGCTGACGCTGGGCGTCGGCCTGCTCGCCCTCGGGTTCGGCGTGACCGCCTGGGGGAAGTACCTGATGCCCCAGGGGCCGTTCGTCGAGGAGCGCCACGACTTCCACTCCACCGAGGCGGAGCGCGACGCCATGACGGCGGCCGTGGTCGAACGCGGCGGCATGGTGGTCAAGCGGCGCAAGCTGCTGGGCGGGCTCCTCGCCCTCGGGTCGGCCACCATGGGCGTGGTCCTCTTGTTCCCGCTGGTGCGGTCGCTCGGCCCGAAGCCCGGCAACACGCTGTTCGAGACCAATTGGAAGACGGGCTCGAGGCTGGTGACGGTGGACGGCCGCGAGGTGCGCGCCGACGACCTCGAGGTCGACGGCGTGCTCACCGTGTTCCCGAAGGGATTCCAGGGCTCCTCGCCCGACCAGGTGATCCTGATCCGCCTGGCCAAGACGCTGCAGCCGCTGCAGCCACCCGGACGCACCGAGTGGGGCGTGCTCGGCTATGTGGCCTACTCGAAGATGTGCACCCACCTGGGCTGCCCGGTCGGCCTCTACCAGCGTCAGACCCAGCAGTTGGTCTGCCCCTGCCACCAGTCGATCTTCGATGTGCGTGCCGGAGCGATTCCCCAGTTCGGGCCGGCACCCCGCCCCCTGCCACAGCTTCCGATCACCGTGGACTCGGCCGGCCTGCTCCGGGCCAGCGGTGGATTCGACCAGGCCGTCGGCCCCGGGTTCTGGGAGCGCCCATGATCGACAAGTCCCTCCGCTGGATCGACGACCGGCTCGGCATCGCCAAGGGCGGGCGCACCTTCCTCGACAAGATCTTCCCCGACCACTGGTCGTTCATGCTGGGCGAGATCGCCCTCTACTCCTTCGTCGTGCTGCTGGCCACCGGGGTGTTCCTCTCCCTGTACTACATCCCGTCCGCAAATGAGATCGTCTACCACGGCTCCTACCTCCCCCTCCACGGCCAGAGGGTGTCCGAGGCGTACGCATCGTCGGTGTCGCTCTCCTTCGACGTGAAGTCGGGCCTGTTGATGCGCCAGGCCCACCACTGGGCCGCCGACATCTTCCTCGGGTCGATCGCGGTGCACATGGCCCGGGTGTTCTTCACCGGCGCCTTCCGCAAGCCCCGTGAGTTCAACTGGATCGTCGGCGTGAGCATGCTCATCTTGGGCATCGTCAACGGGTTCCTCGGCTACTCGCTCCCAGACGACCTGGTGTCGGGCACGGGCATCCGCATCGCCTTCTCCATCGTCGAGTCGATCCCCCTTGTTGGCAGCTACCTCGCCTTCTTCCTCTTCGGGGGCAACTACCCGGGCAACGGGGTCATCATCCCCAGGTTCTACATCCTGCACATCCTGATCGTGCCGCTGCTCATCATGGTGCTGCTCGGCGCCCACCTGGGCCTGCTGGTCAAGCAGAAGCACACCCAGTTCAAGGGGAAGGGGAAGACCGAGCACAACGTGGTCGGCTCACCGATGTTCCCGACCTTCATGGCGAAGACCACCGGCTTCCTGTTCATGAGCACCGCGGCGATCTTCCTGCTGGGCGGCTTCGCCCAGATCAACCCGATCTGGCAGTTCGGCCAGTACGAGCCCTTCCAGATCTCCTATGCCGTGCAGCCGGACTGGTACATGGGCTGGCTCGACGGCGCGGCGCGCATCATGCCGAGTTGGGAGTGGGTCGGGTGGGGCCACACCATCCCGCTCGAGGTGTTCCTGCCGGCGGTGATCTTCCCCGGCATCATCTTCAACATCTTGATCCTCTGGCCGTTCATCGAGTCGAGGCACACCAAGGACTTGGCGTACCACAACCTTCTCGACCGACCACGTGACCGTCCCAAGCGGACCGCGGCCGGGGCGGCGATGCTGATGCTGCTGGGCATGACCTTCTTCGCATCGTCCACCGACGTGATGGCCAACTTCCTCGAGCTGCCGCTCAAGAGCGTGCTGTGGTTCTTCCGGTTCGCGGTGATCATCGCCCCGATCATCGCTTACTTCATCACCTACAAGATCTGCAACGAGATGCGCGCCGCCGAGGGCATCGGCAAGCGCAAGCGGGCCCAGGTGGTGCTCCGTTCCTCCACCGGCGAGTACACCACCGTGGACTCCGAGCCACGACCCGGTGACGGTTACGAGGAGCTCGAGGCGATCCCCGTTCCGACCTACATCGACCTGGTGCCGCCGGAACTGGTCACCGGTGCCGGTGTGCGCCGGGTGATGCGCTGACCTCTGCGAGGCAGCGTCACCGGGCGTGGCGACCGACTTCAAGTTCGCCTTTCCGGTCACGTGTGAGTACCGCGGCGGACACGAAGCGCTCGGCAGGCACGTAAGGCACCTCCGGATCGCGGGGCGCAGTGGGTGCGGGCACGGCTCGCGCCGGCGCTGCGCGGGGCTGGTGTCCCGTGTTACGACGACGTTCCTCCGAGCGATCGGACGGTGCAGCCGATCAGCGTTGCCCGTCGCCGGATCCGGTTGACCGGCGGTGCCGATCGCTGTGGTCGGGGATAGGGTTCGGGCATGGACTACCACGCCGGGGCGTTCACCACCGCTCCGGGCCACTGCTACCGGACGCTATCCATCGATGGTGCGGGTCGACCGCGGCTCTGCCCGGATCCGGTCGAGTTCAAGGGGCAGGTCGAGGACGAACATGGTGCATGGCACAAGGTCGAGGCGTGCGTCGAGCATGCCGCCGACCTGGCTGGCTGGCGACGGGTGGGCGACTGACGCTCGGATCGGCCGAGGCGGTCCGGACTGCTCATGGGCCGGACCGGGACCTGCCGCCGGCAGTGAGGGCCGGTTCGGGAGGCCAATCGGCTGGGGCCGCTTGGTGCGATTAGTGGTATGACGACCACCAAGGTAGCCGTGAGCCTTCCTGCAGGGCCCGTCGAGCAGGCGCGGCGTGCTGTGGCCGAGGGACGCGCCTCCAGCGTCAGCGCCTATGTGGCTCGGGCGTTGGAGGAACAGGCGAAACTCGACGACCTTGCGTCGTTGCTCGATGAAATGCTGGCAGAAACGGGTGGTCCGCTCACACTCCCTGAACGGAAGGCTGCGGATCGGGCGCTGGGCCGATGAGTACGGCAATCCTCGACACCGGGGCGCTCATCGGATTCGAGCAGAATGATCGACGAGTCGTTGCGATTGTCGGAGTGCTCACCTCGGATCCTGACGATCTCCGACGCCTCGACAGTCACCTCGATGTCGTCGCCATCTGATCATCACGAGCAATCGTGTCCTCTCGACGACCTCAAGTCCTGCCACCTATCGCTGCCGGGTGGGCGTCATACTCCGCTGACGGCTCTCGAGGCGCAGACCAGTGATCCGCTCGCACTCATTACGGGCTTCCTCGTCGACTGTCACGGGACCCCTGCCAGCCCGATTCCGATCTTCGCCGTTCTTCTTCACTCCGGAGATCCGGTACTCCTCGCCAGGCTCCACGTCTCGATGGTTGGACCAATTGCGGCCCTGGATGACGCGTTGTGCCACCCAACCGTTCCTCTTCTCCATCGCCAAGCAGTAGACGAGCGCACCGGCGGTCGGACCGGGTCGTTGCGTTGTCGGCCTCATGGCCGTCGATTCACCCCTGGGCTGCGCTACTGGTTAGCCACCCAGGCCACCGCTCATTCGGCGGTGGCCTGTTCGAGGTGGTGAAGGAGGATCCTGACGACGCCGGTACCACGCTGGTCGATGTCGACCGCCAGACCGCGAAGCCGCAGCGATCAGACCGCTCCGCCCCGCCGGCTCTCGACGGTCACGCCGATGGCAGCGGAGACGATCAGTGCGGCGGCGATCGGGGCCAGCCAGAGGCCGAACACGAAGGTGAGCACGGCGAACATGGCACCCATGCCCAAGATGAACGGCCAGATGCTCGAACCGGGGAACGCGTCGACGGTCCCTGCCCCCTCGGCGATGGAGGCATCCGGATCGTCATCGACCTGTGGCTTCATGTTGTGCGCCCACCACAGGTAGTAGGAGCCGGGGAGCAGTCCGAGCAGCGCCGAGCCGATCAGCATGAGGAAGCCGGCGTCCTCGTAACTGAAGAACCAGTACACCACCGCGATGATGCCGAAGAAGACCCCGATGAAGATGAGGAACAGTCCGTCGACCCTCATGAGCTGGCCCCCACCTTCTCCGTGTCGGGCTGTGGCGGCGCCCCTTGCCTGTGCTCCTTGTGGTGCTCGGGGTGGTTGTAGTCCCAGGTCGGCCGTTCCGATCGGATCGGAGGCAGGTGGGTGAAGTTGTGGTGGGGCGGTGGCGACGAGGTGAACCACTCCAGCGCACCGCCGTCCCAGGGGTTGTCACCGGCGGCCACCGGTGAGCGCCACGATACCCAGAGGTTGACGAAGAAGAACAGGAACGAGGCGCCGATGATGAACGCCCCCACCGTGGAGACCACGTTCATGGTGGTCCATCCGTTGGTCGGCAGGTAGTCGGCCACCCGGCGGGGCATGCCGGCGAGGCCGAGCTGGTACTGGGGGATGAAGGTGACCCAAAAGCCGATGAACAACGACCAGAAGTGGAGCTTGCCCAGACGCTCGTTCATCATCCGTCCGAACATCTTCGGGTACCAGAAGTAGAAGCCGGCAAATCCTGCGAAGACGGTGGTGCCGATCAGCACCTGGTGGAAGTGCGCGACTACGAAGTAGGTGTCGTGGGTCATGAAGTCCACCGGCGGTGAGGCCAGCAGCACGCCGGTCACCCCACCCATCAAGAAGGCGAACAGGAACCCCATGGAGAACAGCATGGGTGTCTGGAAGCTCAGCTGGCCGCCCCACATGGTGCCGATCCAGTTGAAGAACTTGATCCCGGTTGGCACCGCGATCAGGTACGACAGCAGCGAGAAGAACGGGAGCAGGACCACCCCGGTGGTGAACATGTGGTGGGCCCACACGCCGGTCGAAAGGGCGGCGATGGACATGGTGGCGAAGACCATGCCCTTGTACCCGAAGAGGGGCTTGCGCGAGAAGACCGGCAGGATGTCGGTGACCATCCCGAAGTAGGGCAAGGCCAGGATGTACACCTCCGGGTGGCCGAAGAACCAGAACAGGTGCTGCCACAGCACGGGCACGCCGCCCCCCTGCACGGAGTAGATGTGGGTCCCGAAGTGGCGGTCGCAGAAGAGCAGCACCACCGCGCCGAACAGGACGGGGAAGGCGATGAGGATGAGGATGCCGGTCACCAGCATGTTCCACGAGAAGATCGGCACGCGGAACATGGTCATGCCCGGCGCCCGCAGATAGAAGATGGTGGCGACCAGGTTGACCGCGGTGAAGATGGCGGAGAAGCCGGTCAGCCCCAGCGACATCAACCACAGGTCCGCCCCTGCCCCGGGGGAGTTGATGGCATTCGACAGGGGCGCGTAGGCCACCCAGCCGTAGCTGGCCGCCCCTCCTGCCACGAAGAAGCTCGACAGCATGGTGACCGATCCCCCGAGGTACAGCCAGTAGGACAGGGCGTTCAACCGGGGGAAGGCCATGTCGGGTGCTCCGACCTGCAGGGGCACGATGTAGTTGGCCAGGCCACCGAAGGCGAAGGGTCCGGCGAACAGGTACAGCATGAGGCTGCCGTGCATGGTGAAGAGCACGTTGTAGTTCTGAAACGAGACGATCGAGGCGGTCGGGCTGGTCAGTTGGGCCCGGATCACCAGGGCCATGACGCCGGCGATGAAGAAGATCACCAGCGACGTGATCATGTAGCTCTTGCCGATCATCTTGTGGTCGGTGGAGGTCAGCCAGTTGAGCAGGCCGCTCGGCCCCTCGTGGTGGCCGTGGTCGCCGTCCCCGTGCTGAGCTGCGGGTCCGTGCAGGTCGGGCCCGCCCGGATCCTCGGGCTCGATCAGTTCGGGACGTTCGATGGTCGTCGTCATGGGGAACCCTTCGTGGTGGAGGGCGGCGGACTCGGGATTGACGGGGTGAGGTGGGTGTCGACCGGCGGGATGTTGGTGGAAGGGTTACCCGAGCGTTCCAGCGTGTGGCCCGCCCGCACCTCACCGCTGGCCCAGGCGGCGAACGCCGACGGGCTGACCGCTCGCACGCTGAACAGCATCTCGGTGTGGTACAGGCCGCAGATCTGAGTGCACTGGCCGTTGTAGGTGCCGGTGTGGAGCACGTTCAGATC
Organism: Acidimicrobiales bacterium; assembly: GCA_017883135.1. Lineage (GTDB taxonomy): Bacteria > Actinomycetota > Acidimicrobiia > Acidimicrobiales > RAAP-2 > Bog-756. The sequence continues at coordinate 24,016 of JADGOE010000005.1, forward strand.
GAAGAAGTTGGTCACCCCGGGGAGCGCATAACGGCTGAAGTTGAAGTCACGCACGTAGAACCCGTGGATCACGTCATCGGACATCAGGGTGACCTGCACCGTCTCACCCGCGGGCAGCACCATCTGGGGACCGTGGTCGTTGGGGCCGTTGGTGGTCTCACCGGCGATGCCGACATTGAGCCCGGGGTAGTCGAACCGCCATCCCCACTGGAAGGCGGTCACCCTGATGTCGACCACCGGCGTGCCCGTCGAGGTGACCGTGGCGTTGATCGGCACGGTCGCGTCCACATTGTTCTCGGTGAGCACGGTGAACAGAAACAGGACCGCCACGATGACGATCGGCACTGCGGTGTAGAGGATCTCGATCGGGATGTTCTCGTGGAACTGGCGGGGCATGTCGTCGGACCGCCGCCGGTACCGGAGGACCGTCCAGATGATCAGCAGCGCGACCAGGCTGCCGATGATGATGCCGGTGGTCATCATGCCGGAGAAGAGCTTGAAGGTGTCGTGGCCCTGCTTGGTCGCCCCACTGCTGGCTCCGTAGCCCGGGTAGGCGTTGCACCCGGCCAGTGCCAGGGGCGCGGCGACGGCCAGCCCGGCGGCCCAGCGCGTCCACTTCCTGCCAGGGGACCGAGGAGCTGCCGCGGCGGCTTCGGAGGCGCCGGAGGCCGCCCGGGCGCCGCTTGGCAGAGGGGTTGGAGAACCGTTTGTGAAGGCGTTCACGGCGGTCACACTAGTGGGGACGGGGCCACAATTAGAAGTTGAGATCGGTGCCGGGCCCCAAGGGGCAAATTCCCAGTTCAGCGCAGTGGAGATCGGGGTGCTCGACGCTGCCCGGTGCTTCGGGCCCGACGGCGCGTTCTCAGCTCTCGCGCGCCGCCCACGAGAACACCCCGCGGGCCATGGTGGACGATGCGGCCTCTGCCCTGGCGGTGAAGACGGCCCCGCGGACCTCGCGGACCCCGGGGTCATCCGGTGCGGCCAGCCAGGCCAGCTCGGCCAGGTGGGCGGCAAGGCGCATCGGACCGTCGTCGGTCACGGGTGCAGCCCGGTGGGATCCTGTGGTCGAAGATGCCTCGACGAGAGCCAGTGCCCGATCGGCCAAGGCACCGGCACCCCCGGCCAGGTCGGCCAGTTCCAGGGCCAGCGCCCGTTCCGACGCGGGCTTGAGTGTGGCCGGGTTGCCGTCCCACCACCCTCCGTAGAGGCGCCAGACCGCCCGCACGATGAACTCGGGCTCGTCGTAGACGGGCTGGAGGTAGGGCCGTTCCATCAACCGGGCCGGCGGGGACACGGTGTGGATCGCTTCGTCGAGGCGGGCACCGCGGTTCATCAGATCGAGGGTCTGGTCCACCAAGGACTCGAGCAGCTCGGCCGTGTCCCCGAGGGCCTGGCGGACCCGGTCCTCGCCGATCACCGGGTAGCCGTGCCCGGGGAGCAGCACCTCGGGACCGCCCTCCGGCAGCTCGTAGAGGGCGAGCATCCGGCGGAGCGCGTCCGCCCACTCGAGCGGGTAGCGCTGCACCTTCTGCGGGTTGCCGGCATTGGGCGAGGCCCAGATGAACAGGTCGCCACAGCACAGCACTCGCTGGTCGGGCAGCCAGGTCCACGTGTGGTCGTCGGTCTCGCCGCGTGCGTGATGGAGCAGGGCAGGCCGTCCACCGATGTCGAGGTCGAGGCGGTCACTGTAGGTGCGGTCGGGGTAGCGGTACTCGGTGGGCCATTCCAGCGAGTCGATGTTGAACTGGCGCCGGTTGATGATGCCGTTGTAGCCGGCGGTCCGGATGTACCGGTCGAAGCGGGCGGGCAGTGCTTCGTGGGCCACCACTTGGGGTGGGAGCCATCCGTGCTCGGCGGATTCGGCTTCCCAAACCGGCACCCCGAAGACGTGGTCGATGTGCCCATGGGAGTAGATCGCGGTGTGGAGGCGGCGTGGTGACCAGGTGCGCAGGGTGGCGTGGATCTGTTGGGCCGCCAAGGCGCTGCCGGTGTCGACGAGCAGCAGGCCGTCGTCGGTGTCGACGGCCGACACGTTGCCGGAGGAGGGGACGAATGCGATCCCGTCGGCCACCTCGGCCATTCCGGTGGCCGGCCGAAGCGGGTGGACCCGGGAGGTCGAGGTCTCGCCCCTCCAGAGGCGGTCCGCAACGGCCAGTGCGTCCTCGTGTTCGGGCACCGGGTCCTCCCCCTGATCGGCCTGGGCGAACTGTAACCGGCAGCTCGGGCCGTCCTCTCGCCCGGTCGGCCTGCCCGGTCAGTGGATCGGGTCCTCCGGCTCCGGCGAGGAGGCGATCCGCCCGGCGACCCGCCCTGCGCCGCGGATCGTGCGCCTGACCTTCACCTCGACCTCGGGGCGGTGCCGGGCCGCCGTCCGCTTCCCTGCGGCCGCGGCTGCCCCGGTAGTGCGGCCGATCCACCGTGCCGCCGCGCCCGACGACGTCGGGCCTCGGGTCGGATCCGGATCCGGATCCGCGGCAGGGGCACCCGGTTCCTCTGCCGAGCGGTCAGCGGCAACGTGCGTCCCCTGAGCGTGCGGCCGATCCACCGTGGCGGTGGCGTCGATCACCGTCCCGGCCCCCGGCATCCCGCCGGCTACCCGCGGACCGGAGGGGTCGCTGCGGGTGAGGGTGGCCAGGCGGATCAGCCCGACAGCGCCGAACTCGACGACGATGATCCCTTGGATGTCGGGACGGAGGGCGGGGACGATCGGGGCCAGCGCGACGGCTATGGCCACAGCTGTCATCACCAGCAGGTGGAGACGTCGCCCGCAGATCCGGAAGATGCCGAGCGGCCCGCGTGCGGTGATCGCCAGCCCGGCCAGCACGAACGCGGCGATGATCAGCAGCCTGCCCTTGACCACATGCACGGAGATCTCCGCGAAGACGACCGCAACCGCCACCTCGGAGGCCTGCAGGATCCAGAACGGGAGCCAGCGGCGAGTGGCGGCGGCACTGGGCTCGGTTGGCTGAGGGGCCCGCCCGGGTCCCCCCCTCATCGCTTTGGCGGCCGGCCGGTCAGGACGGAGTGTCCGTGGTCCCGTCCGCGTCCGACTGGACGGGCGCCTGGGCCGGTGGGCTCACCGCGGCAGGGGGCGTGGCCTCCGCCAGGGTCTTGGTGCCCTTGCCGTCGTCGGAGGCACCCTCGTCGAGGCCCTTCTTGAACTCCTTCTGGGCCGAACCCAGGGAGCGGGCCAGCTTGGGGATCTGGGTGGATCCGAACAGAACGAGCACCACGACGACGAGGATGATGATGCCGTCTACTCCGAATATCTCTGCTGGCGGACTGAAGTGCACGGTCGTATCTCCCTTGTCGACTGCACGGACAAGGTTAGACCCGTGGACCCCAGGGCGCTGCGCAGCCCGGGGTCCAGGCGGTGGATGCGCCAACCCTCCGGCCGGCTGGACGGTTCAGCCGGCCAGAAACACGCCGAGGCAGAGGGCTGCCACCGAGGCCACCGCCCCGATCGTCCCCCAGATGGCCAGTCCCCGCTTGGACGTGGACCGTTGGTGGAGGAACACCGCCACCCCGGTGATGACCACCACGGTGATCTTGATCATCAGGACGGTCTTCCACGCCGACGAGGCGTCCTTGACCGTCAACGCAGCGATGTTCCAGAACCCGGTGACCACCAGCAGGGCGTAGGCGGGCCACAGCAGTCGGCCGAAGGCCCGGGCCACCTTCTTCGGGGCGTCCACCCCGAAGGTGCGGACGGTCGGGAGGAGCCCCAACACCGTGAACTGCCCACCCACCCAGATGGTGGCGGCCAGCACGTGGAGGATCAGCCGGAAGCCACCGAGCCCGGCGGCCAACGACGGCGCGTCGCTACCCGTGAGCGTGAGTACGTGCATGCCGTCCGACGCCTATTTGCCGGACCAGTTGGGCTTGCGCTTCTCCGCGAACGCAATCGGACCCTCCATGGCGTCGGCCGAACCGAACACCTCGGGCATCGCCGCGTTGTTGATCGCCCATCCCTCGGCGTCGGGGAGCTCGCCGGCCAGCTTCATCACCCGCTTGGAGGCGCGGACGGCCAATGGGGCGTTCTCCGCGATGGTGCCGGCCAGAGCCAGCGCTTCGTCCATCAGCTTGTCCGCCGGAACCACCCGGTTGATCAACCCGAGGGCGAGGGCCCGCTGGGCGTCGATCGGTTCACCGGTCAGGGCCAATTCGAGGGCGATTGCCGGGGGGATGCGCTTGGGGAGCCGGATCAGCCCGCCGGCACCGGCCATGAGCCCCCGTTTGACCTCGGGGATCCCGAACTTGGCGCCTTCGACGGCGACCACCAGGTCGCACGAGAGCATGATCTCGCACCCACCGGCCAGGGCGGAGCCGTTGACCGCGGCGATCAACGGCTTGGAGAAGTCGCGCTGGGCGATGCCGCCGAAGCCGCCGCTGGCCCCCATGATGTCGCCCGCCTCGCCGGCGGCGAACGCCTTGAGGTCCATGCCGGCGCTGAACGCCTTGTCGCCGGCGCCGGTGACGATCACCACCCAGCAGTCGTCGTCGCCCTCGAGGTCGTCGAAGGCCGCGGAGAACCCGCGTGAGACGGCACCGTTGACGGCGTTGCGGGCCTCGGGTCGATTGATGGTGAGGATCTCGATGTGACCCCGGCGTTCACGAAGCAGTTCGGACATGACGTTCTCCCAGTGCGCTGTCAGCTGTTGGCCAGACGGTAGCGCGGCTGGCCGGCCTGAACGACCACCGGCCCGCCGATCAGGCTCGGCGAGTCGAGCAGGCCCATGGAGGCGGTGACCTCTCCGTCGGCCGGGGCCACGGCCATGTGGTGCCCGTCGGGGAGGCGGGCGATCAACGGTGCATCGGTCGGCGAGCCGTCAGCATCGCGGATCACGGTGGCGGCCACCACGGTGGCATCCGTGCGTTCGTCGACGCCGAGGGCAACCTCCACCGCCGAGGCGTCGATCTGCGACTGGGCCGTTGTGGTGTCGCCGCGGTGGAACCCGCCTGGTGGCGGGGTGGACCCGTAGATGCCGAGGGCGTGCTTGGTGACGAACCACCCGAGCCCGGTGGTCATGGCCAATCGGGGTCGTGACCCGGACGCGGACGGCGGCTGCCCCGTGGATTCGCGGAGCAAGTCGGTCGCCGTGGCGATGGCGTGGGTGGTGTAGTTGTTGCCCGGTCCCCCGAAGTAGGGGAGCCCGCCGGTGACGGTCAGGCCACGGGAGTCGTCGTCGGCGATGCCCAGCGCGTCGAGGGCCAGCTCGACGGCCGCGGGGAAGCACGAGTAGAGGTCGAGGATCTCGATGTCGTCGATGCCGAAGGCCGCCCCGCCACCGGCAGCCGATGCGGAGTCGAAGAGGGCCCGCCCCGCGGCGGCGATGGCCGGCGAGCGGCCGGGGTCGGGCCGCGCCGCGGGGAACCGCACGTCGACCGCCTCGGCTCCGGACCAGATGAACACGGCGCGGTCGGCCACCCCGGCCCTCCGCGCCGCGGCGAGGGAGCACACCACCAGCGCGGCACCCTGGTCCGACCCCAGGAAGGCGGTCATCAGCTTGGTGTACGGCTCGGCGACGATGCGGTTGGCGGGTGCCGGGGTGGCGATCGACTCGGCGCTGCGGGGCTCGGGGAACCAGGCGAACGGGTGCCGGGAGGCCACCTCGGTGAACGGTGCGAGGAGCCGGCCCATCGCCAGGCGGTGCTCGGACGCGTGGTGGCCGGCTCGGGCGGCCACCACGTTCTCGAACAGCGGATAGATGTGGACCGGAGCCATGAGGCCGATGGCCGATTCGCCCGGACCGATACCTGGCAGGCCGTCGCCCACGACGGGGTCGGGCGGCAGATCGGTGGCGCCGAGTTCGCGGGCCAGGCCGGCCGCACGGCGGTCGCGCGAGGAGCGGATGGCCTCGGCGCCGGCGATCACCGTGGTCGACAGCGTGCCGGCGACGATGTCGGTGGCGGCACGGTTGACCAGCCACTGCGGTGTGTTCCCTCCGACGGTGCTGACCTCGCAGCGGGTCTCGATGCCGAGCCGCCGGGCCAGCTCGGTGGCCGGAGCCGGGCCGGTACGGCCCAGGACGTCGACGACCGACAGGCGATCGACCCGGTCACGGAGGAGGGGGGCGTGGGCGAGGGCCTCCTCACATGCCCGCTCCATCAGGTCCACCGGGTTCACCAGACGGGTGCGCTCGATGGCCTGGCCCGACGAGATGACCACGGGGGTGCGTTCGGGGTCGTTGGCGGTCGTGGTCATTGGGTGGAGGTGGACGGGGACATGCCCGGGGGCGCAAGCTACCATCGCCTCCCGGTGGGGCACGCTGCGGGGGACGAGCACGCCCGCACGGAGCTGGACGGGTCCAGGCACGGAGCCGGACGGGCCAGGCAGGGAGCCGGACGGAAAGGTAGGGACGTTGTCCTCACAGGGAGAGTCGGAGATGACCGGTCGGGACGATGGCCGTCGGCTGCCCGACGAGTTCCTCTTCGGGGTGGCCACCGCCGGCTTCCAGGTCGAGGGCGGCTACAACGGACCTGGGCAGCCGGCCAACAATTGGCTGGCCTGGGAACAGGCGGGGCGGGTGCAGCCGTCGGGCAACGCGGTGGGCTTCTGGGATCGGCCGGAGGAGGCGTTGGACCGGGCTGCCGCCCTCGGCTGCAACAGCTTCCGGTTGGGGGTCGAGTGGGCCCGGGTGTTCCCCGACGACCGGGGTGTCGACCGGGCTGCACTCGACAGGTACGTCACCATCGTGGGCGAGTGCGCCGACCGGGGGCTCGATCCGCTGGTGACGCTGCACCACTTCACCAATCCGGCCTGGCTGGGGGAGGACTTCTGGCTCCGGCCCGATGCACCCGACCGCTATCGGGGGTGGGTGGAGATCGTCGTCGAGGCGTTGTCGTCCTCGGTGCGCAACTGGGTGACCGTCAACGAGATCAATGTGATGGCCATCGGGTCCTGGATGATGGGCATGTTCCCGCCGGGACGGTATCTCGCCTTCGACGACGCGGCCATCGCCCTCGACAATCTGCTCACCGCCCATGTCCTCGGATATGAGGCCGTCCACCGGGTGCGCGCCGACGCGGTGGTCACCACCAACAACACCTGCCTCAGCGTCTACGGGTACGACCGGATGCTCACCGACCTCCTGCTGGCCCGCAGCGCGGGGGTCGAGCGGGGCGACGTGGACCACTGGATCCGCGAGCGCCGGGCGCAGCACGACTCCCTGCTCCCGCCGAACGGGGCGGGGGAGCGACTGGTCCGCGCCATCACCGCGGCGCGACCGCCGTACGGACCTTCCGCGGGTCGGCGGTCGGGTCGAGGCGGCCGGGGCCCCCCTCCCCTCCCCCGCAGGGCTCTGGACGCCGTCTATGACAGCCCGCACGAGCGCACGCTCGATGTGCTGGGCATCGATTACTACGACCCGATGGTCGCCCGCCACTTCCGCCTGCCGGGCCACCGCACCGCCGGGGGCCGGAGCCCGATGCCTAGTCGTGAGCTGTGGGACGACCCACCGGACCCGGGCGGCCTGGCCCGATGGCTGGGTATGCAGCATGCGCTGGCCCCGGGCCTCCCGCTCTGGGTGGTCGAGAACGGACTGTGCAACCGGGTCCGCCGGGGACGCTCCTTTGCCCGCCTCGACGGCTGGGACCGTCCCCGCTATTTGCGGGAGAACATCGCCGCGATGATGGAGGCGGTCGACGGCGGTGTTCCGGTGACCGGGTACTGGCACTGGTCGCTGGTCGACAACTACGAGTGGGGATCGTATGAGCCCCGCTTCGGTCTGTACGGCGTCGACCGCGATCGCGGAGCGCGCGGGATGCGGTGGCTCGAGACCGACTCGATGGGAGACGACGCCGCCGGGGCCTACCGGCGCATCATCGCCGGCCTGCGGGCCGGCGACAGGTCGGTGCTCGAGCCGGACTGATCGGCCTGGTCGCACTTGGTCCGAGGACTCGCCGAACCGCCCCTTCGAGCTCCTCGCAGCGCTGCCTGCGCTCTCAGCCCCCGGCAGGACGGGCGAGGCCGGCGAGTACCTGCTCCGCCTGCTCCACGATCTGGGTGACCAGGCTGGAGGCCGGTATCAGGGTCTGGACGGCCCCCACCCCCTGGCCGGTGGGGTAGCACTCGCGCTCGGGGTCGATGTCGGGCGTGTCCTCGCCGCCCCCCAGGTGGAAGACGCCGTCCTCCATCGAGCGGGCGAGCTGGCCCGGAAACGGTCTCAGCTCCCCGGGGTGCTCGTCGAAGAACGTCGTGTACCGGTTGCGCAGGACCCGCATGGTCTTACCGGAGAAGGCGCGGCTGATGGTGGTCCCGTCCTCTCCGGCCCTGATCAGGGCGTCCTTGAAGCCGGCCACGCCTCGGGCTTCGGGCGTGGCGATGAACCGCGTCCCCATCCATACCCCGTCGGCTCCCAGGGCGAGGGCCGCGGCCAGGCCCCTGCCGTCGAAGATCCCCCCGGCGGCCACCACGGGGATCTGGCTGCCCACGGCGTCGACGATCTGGGGAACCAGGGGCATGGTGGCCACCATGCCGGTGTGCCCCCCGGCCTCGGTTCCCTGGGCAACCACCAGGTCGCATCCGGCATCGAGGGCCCGCCGGGCGTGGTCGACCTTGCCGCACATGTTGACGACCAGGACGTCGTGGCGGTGACAGAGGTCCACCACTTCGGCGGGCACCCCCAGCCCGGCCACGAAGACCGTGGCACCGCCCCGGATGATCTTCTCCACCTGGCCGACCAGGTCACCGGGCATGGCAGTGAGCAGGTCGACACCGAACGGTTTGTCGGTGGCCGCGCGCACCTCGGCGATCTCCTCCACCATGCGCTGGTCACCCATGGTGGACGCGCCCAGGCAGCCGAATCCCCCTGCCTTCGAGACGGCGGTGACCAACGGCGCGTAGGAGACGCCACCCATGCCGGCCAACATCACCGGATGCTCGACGCCCAGGATTTCGGTGAGTCTGGTCTTCACGGCCTTCTCCTTGGCTGGTCGACAGATCCGGTGGCACTACGATCCGGCGGCCTCACGGCGGGCCTGTTCATCGCGGCAGCAGACCGGCTATCCCGCAGGGGCAGCCGCTGGGACCTCCGATGTCGGGGTGGCCCTCGGGCCCGACGCCTCCTCCACCGAGCGATCGTCGGTGGTCGGCTCAGAGGGTGTGATGCTCGGGACGAAGTCGCGTTGGCGGACCAAGGCGAGGCATCCGGCTGCTCCGATGGTGGCGATGACCGTGGCAATGGCCATGAGGTGATTGAAGCTGGTGGTGAAGCCCACCTGATAGGCGCCGACCAGCGCGTGGCGGGCGGCGGGCAACGGGATCGACGCGGCGGCCTGGCGCACGCCGCCTCCCGAGATCGCCTCGTTCAGTCGGGACCCGCCGTGGGCCAGGATCTGGCGGCCCATAGGCGTCGCGGCAAGCGTGCTCAGCGTGGTGCTGCGGATCTGGCTGAGGAAGACGACGCCCAGTCCGGCAATGCCGGTGGCGATCCCGACCTGACGAAAGGTGCTCGCCGAGCCCGAGGACATGCCACTCCGTTCGGGCGGGATCACCGACACGGTGACCGAGGCCAGCACCGGGTTGGTGATCCCGACCCCGATGCCGGCGATGATGAAACCCGGCAGCAGCACCGTCCACATGGAGTTCGCCTGGACGTGGGTCATCAGGCTGCAGCCGAAGGCCACCAGAAAGAGGCCCAAGCCCAGCAGGTAACGCGACTGGACGCGGACCGTCAGCTTTCCGGCGATCGGCGCTGCCACGAACGCCAGCATGGTCACGGGCAGGAATCGCAGACCGGCGGCAAAGGGGCTGTATCCGAGGACCTCTTGGAGATAGAGGGTCAGGTAGAGGAACATGGCGAAGATGGAAGCGGAGAGCGTGAAGGAACCGAGGGACACCCCGACCATGGCCGGTCGTTTGAACAGCGAGAGATCGAGCATCGGGTCTTCCTGACGCCATTCGGCGACCAGGAAGACAGCCATGGAGACGGCCGACCCCACCAGCATCCCCACGATGAAGTGGCTGCTCCAACCCTTGGCATTGCCCTGCACCAGGGCGAACACCAGCATGAACAGGGACGCAGAAAAGGAGACGAACCCGATCCAGTCGATCCGCCGGGTGCTCGGGTCCTTGGCGGCCTTCACCTTGGCCATCGTGATCACGACGGCGACCACGCCGATCGGGAGATTGATGAAGAAGATCCACCGCCACCCGATGCCACTGGTGATGGCGCCACCGACCAGGGGACCCACGGCGACTGCGCCCCCGACCACGGCTCCGTAGACACCGATGGCCGTACCCCGCTCCCTGCCGGAGAACGCCTGGGCGATCAGGGCCAGCGAGGTGGCGAACATGATGGCCCCGCCCACGCCCTGGGCGCCCCGTGACAGGTTGAGCATCAGTGCCGAGGTGGACAGCCCACAGAGGAGGGACGAGGCCGTAAAGACGGTGAGGCCGATGGCGAACACCCCGCGCCGGCCGAACATGTCGCCGATCACTCCGGCAGTGAGGAGGAAGGCGGCCAGGGTGAGCGAGTAGGCATCCACCACCCACTGGAGATCGGCAAACGACGCGTGGAGCGATTGTTGGATATCGGGAAGAGCGACGTTGACCACCGTGATGTCCAACAGGAGCATGAAGGTCCCGGTGCACACTGCGATGAGCGTCCACCACTTGCGGTCCATCAGGTCACCCCCATCTTCAGCGGTCGTTGTCCTGCCGTGGTTTCTGACGGCGCCGTTGCCTCGATGGCGACGGTCCGTCCCTGGGGCGGGCGATGACGACAGACCCGATCGGGATCGGCCACGCCTGCCCGACTGTTGAGCCTGGACCCTCTCCCATCAACCGGAACGATTCCGGAGAGGAGCCCGACATCGCATGTATAGACGATGGTGCCGCCTGTGGGCAATGGTCGGAACGGTGCAGTCAGATCGTGCCGTAGGTAGCGCGGCGGTCCTCGGCCTGCGCCCCCGAAACGAGTAGCTCGCCGGCCACTGCGGCCAGATCGGTGACCAGTTGCTCGGTGACGGCACCGTGCCCGGCATGGACCGTGGCGTGCAGGCTGTCCGGTGGGGACTGGCGGTCGAAGAACCATCCTCCGCGTTCGGCGAGCGCATCGCCCAGGGCGAACGTGTCAGGACCAGTGGCGTCGAGTTCGCCTCCGAAGGCGAACACGGTGGCGTCCGGAGCACCTCGGAGGGCCAGTCCCGGGGCGCCCTCGATGGCCGACTTGATCGCGGTGGCGGCCTGGTGGGCATCCTCGGCGAGCGCGAGGTAGCCATCCTCACCCAGGTAGTGGAGCACGGCCCAACCCGCGGCGATCGGCCCGGCGGGTCGCGTCCCGGCCATCGAGGGCGAACCGTAGAGCCCGCCCAACCAGTTGGTGGTGATGAACGGCTGCAGGCCGGCCAAGGCCCGGTTCCTGTAGAGGATGACCGAGACTCCCTTGGAGGCATAGCCGTACTTGTGGAGGTCGGCGGATATCGAGGTGACCCCGGGTACGGCGAGGTCCCACGGCTTGGCCAGATGGCCCAGGCGACCGAGGAACGGCAGGATGAAGCCGCCCAGGCAGGCGTCGACGTGGCAGAGGATGCCACGGTCTGCGGCCAGCGCGGCCAGGTCGACGATGGGGTCGATGATCCCCTGGGGGTAGGACGGCGCCGACCCGACGACGAGCACCGTGTCGTCGTCCACCGCGTCGGCCATGGCATCGACGTCGGCGGAGAAGTCGGCTCGGACCGGAATCCGGCGTGACTCGACGTCGAAGTAGTGGGACGCCTTCTCGAACGCGGCGTGGGCGCTGGTGGCCAGCACCATGTTGGGGCGCCCAGTGCCCCGTTCGGACCGACCCCAGTCGCGGGCGGTCTTGGTCGCCTGCAACAGCGACTCGGTGCCGCCCGACGTGAGAAAGCCGCTGACCCCTCGCCGCTCGTCGCTCGGCATGCGGTCGGCCCCGAGCAGCCCGGCGGTGATGGTCACGATGTCGTGCTGCATCCAACCCAGGCTAGGGAAGACCATGGTGTTCAGTGCGTTTTCGGCCGGGTACAGGTTGGCCGCTCGCTTGAGCAGATCGAGGACGTCATCCCCGGCGGTGTAGACGAGGCTGAAGACACGCCCGCCCCGCCAGTCGCGGTCCTCGACCCGTAGCTCGTGCATCCGGTCGAGGACCGCGTCCGCATCGAGACCGTGGGCCGGCAGCCTGTTGTCGGGGAACCCGTCGGCCATGGGGGCATCCTAGTGACCGGGGCTGCGGGCGGCGGGGGCTCGGGGGCTGCGGCCCTGCAGGCGTCCTGGCTCAGGTGATGTCGCGCCGGGTGAGGATGATCGAGCCGACGCCGGCGAAGAGCAGGCCGTAGGCCAGCATCAACAAGGTGCCCTGCCACCAGTTGAACAGGCCGAAGTCGACGGCCCGGCCCCGGGTCAGGTTCGAGGCGGCAGTGGCCGCGCCGGTCGGGACCCACTTCTCTGCGCTGTGGACCAGCTGCACCAGGATGCCCTCGAGGATGATGAACCACCCGAGGGTCACGATGATCGCCGCCACCTGGTTGGTCAGGAGCGAACCGATGCCCACTCCGAGGATGGCGAAGAGCGCGAAGACCAGGATCATTCCCGGAGCCACCGCCGGCAGCTGGTGGATCATGTCGGAGAACGACCCGCCCCGGGCAGAAAGGGTCAGCCCGCCACCGATGACGGTGGCCGCCAACATGATGACCGCGAGGCCGGCGCCGAGGAGGGCCGAGGTGATCAGCTTGCCGGCCACGAACCTGGGCCGGTGCGGTGTCACGAGGAACGAGGTGGTGACCGTCTTGTGCCGGAACTCGGTGGTGATGCAGAGCACGCCGAGCAACAGGGCCAGGATGTAGCCCTGAAATCCCGATCCCACCAGGTTGCGGAGTTGCTGGGCGGTGTGGGGCACGGTGTAGCCCGGCGACACGAATGCACCGCCGCCGTTCGGCCCGTTCCGCCCGTCGTGGCTCAAGAAGATGACCAGGATCAGCAAGCCGTTGATGACCAAGGCGATGCCGGTCAGCACCCACGGGACCGCGGTGGTTCGCATCTTCAGCCACTCCGACCGGACGAGGGCGATCACGCCAGACCTCCGGACATCGGCGCAGGACCGGTATGCGTGCCGTACGCGAGGCCGGGGTTGGCGGCGTCGAACCCGTGGGTCAGGCTCAAGAAGACGTCTTCGAGGCTGCCCCGCTCGTGAACCAGCTCGTAGAGGATGATCCGGTGCTGGGCAGCGAAGGGGCCGAACCACTCGGGGGTGGCCCCGTCGATGACCAGGGTGTCGGCGGCGACCTGGCGGTAGGCCACCGGGATGGTGGCGAGCGCTGCGGTCAGCCGGGCCAGCTCGGGTGACCTGATGCGCATCCCGGTGCTCGTCCCGGCCCGCTGGGCCAGGTCGGCCAGGGTGGTCTGGAGCACCAACCGCCCGTGCGAGACGATCACCACGTCGTCGACGGTTTCTTCCATCTCCGACAGCAGGTGGGACGAGACCAGCACCGCGTGCCCGAGGGACGCCTGGTGGCGGATGAAGGTGCGCAACCACTGGATCCCCTGCGGATCGAGCCCGTTGGAGGGCTCGTCGAAGATGAGGATCTCGGGATCTCCGAGCAGGGCAGTGGCCAGCTGGAGGCGTTGGCGCATCCCGAGTGAGAACTTGCCCACGCGCCGGCGGGCGACATCGGAGAGGCCGACCAGATCGAGTGTCTCGTCAACCCGCGACAGTGGGATCAGCGCGCCGATGGCCACTGACTTCAAGTGGTCCTCGGCCCGCCGCGACGGGTGGAAGCTGGTCGCCTCGAGGACTGCGCCCACACGGTGGACGGGATGGTCGAGGTTGGCGTAGCGGCGTCCGCCGAAGGTTGCCGTCCCACCGCTGGCCGACACCAGCCCGAGCAGAATGCGGAGCGTGGTCGTCTTGCCCGAGCCGTTGGGCCCGAGGAAGCCGGTCACCCGTCCCTCGGGTACCTCGAAGGTCAGGTCGTCCACGGCCCGCACGCTTCCGAACTGCTTGGACAGTCCGTGGACCTCGATCGCCGAAGGCATGCCAGACGGTACCCCGACCGGCACCGACCCCCGTGTCACCCCGGTCGACGGTGGCCGATGGAGAGGATCCCTGGGTGGTCAGACCTCTGCGCCGATGTCGGTGGGCAGCAGGAAGTCGACGGCGACGACCAATTCGTCGTGGACCCGGTTCATGTTGCTCCACCCGTTGACCCACCCCACCAGTGCCGAATACCAAACGTGGCCCAGTATGCGGGCCCGGTCGCTCAGATTGGGAGGGTGTGGTTCCCCGATGGCACGGGTGATGATGCCTTCCATCAGGACCGATACCTGCTGCTGGCACTTGATGGCCGCTGGGTCCGGTGACGCCAGCGCGGTGAAGACGGCTCCGACCAGCTGCGGTTGGCGGCCCATGGCCCGCAGGGCCCGGTCGAGGACGTCGATCACCCGCTCGGCGGCAGAGTCGCCCTGGGCGGGTAGCTGGGCCAACCGGCCGTCCAACTGCTCCACCCAGTGGACGAGTGCGGCGGCCAACAGATGGTCCTTGCTGGTGAAGTAGCGGTAGACGGTGCCCATCGCGACGTCGGCGCGGGCTGCGACGTCGCGCATCTGCACGGCCTCGTAGCCACCATCCAGCCCGAGCGACATGGCGGCGTCGACCACACGCTGGCGACGGGCGTACTGGGCACGCGTCAGAGTGCGGGGCACCGGACCGTTGGCCATGGCCGTTCACCCTACTCCCCAGGGGTTTCGCCCCCGGGATGCCGGAAGGCGGACCGCCGGGTACCAATTCCTGACGGTCCGTCACGTCCGGCCACCTCTCGGTACCATGGGCGGCCATGGCTCTCGCCGATGACCCGGAACCGATCGCGACTACGGACGGCCGTGTCCCCGGGCGGCGGGGGCGGGCGACCCGCCAGCGACTCCTCGAGTGCACCACTGAGCTGTTGGTGGCCACACCGTGGCGTTCCATCAAGGTGATCGACATCGCCCGCCAGGCCGGGACGTCACCGGCCACCTTCTACCAGTACTTCGAGAACGTGGAGGCCGCGATCACCGTGCTGGCCGAGGAGTTGGTCGAAGGGGCAGGCGTACTGGCCGGCCTGGTCGACGGCGACTGGTCGGAGGAGGCGAGCTGGACCACCGCAGTGGCCCTGGTCGAAGGGTTCATGGAGTATTGGGAGCGGAACCGGGCGGTGTTCCGGGTGGTCGAACTGACCACGGTCGAAGGAGACCTGCGGTTCCAGGGCCTGCGGGTCCGGGCCCTCAATGCAGTCACGGTCACCCTGGCCCGGGTGATCGCCGCCGGGGGCGATGGCGCAGCATCGCCTGCCGGTTCCGACCCGATGGCCGCGGCCGGGACCCTGATCGCCATGCTGGCCCAGGTGGCGGGCCACCGCTATGGCTTCGAGTTCTGGGGTATCCGTACCGCCTCACTGGTCGACAGCCAGGCCCGCCTCCTCCACTGGGCGGTGACCGGCAGGGCCGCTCCCGAGGGAGCGCACGTCGCCGGCTCGGAAGCGCCGCCTCCGAGGACCGGCCCGGTGGTCGGGGGCGGGGCGGCGGCGGCCCGCACCGCAGAGGTGAAAGGGGCGGCACGAGCTGCAGCGAAAGCGGCGGCGAAGCCGAGGAAGTGAGGAAGGGGCGGGGGAGGGCGGCCGCCACTCAGCTGCGCGCCAGGAGATCGGCAGCGGGGACCCCGAGGCGTTCGGCGAGCCGCTCGACCGTCCTGAGCGTCACATTCCGTTCGCCCCGCTCGAGGTCCCCGACGTAGGTGCGGTGCACCCCCAACAGGTCGGCGAACGACTCTTGACTGAGGTACCGAGACTTGCGCTGCTTCCGGAGATTGCTGCCGAAACGTCGCTGGAGGTCGCCTTCCACGGGGACTCCTTCAGCAACCGCCGCCGGCCGGTTCCAAATACCGGGCGATCCCGTTGGTCGCCTCCGGATCGGAAGAGACCATCGATCGCCCTCGGGATCCGGACCCTCGCACAACTTTGACCACCCTCCGAATTATCTACTCGGCCGGTGCCCGGTTTAACCCCCGAGGCCTTCAGCGCAGTGCCACCGGGTTGACCGGTGATCCCAGGGCATTGGTGAAGGGCAGTGGCGTGGCATCGAGGAGGAAGTCGTACCTGCCATCGACCGCGCAGGCATCGGCCAACTCGTCGAGGAACCAGTTCTGCCCCTGGGTCATCCCCATCTCGACCAGGTGCAGGAGGTGCACCGGTAGATAGAGGTCCTTCGACTCGCACGGATAGACCTCGAGGACCATGGTGTCGGTCGCGACCGCCGCGACATCCCGGTCGTGGAACCACTCTGCTGTAGCCATGGTCAACCCGGGCGTCGGCCAGGTGTAGGCCACCAGATCTCGCGTCGGCTCTGCCCCCCCGAGGCCCGGCCTCCCGGGGAGGGCCAGGTGGGCGGCTTGGCCGGTCCGCACCAGGACCACGTCCCCCGGTTCGACGGTGAGGGCACCGAGGTCACAGGCCGCGTCCAGGTCCTCCGGGGTGATCGGGTATCCCGGATCGAGGATCTCTTGGCCCTTGGTCCGCGGCACGTCGAGCAACAGCCCCCGGGACACCAGCGAGCTGATCAGGTGGATTCCCAACTTGGTGGTCCCGTCCTCGGTGACCGACGAGGCCGGGTACCCGTTGTACAGCTTCCCCCCATCGGGTCCGGCCCCGTACGAGGCGTGGGCCAGGCCGTCCCAGTGGGTGGCGCACTGCATGGAGAACGTCACCACGTCCTCGGACGAGGCGATCCACTCGGGGTCCGGGCTGAGCGGGTTGTTGACACAGATCATGGTGCGGTTCGGATTGACCCTGCCGGGGATGAACCCCATCTGGATGCCCTCTTCGGCCGACATGGGCAGGCCCAGGGCGAAGGCGGCCCCGTCGACCACAGCGGCGGTTCCCCTCAGACGGGCGGCCTCATCGATGAGATTGAGCGTGCCGATCTGGTCATCCGGCCCCCAGCGGCCCCAGTTGGAGACGCGGGCGGCCAGTTCGGCGAAGAACGACGGGATGGAGGTCGGCACGGGCACGGGCACCCACCTGTTGTAGTCGAAAGGGGCAACAGTTCTGTCGATTTCGGCCGATACCACTCGTAGAGGAGTTCGTGAGAGGCATCCGGCGTGATTGAAGAGCAGCGCCTCGGATGCCAGACTGAGGACCGACTAGAGGGGCGCGGAACCGTGGACGACAATCGATTCGAAGCCCGCCCTCCCGGAGGTCGGTTGCGCAGCACCGTGACCCGGGCGTCTCGCGGGGTTGATCGTCGTGATGCCGACCGCCGCGCTCGGTCGGGTCACGCCGGCCTGGTTGCGGTGGTCGGGGTCGTGTTGGGAGTGGGGGGTCTCTTCTTCGGGCAGGGCGTGGTGGCTCCGGAGCCGGCTGGGGCGGTCGTCGCCGCCCACGACGTGGCCGGCGTGCAGGCGCTCTATGCCGAGGACTTGGTGGCCCGCATCAACGCCGAACGGGCGGCGCGGAGCACCTCGGCGATCCCGATACCCCAACTTCAGGTGAACCAGAGCCTTCAGGCCGACGCGCAGGCGTGGTCGGCACACTTGGCCGCCGTCGGAACGGTGTCCGACCCGAGCCTGCCCGCGTGCATCGGGCCGGGTGGAGCGCCTCCACCTGCCGGCCAACAGTGCGTGCTCGCCGCAAATTCCGCCAGCACCGGCTACGGCTTCTGGCCGGGTGACGGTTCCGATGGGATGAACGCCGACTACATGAACTCATCCGGCCACCGGCAGAACATGTTGGCCTCTGCCTACTCCGATGTCGGCGTGGGAGTGACGTGCAGCGCCAACCAGGCGTGGACCGTCGAGCTGTTCGGTAGCGCCTACGCCAACATGGCGGCGGCCAATGCCCGCCAGGCGGTCCAGAACCTCTACGAAGGGAACCCGGTGGCGTCGAGCCCGATGGTGGCCGGAGTGCCGTCGGGCGATCCGGTGTACTGCCCGGGCCAGACAGACGGTCCGGCCGGGGCGGTGTCGGCCACAGGGGGCCAGCAGCCGTATCCGTACGCGGTGCCGGCGGTGCCCGGCGAGCCCATCACCAGCATGGCGGCGCCGGTGGTGGGAATGGCCGACACCTCGGACGGCGCGGGGTACTGGTTGGCCCGGGCCGATGGATCGGTGTCCGCCCACGGCAACGCAGTCAACTACGGCTCGATGGCCGGGGCCCCGTTGGCCGCGCCCATCTCCCATGTGGTGGCCACAGCCGACGGCAACGGCTACTGGTTGGTGGCGAGTGACGGCGGCATCTTCTCCTTCGGCGACGCCAAGTTCTACGGCTCGATGGGCGGCCAACCGTTGAACGCACCGGTGGTGGGCATCGCTCCGACAGCGGACGGCAGGGGTTACTGGATGGTGGCCTCCGACGGCGGCATCTTCGCCTTCGGCGACGCGGTCTTCCACGGCTCGATGGGCGGTCACCCGTTGAACGCACCGGTGGTGGGGCTGGCGACCGATGCGCCCGGCAACGGCTACTGGCTGGTGGCCTCCGACGGCGGCGTGTTCTCCTTCGGTGCCCCGTTCCACGGGTCGACCGGCGGTATCCACCTCAACCTGCCGGTGAATGGCATCGCGGCGACGGCCGGCGGCGGCGGGTACTGGTTCGTGGCGTCCGACGGCGGCATCTTCGCCTTCGGCGACGCCGGGTTCCACGGCAGTGCCGGAGGGTTGCCGCTCAACGCGGCGATCGCGGGGATGGCAGCCGACCGCGCAACCGGGGGCTACTGGATGGTGGCCACCGACGGCGGCATCTTCTCGTACGGAGCGCCGTTCTTCGGCGCAGGGTGAGCACCGGCAGAGCCGGCGGAGCGGGCGCCCGGGTCAGCCGGCCCAGATGATCGACTGCATCTCCGAGTAGGCCTCGAGGCTGTAGTCGCCACCGTCCCGTCCGATGCCGCTCATCTTGAAGCCGCCGAAGGGCGCATCCATGTTGCGTTGGGCGGTGTTGATGCCGACGTGGCCGGCCCGGAGCAGTTTGGCCACTCGGAACGCCCGGGCGGTGTCCCCCGAGAAGACGTAGTCGTAGAGGCCGAACTCGGAGTCGTTTGCGATGGCGATGCCCTCCTCCTCGTCGTCGAAGGGAATGGCCACCACTACCGGGCCGAAGATCTCTTCGCGGGCAGCGGTCATGTCGTTGGTGCCGGTGATGAGGGTGGGCTCCACGTAGAACCCGGTCGGCAGATGCGCGGGACGGTTGCCGCCGATCACCACCTCACCCTGACTGCGCCCGGTGTCGATGTAGTCGAGCACCCGCTGCTGGTGGGCAGCGGAGATCAGTGGCCCGACCACGGTCTCCTGCTCGGTCGGGTCTCCCACCTTGAGGAAGCCGGCGAATTTGGACAGTCCCTCCACCATCTGGTCGAAGATGCTCCGGTGCACCACGGCCCGGGTCGGTGCCGTGCAGATCTGACCGGAGTGGAAGGCCCAGGTGGAACCGATGGCGGCGATGGCGCCCTTGAGGTCGGCGTCGTCGAAGACCAGTGCCGCGCCCTTGCCACCCAGCTCCATCAGCAGCCGCTTCATGGTCGGAGCGCCGGCTGCAGCGATCCGTTGGCCGACAGCGGTGGACCCGGTGAACGACACCATGTCGACGTCGGGCGACGAGGTCAGGGCCGACGCCGGTTCGGGGCCCTGTGCGCTGATCAGGTTGATCACACCGGGTGGGAACCCGACTTCGTCCAGCACCCGGGCCAGTTCCACCACGGCCAGCGGGTCCTGTGGGGCCGGCTTGATGATGACGGTGTTGCCCATGGCCAGTGCCGGGGCCACCTTGCCGGCCATGTTGGTGAGCGGGAAGTTGTAGCTGGCGATGGCCGCCACCACGCCCACCGGTTGCCGGTAGGCGAGGGCACTGATCAGCCCACCGGGGGCAAGCGGTGTGGCGGCGGTGGCGATGGGGGGAAGCATCGACTCTTGGACATGGCGGAGGTCGCGTGAGTAGCGCTCGAACCGGTCGGCACTGATCGGCACCTGCATGCGCGAACCCACCGAGGCGGTGGCTCCGGTTTCGGCGATCACCAGGGGGACGAGCTCGTCGTTCTTCGCCCGGATGGCCGCAGCGGCGGCCTTCAGGAGGGCCAGGCGCTCATCGACAGGAGTGGCCGCCCACGCGGGGAAGGCCTCGCGGGCCGCGGCGGCGGCCGCCGCCGCGTCGTCGACCGAGGCGTCGGGCGCCCGGCCAACCACTTCTTCGGTGGCCGGGTTGATGACGTCGTAGGTGCCGTTGCCGGCGTCGACCCACTTGCCACCGATCAGCAGCTGGGTTTCATCCCTGGTGACCTGACTACCCATGGTGGGTCCCCCCTTGCGGTGATGGATGTGTACGGATGGAGCACCGATGGCTCCGTTGGCTGTGTGACTGGTGCGCATGGTGCATGGGGCAACCGGTGCGCGCTCGACCGACGACTGCGCGGATCGTGGACGGTTGCCCTCATCTGACACCGCGTCAGCAGTGTAGGCCGTGACCGCTACGCCGGCAGCTGGCCGGTCAGATGTCCGCCTGGGTGGGATCCACCGTCGCGGTGTCGCGCCCCGACCTGAGCAGTGTCCCGGGGAGGTTGCCGGTCGGCATGCCGCCGGCCACGGTCTCGACCCCGTTGACCAGCACGCGGACCACGCCGATGGAATCGGCGATCAGCCGTGGGCTGCCCCCGGGGAGGTCATGGACCAAAGTGGCCGGCTCCGATCCGACCGTCTCCGGATCGAAGACGAACAGGTCGGCCGCCAGGCCCTCGGCCACGCGGCCGCGGTCGTGGAGGCCGAACAGCCGGGCGGGCGCCTCCGTCATCATCTGGATGGCGCGCTCCATCGGCACCAACTTCCGCTTGCGAAGGCAGTCTCCGAGGAACGAGGTGGGGTAGTTGGAGCCGCACATCCGATCGAGATGGGCGCCGGCGTCGGATCCGCCCACCATGGCCCCGGGGTTGTTCCAGACCTCGACTCGAGCCTGCCACGACGCGTCGTCGCCGTCGGAGGCTTTGGGCCACAGCACCGTGCGCAGGTCGTCGGCGATGACCAGATCGAGCAGCGCGTCGAAGGGGGCCTTGCCCTGCTCTTTGGCGATTGATCCGACATCTCGCCAGCTCAAGCCCTCATTTTCGAGGGCGAAGGTGTCGCCGATGATGTAGTTCGCCCAGTGGGAGAGACGGCGGAACACCCCGGCATCCTCGGAGTGGGCGACGTCGTCGAGGTGGGCCCGGACCGCCGGGTCGCGAAGCTTCTCGATCCGCTCTCCGACCGGCAGCCCCATCACGTCGCCCCAGCCGGGGATGAGGAAGAGGGCGCAGAAGGTCCGGAAGCTCATGTTCATCGGCACCAGCGTCGGCATGGTCAGCGCCACGATGCGTCCGCCGGCCGCGGCCGCCGCCGATGAGGCCTCGAGCTGGCGCGCCGTCTTGTTCGGGGTGCGCGAGTCGACGGTCAGCACGTTCCAGTTGAGAGGTCGGCGCGCCGTGGTGGTCATGGCGACCATCAGGTCGATCTCCTCGTCGGAGAACGTGTCCAGACACCCGTCGGTGATGTACTCGAGTGTGGTGCCCGGGTGGTCGCGTACCACTTCGCAGAAGGCCAGCATCTCCCTGCGATCGGCGTTGCGGGAGGAGATCGGGTTGCCGTCCCCGTCCGAATGGGTGCGGGACTGCGAGGAGGAGAAACCGAGCCCTCCGGCCTCGATCGATTCGGCCAGCAGCTGGGTCATTGCCGCCAGCTCCTGATCGGAGGCGACCTCTGATGCCCGATCGGATCCCATGACCCACCGGCGAAGTGCGCAGTGGCCCACCAGAAACCCGGCGTTGACCCCGAGGTTGCCCTCGAGCCGATCGAGGTACTCGCCGAAACTGGTCCAGTCCCAGGCGATCCCGTTCTCGAGCGCGTCGAGGGGCATGCCCTCGACCTTTGCCATCATCCGGCGGATGTAGTCATGATCGGCCGCCTTGATCGGGGCCAGGGTGAATCCGCAGTTTCCGCCGATCACCGTCGTTACGCCGTGGAGGTTCGACGGAGAGGCGGTGGGGTCCCAGAAGAGCTGGGCGTCATAGTGGGTGTGGGGGTCGATGATGCCCGGGGCGACCACCATGCCCTCGGCGTCCAGCTCGGTTGCGCCGACGTCTCCCACCTCGCCCACGGCCACGATCATCCCGCTCCGGATGCCGACGTCGGCTCGACGTCCGGGAGCGCCGGTCCCGTCGACGACCAGGCCGTTGCGGATGACGTAATCGAGCATGGTGGTGTTCCCTTCATGTGGTGGGCGAGGCGTTCTTGCGAGCCCTGCGAGCCCTGCGCCGGGCTCGGGCTCAGAACTGACAGACCGTCAGTTTACGGCACTCCCACCGCGGACGCCGGACTGACGGCCCCGGCCGGCACGACGGACGATGGTAATTTCCGCACATCCACCACTCTTGGTTTCAGAACCACCTCCTGCCCGTCATCGTGCTGCTGCTGGGGGCCGGGCTCGCCGTCCGGTTCGCCCACTGGATGGGGGAGAGGCGCCGCCGTTGGATCGATGTCCAGATCCGCCGCCAGATCGAGTCGGGAGCGGTGGCTTCTGAGGGGCTCAAACGCTCGCGGGCCATCAGCGAGGCGATCGAGTGGGTGGCGGTGGCCTTGACCTACTTCATCGCGTCCATCCTCGCGTTCGATCGGCTGGGGATCCCTCTCACCACTCTGGTGGCCCCGGCCACGGTGGTCGGCATCGGACTGGGCTTCGGGGCCCAGCAGATGGTCGGTGACCTGCTGGCCGGGTTCTTCCTGTTCGCCGAGCGCCAGTTCGCCTTCGGTGACGTGATCCGGCTGTCGGTGCCCGGCCAGACGGCGGGGATCACCGGCACGGTCGAAGAGCTGACCCTCCGGGTCACCAAGCTTCGTACGGCCCAGGGGGAGTTGGTCGTGGTCCCCAACAGCGCGCTGCGTCAGGTCACCAATCTCTCGAAGGACTGGTCGCGAGCGGTCATCGACATCCCGGTGCAGGTGACCGAAGACCTCGGGCGGGTGACCGCCTTGTTGAGGGAGGTTGTCGGAGAGATGGCGACGGAGACCCGGTGGAGCGATCTGCTCCTCGGTGATCCGGTGGTGGCCGGAGTGGAGACCATCGACGTCGGGTACGTCCAGCTCCGACTCATCGCCCGCACCTTGCCCGGACGCCAGTTCGAGGTGGCCCGGGAGATCCGTTACCGGGCGGCCACCGCACTGCGCTCGGCCGGCATCACCTCGCCGGCCGTGGGGGACAGCGGCGCCCGGACCGTGCCGTGAGCGACCAGTCCGGGGACGGCGGCCAGGCCTCGCTCGACGACGAGGAGACGGTGCCGGGTGGCGATGGCCCGGCCCCTGCCGACGCGGGCTCCGACCCAGGTGCCACCCAGCACAGCGCCCTGGTCGGGTTCATGTCGGTGCCGGTCCATCGGCGGTTCCCGATCCGACGGTCGACCCTGGTGATGGCGCTGGCGTTCCTCGCCTTTGGGACCTGGTGCTACCTCTACCCGCCCGATGGACCGGCCGCCACGGGCACTTCCAACACCGTCCCGGCGATACCGGGCATCACATCGACGACCACGACCACGACCACGACCGCTCCGCCACCGTCGCCCACCACGACCCGGCCTCCGAGTGCTTCGAGCACCACCTCGACCACGACAGGACCGCCCGCCGCGTCCACGACCACCCCCAACGGCGCGGCGTCATCGACGACCACGTCGGCGGGACGGTCGACCACGACGACCGTCAAGGGCACGGCGTCATCGACCACCACCACGGCCACGTCCACCTCGGGGACCGGCCAGACAACCTCGACCCCCTGACCCGGCGGTGCCGGTCGTGACCCGCGCTCAGGAGCCGAGCAGTGGCGCCACGTCACCTCCGAAGGCGGCGATCTGGTCGCACAGCTCCCCGACGGTGCGGGACGGGAACCGCACCTGCACCTGTCCCACCCCGGCGTCGGCAAAGGTGCGCAGGTACTCGGCGACCACCTCGGGCGGCCCGGCCACGGTGCCCTTGGGTACGTCGAGGCCCGGTGGTGGCGAGCCCACGTAGAGGAACTCGGAGATTCCGCCGATGTCGAGCGGCGCCCCGTCCCGGTGCTCGTCGCGTAGGCGTCGCAGCTGGCCCAGGAGCTCCGCGTTGGGCCCGAGGGACTGGGGAAGCCAGCCGTCGGCGAAGCGGGCGGTCCGGCGGAGTGCGGCCGGTGACGAGCCGCCGGTCCAGATGGGTGGGCGCGGCGACTGGACCGGCCTGGGGCGGAGGCCCAGGCCCAAGGCCTTCCACCGCGGGCCCTCCAGCGAGGGTAACTCTTCGGACAGGCCCTTGGCCAGGCCGGCGATGGCCTCGTCCGTGGCCGGTCCACGGTGATCGAAGTCGGGGCCCATCTGGTCGAACTCCTCGTTGACGTGCCCGGCACCGACTCCGCAGATCACCCGGCCAGCCGACAGCACGTCGATGGTGGCGAACTCCTTGGCTGCACGCAGCGGATGCCGTAACGCCAGCACGTAGATGTGGGACAGGAGCCGGATGTCGGTGGTGACCCCGGCCAGCCAGCCGAGGGTGGCGATGGTGTCGTACCAGGTCGTGCTCATGGCACCGGCCAGGCGCTCGGGGATGAACGTGTGGTCGCAGACGCCGACATAGAAGAAGCCGGCAGCCTCGCAGGCCAGGGCGACCGCGGCAAGTTCGTCGGGGCCGGCCGTCGGCTCCCAGGGCTGGACGTAGATGGTGGACTGCGACTGGACGGGCAGCTGCATGCCGAACACCGTCCGGCCTGTTGGCAGCACGGTGACGACGTCCGCGGGCGGGGTGACGGGGGAGTTGCTCACCGGATCACATTACGACCCGGTCAGAGACTCGGCCAGGGACTCGGCAAGTTCGGTTTCGGTCCCGAACTGGGTGGCGAGTACCCGCGCCCGTTTGTAGGCCAGATGGGCGGGTACCTCCCAGGTGAACCCCATGCCGCCGTGGACCTGGATGCACGATCGTCCGTTGGTGACGGCGGCTTCGTCGGCCAGCAGCTTGGCCCCGGCTGCGGCCACCAGGGGGTCACCGACATCGGGCTGGTCGACGGTGACCGCTGCGGCGTGGACCGCGCATCGGGCGACCTCGGTGCGCACCGCCATGTCGGCACAGAGGTGCTTGATGGCTTGGAAGCCCCCGATCGGCCGACCGAATTGCCGTCGCTGCTTGGCGTACCCGACCGCCAGTTCCGTGGTCCATGCCGCCGACCCGAGTTGGAGCGCGGCGGTGAGCACGGCACCGTCCCTCCGCCACCAGGCGGCGATCTCGGGCCCGGCCACCGGCGTGCCTTCCGGCAGCGCCGGCACCGTCCATACCGGGGTCAGCGGGTCCATCGGCCGGTTCAGCCGGGTGGCGCCCAGCAACTCGGGATCCACCGAGGAGATCCCGGTAGCCGACAGGACCAGCAGGACATCGAGATCGCCCAGGTGCTCGATGACCACCGGGTGCACGCCGCTCGCCGGGACGGCCGGGTCGGGGCGCTCGACGAGACCGACCACCACCGAACCGTCGTCGGCACCGTCGATCAAGCCGGCGGCCAGGTGGGAGGCCACCAGCGGACCCGGCACCAGGGCGCGACCCAACTCCTCGAAGACCAGGGCGGCGTCGGCCAGCCCCAGCCCGACCCCACCCGCCGCCTCGGCCAGGCACAGGTTGAAGACACCGGCCTCGCCGAGCTGTCGCCACCCCGCCCGGTCGACGACCCGGTCGGCCGATTCGACCAGGCGCACCTGCTCGAGCGGGAACCGGCCCTCGCACAGGCGCCGCACCCCCTGGGCCAGGTCGACCTGGAGCTCGGTCAGTTCGAAGTCCATGTTCCCGTCCCGCCCCTTCGCGCTCGGCCCGGTCGGGTGGTGCACGGCCGCAGCGGTGTCGACCGTGTGCTCATGACGGTGTGGCCGCCGGCGCGGCCGCACCGGCGGCCGCCGGTGCAGCGACTGCGGGCTCCTTGGGGAGACCCAGGATCCGCTCGCCGACGATGTTCCGTTGGATCTGCGAGGTCCCCGCGGCGATGGTCAAGGAGATGCCCCGCAGCCAGTCCTCGACCATGGTCTCGGCCGGCAACGGCCCGTTGCCGTCGAGGCCCTCGACGTCATCGGCCGCCAGACCGGCCCGGCCCAACAATGCCAGCGAGAACTCGCCCAGCTTGTGGCGCGTTTCGGAGTAGGCGAGCTTGAAGAAGGTCCCACCCACCCCCGGCACCCCGGTGCGGGCGGCCTGGGACACGTTGCGCTTAGTCAGTGCCCACAAGGCGTCGAGCTCGGCACGCAGATGGCCGGCCTGTCGTCGGACGCCGGGGTCTGACCATGCACCGGTCCGCTGTGCCAGGGCCACCGTGCTCACCAGCAGCTCGATGGCTTCGAGCAGATCGCCGACGAAGGCCGTGCCGCGTTCGAAGTTCAAGGTGACCATGGTCACCCTCCAACCGTCGTTCTCGTCGCCGACCCGGTTCGACACCGGCACCCGCACCTCGTCGAGGAACAGCTCCGCGAACTCGGTCGACCCGGCAATGGTGGTGAGCGGCCGGATCTCGACACCGGGGGTGTCCATGGGAAGGATCAGCCACGAGATCCCCCGGTGGCGGCTGTCGTCGCCACCGGTGCGGACCAAGAGCTCGCAGTAGTCGGCCACTTCGGCATGCGAGGTCCAGATCTTCGAGCCGGTCACCACGTAGTCGTCACCATCGCGGACGGCCCGGGTGCGCATCGACGCCAGGTCGCTGCCGGCGTCGGGTTCGGAGAACCCCTGGCACCACACCTCGTCGCCCCGGAGGATGGGGGGCAGGTAACGCCGGCGCTGCTCGGCGGTCCCCTCGGCGATGACGGTGGGACCTGCGTGGAGCAGTCCAACGAAGTTGACCCCCACGTAGGGGGCGTGGGCCCGCTCGAGCTCCTTTTTGAAGACGAGCTCCTCGACGGGGGACGACCCGCGGCCACCACCTTCGACCGGCCAGTCGACCCCGGCGTAGCCGGCATCGAAGAGCAGCCGTTGCCAGTAGGTGTCATAGGCGCGGCGCCCCGGCCAATCGTCGGGCGACGGCTTCGGTGGAAGGTTCGGGAGGGTGGCCTCGAGCCAGCTGCGAAGCTCGTGTCGAAACGCCTGTTCGGCGTCGGTGTACCGCAGGTCCATGGGGGAGTGGCGGCCTAGGCCCGCGAGATCACTTGAAGTCGAGGTCGTAGAGCTTGATGGCGTTGCCCCGGAGGATCTTGTACTTCGCGTCGTCGCTGAGGTCCTTCATCTGCTTCTCCGCGATCTGGCGGGTGTGGGGCCACGTGGAGTCCGAGTGGGGATAGTCCGACTCGTAGGTGATGTTGTCCACGCCGATCTCGTCGACCGACCGGAGTCCGTGGGCGTCGTCGAAGAAGCACCCGTAGATCTGGCGGTGGAAGTAGGTGGACGGCGGCTCGGGAACGAT
This sequence comes from Acidimicrobiales bacterium, assembly GCA_017883135.1. Lineage (GTDB taxonomy): Bacteria > Actinomycetota > Acidimicrobiia > Acidimicrobiales > RAAP-2 > Bog-756. Next base: position 51,394 of record JADGOE010000005.1, read on the forward strand.
GTCGGCCACCCCGCCCCATCCCCGGTTCTCCTCCCAGACCTTGTCGGCCCGCTCGAGGATGTAGGGGATCCATCCGATCTGCCCCTCGGCATAGGCCAGCTTGAGGTCGGGGAAGCGGACCAGCACCCCCGAGAACATGAAGTCGACCATCGAGAAGGTGGCGTTGGTATGGGTCAGGGTGGACCCGACGGCCGGCGGCGCATCGGCCGAGGTGGACGGCATCTTCGACGACGAGCCGATGTGCATGTTGACCACGGTGCCGGTCTCCGCGCACGCACGGAAGAATGGGTCCCAGTAATGGTCGGGATCGTGGACGGAGGGCAGCCCGAGGAACGGCGGGATCTCGCTGAAGCACACCGCGCGCACGCCTCGCGCTGCGTTGCGCCGGACCTCCTCGGCGGCCAGTTCGGCGTCCCACAGCGGAATGAGGGTCAGCGGGATGAGCCTGCCCTCGGCCTCGGGACCGCACCACTCCTCGACCATCCAGTCGTTGTAGGCCTTGACGCACAGCAGGCCGAGCTCCTTGTCCTTTGCCTCGGTGAAGGTCTGACCGCAGAATCGCGGAAAGGTGGGGAAGCAGAGCGACGCCTCGAGATGGTTGATGTCCATGTCCTCGAGACGAGGGGGGACCAGGTAGGAGCCCGGACGCATCTCCTCGTAGGTGATGCCCCGCATGGTGACCTCGTCGCGGGGCACGCCGACCGCGGAGTCGACCCTGAGCAGCGGGCGCTTGAGGTCCTCGTAGTACCACCAGTCGGTAGGAACGCCTTGCGAGCCCGGCGTGACCGTGAGCTTTCCTCCGATGAAGGTGACCTCACCCATCGGGCCCCGGACCACCCGGGGCCCGACCTCGTGGTACTTCTTCGGGAGGCGGTCCGTCCAGACGTTGGCGGGCTCGACGACGTGGTCGTCGACGGAGATGATCTTCGGGAGGTCGGCCATTGGGCGAGTGTATCCCCCGTTCTGACGGTGTGTCAGGTGAGGCGGGCCCCGCTGATCAAACCATGGCCACCCCACCGTTGGGCCGGATGACCTGGCCTGTCATGAAGCGGGCCGCATCCGATGCCAGGTAGAGGACCGCGGCGGCGATGTCCTCGGGCTCCCCGATCTTCCGCAACGGCGTGAACTTCCGCATGGGACCGATGACCGCCTCTTGCATCTCCTCGTCCACCGTCCCATCGGGCCGGACGAAGTACCGCCCGGTCATACCGGTGAGCACGAACCCCGGAGCCACCGCGTTGACCCGCACGCCCTTCTTGCCGACCTCGATGGCCAACGACTTGGTCATCTGCACGACGCCGGCCTTGCAGATGGCGTAGCTCACGATGTTGGGGCTGGGCGCGTCGGCGGCGGCGGACGAGGCGTTGATGATGCTGCCGCCTTCGGCCTGGGTGACCATGACACGGCCTGCAGCCTGGCAGCCGAAGAACACCCCCTTGAGGTTCACCGACAGGATGCGGTCGAGGTCGTCCTCTCGGGCTTCGAGGAACGGACCCTCCACCATGATGCCGGCGATGTTGCACCACACGTGGATGCCCCCTCGCTCGGCCAGCACCCGTTCGGCCAGGGCGTCGACGTCACCCCTGACGGAGACGTCCAGAGCGACCCCTTCGCCAGTACCCCCGGCGGCCACGATCTGCTCGGCAGTGGCGGCGGCGGTCTCCTCGTTGATGTCGGCGCAGACGACGGCGGCCCCGGCCCCGGCCAGTGCCAGAGCACTTGCCCTCCCGATGCCGCTGCCCGCCCCGGTGACCACGGCAACCTTGCCGTCGACGCGGAACGATTCGATGAGCGTGGTGGCTTCCATGGCGGTTTCCTACCTTCGGACGTCGGTCAGTGGTGCGACACCGTCGGGCGTGACGGACGACGGTGTCGGATGACCCGAAGAGTAGGTCAGTGCGCGATAGGTCGGCGCACTGGCGGGTCAGTGCACATGGCCCTCAGTGCAGTGACCCGGCTGCAGCCTTGTCTGCCCGGATGGCATGATCCCCCCGGCCGTCCTCGCCCCCTCCGTCGCCGTCGACCTCGTCCTCGCCGGTCGCCTGGCCGGTCGCCTGGCCGGTCGCCTGGCCGGCCGGGGTGGCCTCGTTGTCCACCACCGCGGGTGCCGAGGCTTCGTGGGCCGATCTGATCGCCGTGAGGAGGGCCTTTGCCACAGTGGCGGCGATCCGCTTGTGGCCCTCGTCGCCGGGGTGGATCCCGTCGGCCAGGTGCTCGTCACCGATGATCCCCTCGCCCGCCACCAGGTACAGCGTCGCGTCGCCGGAGACGATTCGATCCCGGGTCACCGACTCGATGGCGTGTCGGATGTCGGCCAGCGAGGCCCCGAGCTTGTTGGGCACGTTCTCGGCGTCGGGGCGCCGGACCGGGCTGATGACAAGCACCGGCGCGGTCGGATGCCCCTGGCGGACCACGTCGAGGAAGCCTGCCAGTCCCTCGGCGATCATTCCGACGCTGTGCGGAGTGCGGGTCCAACAGCTTGTTCCGTAGGCGATGGTGATGACCTCGGCCGTGAGCGCTGCGATGTGCTCGGCCGAGACGATCTCACCGCGGCCGGCTCCGGCGTAGCCGAGGTTGATCAGGTCGAGGCTGGTCTTTCTGGCAGCGATGGTCGCCCAAGCTTGGGAAGGTCCCGAGGCGATCCACCCTTGGGTGACGGAGTCGCCGTAGGCGATCCAGCGCGGCAGTGCCGGAGCCGGGGTGATCTCTCCCTTCACCGCGGTGAGGGACAGGATCAGCGGTCGCATGCCCTCGGGGAGGTAGATGACGGCCGGCTTGTCATGTGAGTCGGCGCCGAGTGACAGGCGGATGAGCCCGTCGCCGAGCACCGCTTCCTCCTCGCAGACCTTCCGACCGCCGCGCCACACGGAGAACACGATGCCCGCGCCGTCGCCGCGGTAGCCGAGGTTGCCCGTCGTGGTGCGGTAGGCGATGTCGATGGCCTGGGCGTCGCCCACCAGCTCGATCCGGACCCCGACCGGCACCGTGGCCGCCTGGCGTACATCGGACGGGAGCCGGGCCGAGTCGGCGGGATCGGCGCGTGGGTAGTGAACGTCCCCCGCTGCCGGATAGGGGGCTCCCCGGATGAACGGTTCGGGCTGACTCGGCCGAGGAGTCACCGCTGATGTCCTTCCATCTAGCACTCCAGTCAGGGGTCAGATACCACTCTCAGTAGCGGTGCGACCACAATACCACCCAGCATGAGATTTGGCACCTGGGGTTGCAGGTCACCGAACCGTCGGGTCGGGCCGTCTACTACTCGCCGGGCGATCAAAACCCGTCTGGTCCCGCGGATCGATCCCTGACAGAAGTGGCCTGTGAACAGCACCTACAGTGGTTGTAACAAGAACTTCTCGTGATAGCCCTCCACAACTGCGATCAGAGTGCCTAGCATGGACCAGCATGCCGGGCACCGAAGCGGTCGGGTTGACTCTGTGGCTACGGAGAGTGGTAATTATGCCCAGGCCGGCCCGGAGGTCTTCGATCCTCCGACGCCCGGCGGCCCGAGCCCGCTTCCGGGCACCGGTGATGCTGGCTGTGGTGCTGGCGGCTGCGGTCGGGGTCCTGACGGTGCCGAGCGCCGCCCGAGCAGCGACGATCGGTCACAGCGCCGCACCCCGGGTGTACCAGGGCGGGGGCGTGATCGGATTCGGTGACGCCCTGGCGGTCAATGCAGCGCACGGAACCCCGCTCAGTTCGGTGATGGTGGCCATGTCGGTCAATCCGGCGTCGACCGTTGCGGACCAGGGCTACTGGTTGGCGGCAGCCGACGGCGGCGTCTATGCCGAGGGCAACGCAGCGTTCTACGGATCGTTGGGGTCGCTGAGCCTGCAGGGGCCGGTCGTCGGGATGGGGGCAACTCCAGACGGCAAGGGCTACTGGATGGTCGCCATCGATGGTGGGGTCTTCGCCTTCGGGGACGCGTCGTTCTACGGATCGATGGGCGGGTCCCCCCTCAACCAGCCGATCGTGGGAATGGCCTCGACTCCCGACGGCAAGGGCTACTGGCTGGTTGCCGCCGATGGTGGCATCTTCGCCTTCGGGGACGCCGCGTTCCACGGATCGATGGGCGGGACCCCCCTCAATGCGCCGGTGACCGGGTTGGCGTCGACCGGTGACGGAAACGGGTACTGGCTCGTCGCGTCCGACGGAGGGATGTTCGCCTTCGGTGACGCACCGTTCCACGGATCGATGGGGGGACAGGCCCTCAACGACCCGGTGACGGGGATGGTGGCCACCCCCTCGGGCAGCGGCTACCTACTGGTGGCCACCGACGGAGGCATCTTCGGGTTCGGGGTCGCGCCGTACTACGGCTCGCTGGGCGCCGGCTACGGGGGTGATCCGGCAAACGTGCCCCCGGTGACCGGCATCGCGCTGACCCCCGATGGCAAGGGGTACTGGCTGCTCGAGCCCGACGGATGGTCGTACTCGTTCTCCAACCCGCCCAACCCCTCGCCGTCGGGCACCGCCGCCGCCGTCGTGGCGATCGCCAACAGCCAGGTGAACAGCGACCCGGTCCGCGGAATGTTCTGCAATTCTTACGGGCCCTGCGAGCAGTGGTGCGCCCTGTTCGCCACCTGGGTGTGGGAACAGGCCGGTATCCCGATCCCGCCGTACCCCTTCACCGGAAACATCTACGGGTGGGCCGCGGCCAACGGCGAGGTGCTGGGGCCCACGTCCACGCCGTTGCCGGGCGACGCCGTCCTCTACGGGACCGGGCCCTCCTCCACCTCGACCTCCGTCCACGTCGGCCTGGTCGTGCAGACCTGGCCGGACGGCGCCATCGTCACCATCGAAGGGGACGCCGGCCCGGCGCCCGTCGGCTCGCTGGCGGTCATCGTCAACGGGCCCTACCTGCCGTCACAATCGGCGGTCTACAACGGGATGTCGATCTACGCCTTCGCCCGGCCCTAGGTCCGGCAGCAAGGTGAGATGGATGTACCCAAAAAGGCACATCCGCACCTGACCTCTGAACCGGGCGCACCCGTCTCGCCTCAACAGCGAAACGACTGCACCCCGTCCACGTCCTACACCGCGACAGTTACGCGGCTGCGTGGTTCTGCCCTGCGAGCGGCCAGTGCCGCAGTGCCCGTGAGCACCTCGGTCTTCTCTGTCCTCGGGTCAGCGTTTACCGTCTCCGGTCGTAGCCCGGCGACGTTCTGCGTTGGTACTGGAGGCTGGAGCGATTCCAGCTTGGCCTCGAGCAGTCGCCTGCCCTCGGCCTCGATGTTGATGGCTGCGTTGATGTCCCGGTCGAGGGTCATCCCACAGGTGCTGCACTCGAAGACCCGCACCGAGAGGTCCAGCTTGGCTCTCACTGCACCGCAGACAGAGCAGGTCTTCGAGGAGGGGTAGAACCGATCGACCACCACGAGGGTGGTCCCACGGTCGGACGTCTTGTAGGTGAGCTGACGGCGCAGTTCGGCCATCGGGGCATCGGCCAACGCCCGCCCCAGGTGGCGCTTCTTGGTAGCCATGCCAGCCACGTTGAGGTCCTCGACCGCCACCACCTCGAACTGGTCAGCCAGGGCATTGGTAGTGGCATGGATGGCCAGCGCGCGTGTCTTGGTGATGGCACCGTGCAGCCGAGCACGCTGGCGCTTGACCTTGGCCCGGTTCTTCGAACCCGGTACGCAGCGCGCCAGCTTCCGGTCGAGCTTGGCCAGGCGCTTGCGCTGCTTCTCCAGCACCCAGGGGTTGGCGATGTGCCCGTGGGTGTCAGTGATCCCGGGGACCGGTCGGGACGTTGTGGCCAGATGGGTGATGCCGGCATCGATGCCGATGGTCGCCATCGGGCCCACTGCCCGGCGCTTGGTTGGCCGGATGACTGGGGCCACCAGGTATCGCACCAGGACCGAGGCCTGCCAGCGTCCTCCGGTGTAGGAGAGGGTGACCTTCTGGATGGAGGAGGCGCCGGCTGCGACCTTCCTGGCCAGACGGCGGGTGGACTCGGTGGTGTGGATCCAAGCCAGGTTGGCACGGCGCCGCTGCACCTCACGGTCGGGCGTGGTCTGGGGAAGCATCAGCCGGATGCGGTGGCCGTGGGGCGAGGTCCGTCCTTGGAGGACATCGGGATCCTCGAACCACGACTCCTGGTGGTTGATCTCGACGAAGGTGACCGATGGCTTGGACCGGTCACGGGACTTGAACCTTGGGAACCCGACCGGTCGGCCCTTGCGGGTGCCCTTCCGGGATGTGGCAAAGTTCTCGAGACCTGCCGCTGCCGCAGTCACCCCGGACCGGAAGGCGTGCATCGAGACCTCACGCCACCACGGAGCCACGTCATCCTTTGCGGCGTTCCACTCCTTGTTGAATGAGTAGGCCGACCAGGACTGCGACGGGGTGAGGTCGGCCTCGGGCGCACCAGACTCCCGTTGCTCGGTGCGCAGGGTGAGGTTGTCCTTCACCAGCGCCAGCGCCCAGTTGTGGGTGAACCGAGCCGCCCCGCAGTAGGACCAGAGCAGGCGCTCCTGGGCCGGTGTGGGATCGAGGGGGAAGACGACCGCCCGGGTCAGATACTCCTCGGCGGTGTCCCCGGACATGGTGATCACTGTCCGTCATGGGTGTATCAGTGCCCGATTTTAGGTACATCCCATCTCACCTTGCTGCCGAACCCACCCGGCCCTGAGCGCGGCGGGCATACTGCACGGGTGAAGCAGCGGTCCGGATACGAGCACGCGGTCTCGATCCGGAACGCCCGGGGGGAGTAGCCGGCCATGCGAGTGCTGATGCCGTTGCCGGACCGTGATTTCGACACCACCGAGGTTGCCGTGCCGTGGCGACTGCTCACGGAGGCGGGCCATGCGGTCACGTTTGCCACCGAAGGCGGCGGACGGGCGCCGGCATGCGACCCACGCCTCCTGAGCGGAGTGATCTTCGGTCAACTCGGCGCCGAAGCGGAGCCGATCGAGTTCTACCGTCAACTGGTGGCGTCACCGGAGCTCGCCGCACCGGTCAGCTGGCAGTCGCTCGACGTCACTTCCTTCGACGGCCTCTTGCTCCCCGGCGGGCACGCGCCCGGTATGCGCCAGTACCTCGGGTCACAGGAGCTGCAGCACCAGGTTGCCGCCTTCTGGTCTCTCGGCCGACCGGTCGGGGCGATCTGCCACGGCGTGCTCGTCCTGGCCCGGAGCACGGACCCGGCGAACGGGCGCAGCGTGCTCGCCGACCGCCGGACCACCTGCCTCCCCAAGTACATGGAGCGCGGCGCCTATCTCGCAACTGCGTGGCGGCTCGGGCGGTACTACCGAACGTATCCGGCCTACGTCGAAGACGAGGTCTGCGCCGCACTCGACCGTCCGGCCCAGTTCGAGCGCGGGCCACGGACCCTCACCCGGGGCACCGGCGCCGATGACCGGCATGCCTTCGTCGTCGAGGACCGAAACTACGTCTCGGGCCGCTGGCCCGGTGACAGCTACCTGTTCGCTCGGAGGTTCCTGGCACTCCTCGACGGGTCGTAACCTTCGTCGCGCCGGCCTCGCCTATGTCGGACCGACCAGCGAAGCCAGCACCAAGTGGCGATGGTCGCCAGCCGATCCCCAAGCTTCGGCAAGTGCCCACGCGCGCTTCATGAAGAGGTGCAGATCGCACTCCCAGGTGTAGCCGATGGCCCCGTGGACCTGGAGCGCCACGCGGGCCGCCTCCACCGCCGCGTCCGAGGCGTAGGCCTTGGCCACCGACGCCGACCTCGACGAGTGCGGCGTCACATAGTCGATGGACCAGGCTGCGCCGTAGACGACGGGACGCGCGAATTCGAGCTTGACCTGGGCTCCGGCCAGCAGGTGCTTGACCGCCTGAAACGCCCCGATCGGCTTTCCGAACTGCTGGCGCTCCTTGGCATACCCGGCGGCCATGGCGATCATCGCCTCGGCCAGCCCGAGCAGTTCGGCCGCGGTGGCCACGGCGGCCCGGTTCGCGGTGGCCAGGATGGCCGACCCGGCCGTCGGCCCGGATGCCACCCGGGTGCCGACGGTGGGCTCCCAGGTGACCACACCCAGGCGCCGGGTGGGATCGAGGGAGGCGACCGCGGCGACGGCGACGGCGTCCCCCTTCACGACGTGGATCTCCGGGCGGCCATCCGGCCCCGGGGCGGTGAGCACCATCAGGTCGGCGCCGATGGCCCCGGTGGTAGGCGCCGAGGAGCCCGGAAGTGGACCCACCGCGGCACCGATCGCGCCGGTGGCGATCTGCTCCAGCCAGGATGCCACCTGCCCGGCGCGCCCGGGGTCGGAGTCCTCGAGGCCGGCCAGCAGCGGTGCCGCCAGCGCGGTGGTCGCGGTCAGCGGCTCGGGGAGCGCCACCCGGCCGGCCTCTTCGAGGAGGAGCACCAGGTCGAGGAGGCCCAGCCCCAGCCCGCCGTGGGCTTCGGGTACCGACAGGCCGACCACGCCGAGCTCGGCCAACGTGGCCCAGCGGGCCGTGCGCACTGCTGGTGCGGCGAAGGCGGCGCGCAGATCGTCGGTGGTGCACTCCTTTGCCAGTACCTGCCGGACGGCGTCTCGGAACTCGATCTGCTGGTCGGTGAACGCGAAGTGCATGGCAGTCCTGCCCCGTCTCAGCCGCGGGGCAGCCCGAGCATGCGCTCGGCCACCACGTTCCGTTGGATCTCGTTGGTGCCGGCGTAGATGGGGCCGGCCAGGGCGAACAGGTACCCATCGAGCCACGGCGCGTCCGCACCGCCGCCATGCAGCTCGGCTTCGGGGCCCAACAGGGCGAGGGCCGCCCGGTGGATGGCGAGGTCGGTCTCCGACCAGTGGATCTTGTTGGCACTCGCCTCTGGTCCCACCGACCCTCCGTCCAGCACACGGGTGGCGGTCCACAGCGTGTTGAGCCGGTAGGCCTCGGCGTCCATCCACGCCTGGGCGACGGCATCGGCCGTGCGCAGTGCGCGCTCGGGGTCGCTGACCATTCGTTCCGCGTAGAGCGCCACCAGCCGGCCTGCAGCCTCGCAGTAGCGTGCCGGGCTTCGCAGGCTGAGCCCTCGTTCGGAGCCGGCGGTGGCCATGGCCACGTTCCACCCTCGGTCGACTCCCCCGAGGACTTGCGAGTCGGGCACGAAGACCTCCTCGAAGAAGATCTCTGCGAACCCGGTCTCACCGTCGATCTGCGGGATGGGCCGCACGGTCACTCCCGGTGAGCCCATCTCGACGAGGAAGTAGGTGAGCCCCCGATGGCGCTCGGCCTCCGGGTCGGTCCGGAACAGCCCGAAGCACCATTCGGCGAACGCACCCCGGGAGGCCCAGGTCTTCTGCCCGGTCAGCACCCAGCCGTCGTCGTTATCTGCACGCCTGGCCCGGCTGCGGATGCCGGCCAGGTCGCTGCCGGCGTCGGGTTCGGACCAACCCTGGCACCAGATCTCCGCGCCAGAGGCCATCGGCGCAAGGAACCTGGCCTTCTGCCCGTCGGTGCCGAATTCGAACAAGGTGGGGGCCAGCAGGAAGACCCCGTTCTGGCTGACCCGCAGCGGAGCCTGGGCCCGCCAGTACTCCTCCTCGAAGATGAGCCACTCGAGGATTCCCACGCCACGCCCGCCGTACTCCTCGGGCCACGAGACCACCGACCACCGATCGTCGAACATGGTCCGCTCCCACGCCCGGTGGGCCTCGAATCCCTCGGCCGTGTCGAGGGAGGGAAGGGAGCGTGGCGCCGGTGCCCGTGCAGACAGCCACGAGCGTGCCTCCTCCCGGAACGCCTCCTGGGCATCGGTGTATCGCAGGTCCATCGGGGTATCCATTGTCAGGTCCATCGGCTCGCGGGTGTCCCGGGAAATCTGACACACCGCCAGATTTCCGGCAACCACGGCCCATCGGCCACAATGACGGGATGCCAAACGCGGTGATCGTCGACGTGGTCCGTACCCCAGTGGGAAAGAAGAACGGCCGATTGTCGGGATGGCATGCCGTCGACCTGGCCGCCCAACCGCTCAGGGCACTGCTCGAGCGCAACGACCTCGACCCGGCGCTGGTGGAGGACGTGGTCTTCGGATGCACCATGACGGTGGGGGAGCAGGCCATGAACATCGGCCGCAACGCCGCCCTTGCCGCCGGCTTTCCGGACACCGTGCCCGGTACGACGGTGGACCGGCAGTGTGGCTCGGCCCAACAGGCGGTCCACTTCGCGGCGCAAGCAGTCATGTCGGGAGCGATGGACGTGGTCATAGGCGGTGGCGTCGAGGCGATGAGCCGGGTGCCCATCGGGTCCACCACGGAACACGGCCCCGGCGAGGCCTACGGGCCCACCGTGCACGGCCGGTTCGACTTCATCCATCAGGGACTGTGTGCCGAGGAGATCGCACGCCGCTGGGAGATCGACCGCGAGCAGATGGATCGGTTCGCCCTCCGATCCCACGACCGCGCAGCACGAGCCATCGCCGAGGGCCGGTTCGACGACGAGATCGTTCCGCTGGCGACCTGCCGCGCCCGCATCGAGGACAAGGTGGCGGTGGCCGGCAGTGACGACGGTGACCCCGCCGGCGAGGGACCGTTGACGTTCGACGAAGGGGTGAGGGCTGGTTCGAGCTACGAGAAGCTCGCGTCCCTGCCACCGTGCTTCGTCGAGGGCGGCCTGGTGACGGCGGCCACATCGTCCCAGATCTCCGACGGTGCAGGCGCGGTGCTGATCATGTCGGAAGAGCGAGCGGGACAGCTCGGGCTTCGGCCCCGGGCCCGGTTCCACACGTTCGCGGTGGCGGCCAACGACCCGGTGATCATGCTGACCGCCCCGATCCCCGCCACCACCCTGGTGCTCGAGAAGTCGAAGCTGTCCCTCGACGACATCGAGGTGGTCGAGATCAATGAGGCGTTCGCCTCGGTGGTGCTGGCGTGGGAGAAGGAGCACCATCCCGACATGGACAGGGTCAACGTCAACGGTGGCGCCATCGCCATCGGGCATCCCACCGGCGGCGGGGGGGCACGGCTGCTGGCCACCCTGCTCAACGAGATGGAGAGGTCCGGGGCCCGCTACGGGCTCCAGACCATGTGCGAGGGCGGCGGTCAGGCCAACGCCACCATCATCGAGCGGTTGGGGTAGCCGCCGGTCGGTGGGCCGGGTCGCTCGCTACACGGGGTCGGACTGCGACGTCGACTCGACCTGCTTGTTGAAGTCGACGCTGTCCGCCCGGGTGGGGCGTGACATCAGGTACCCCTGGTAGAGGTCGCAACCCAGCTCGGCGATCCGCTGTAGCTGGATCGGCGTCTCCACGCCTTCGGCCAGGACGACCAGTCCGAGGGCCTTGCTGAGCTGCACGATGGCGGCGACGATCGCCTCGTCGGTCTCGAAGGCCCCCAGGCCGTCCACGAAGGACTTGTCGATCTTGAGGATCTTGACGGGCAACTGCTTGAGCCGGGCGAGGGACGACTCGCCGGTGCCGAAGTCGTCGATGGCCAGCCCGACGCCCATCTCGTGGATGCCGCCGAGCATCGCGATCGACGCCGATGTGTCGCTCATCAGCATGCTCTCGGTGACTTCCAACACCAGGGCCTCGGCCGGGAGCCCCGAGTCGGCCAGTGCCGAGGCGATGGTGTCCAGCAGTTCGATGTCGTTGAGCTGGTGGGCGGAGAGATTGACCGTGATGTAGGCGTTCTCCGCGCCCGGCAGCTCCCTGCGCCACCTCGCCATGGTCTGGCAGGACTCGCGCAGCACCCAGCTCCCGAGCGAGAAGATGAGGTCGGTCTCCTCGGCGAAGGGGATGAACTCCATCGGGCCCAGCAGGCCGCGCGTGGGATGGTGCCAGCGGACCAGCGCCTCCATGGCCACAATGCGGTCGTCGCTGACCGACGCGATGGGCTGGTAGTGGACGGCCAGTTCGTCGTGATCGATCGAGTGACGCAGGTCGTCGTAGATCTCGAGTCGGGCCACCGACTTGGCCCGGAGCGACTCGTCGAACACCTCGACCCTCGAGCGTCCTTTGCTCTTCGCCTGAAACATGGCCACATCTGCCTGCTGGAGAATGTCCTGGGCCGTCTGTAGTCCTCGCATGACGAACGACACGCCCACGCTGCAAGTGACCACGACGCTGCGTCCGGTCGAGAGCTGGACCGGTTCGGCCAGGAGCCTCGAATACTCGGTGGCCAGGCTGACGGCGACGTGGACATCGTGGACGTTGCGGCACAGCACGACGAACTCGTCACCCGAGAATCGGCTGACTACGTCGCCACCCCGGACCGCTGACTTGAACCGTTGGGCCAGGGCCAGCAGGACCTCGTCACCACTGGCGTGGCCGAACGAGTCGTTGACCAGCTTGAAGCGGTCGAGGTCGATGAACAGCACTGCCAGATTGGACTCGCGCTGCATCGAGATGAGCAGCTCTCGCTCGAGCTCGTCGTTGAACAGTGGGCGATTGCCCAGCCCGGTGAGGGAGTCGTGGTAGGCGAGCCAACTGAGTTGGGCCTCGGCCGCCTTGCGATCGGTGACGTCGGTGAACGAGCAGACCACCATGGGGGCATCGACTTGGCCGGCGCCGGACAAGAGCCGCGAACTGAGGGACAGCCATTGGCGGCGCCCGCTTCCGTCGGTCACCCCGATGACGACGTCGTCCTCCGACTCGTTGGTGGCCAAGGTCTTCTCGTGGGGGAACATGTCGGCGGACAGTGGATGACCGTCGCCGTTGATGGCGATCGACGACCCGGTGAAGATCTGGTGGCCGCTGCCGGCCTCGAGCCGATCGCCGAGGATCCGCCCGGCGGCCTCATTGTGCGCGCAGATGGTCCCCGACTCGTCGAAGAGCACGATCCCTTCGCTCAACGAGGCCACGACCGCTTCGTAACGCTCCTCGGCGGCACGTCGACCGGCCTCGGCCTGGCGGGCATCGGTGAGCTCGGTGCACACCACCACCCACCCCGAAGGCTGGGTGTCGTCGTCGATCAGGGGGTCGATCGAGACGAGGACGTCGACTTTGGAGCCGTCCTTTCGAAGGTGGGCCCGCTGTCCCCGCTCGAGGACGGCGGCACTGTCGGTCCTGTTGGCGGTGACCACGGCGCCGATCGACAGGCCGGCCACCTCGTCCTCGCTCCATCCGTAGATGGCCTCGGCCGCCTCGTTCCAGCTCTCGATCTTCCCGTCGGCATCGATGCCGATGATGGCGTCGGAGACGTGGGCCACCAGGCTTGCCCGGTAGCGGTTTGCGGCCTCGGCGGCCCGTCGCTCGGACACGTCCCGGGCGACCACCTGGTAGGCGGGCTCGCCGTTCCAGCTGGTGCGGATGCTGGTGATCTCCATCACGGTGGCGGTGCCGTCGAGGGACATCACCCGGGCTTCGCCGTGCTCGAAGAACTGGCCGTCCTCAGTGAGCTGCGCGAGGCGGTCCACCATGCCCGCGACGTCGTTGGGGTGAACGATGTCCGTGACGGGCATGCCGTAATGCTTGGCCAGCATCCGGCTGTAGTCGTCGTCCGAGGATCCCGAGCAGATCAGTCTCACCGCGGCGCGGTTGCCGTAGACCAGCTTCCCGTTCTGATGGACGCAGACCACGTCGGGGGAGACCTCGGTCAACAATCGGTAGCGATCGACCAGGTCGCCGAGCTCGCGTTCGAACTTCTGCTGAGCGGTGACATCGATCATCACACCGGTGTAGAAGTGCTGCAGGCGGCCGGAGAGCGCACCGGATGTCTCGCCCGGAACGGCCATGGGCGAGGCTCGGATCACCACGCGGTGATCGATCCCGTCCGGACAGGTCACCATCATGTGCAGGTCGAAGTCGGCAAAGGGCGTCCCGGCGCGAATGGGTGCCAACACGGGCGCGAGGAGCAGGTCGCCGACTTCGGAGCCGTTGCCGAAGTCCAGCCCGGTGTCCGGGTGATCCTGCGGGTGGCTGGTGTCGATGGGAAAGGCATCAGCGGCCAGGGCCGCCGCCGAACCCCTGTGCACGGAGAAGCCTCGGACGCCGGCGGCGAAGCCGAAGAACTCCTCGATCGGGGCCGACCAGTGGACCGAATCGTTGTTGCGGTCGTAGACCCAGGTGACGGTCTGGAGGCCCTCGGTGGTGAGGTCGACCTCTTGGGACAGCTCGAAGGCGTGGTCGCCGAAGACCGAGTCGCCGCGCTCGACTCGGTCGAATGACACCGCGGGGCGTCGACCGTCATAACTACTTGCCGTGGCCATAGGCATGAGATATCGGCGGAATGGCCGCCAGGCTTTAGCGCCGGCCTTCAGCGAAGTGCCCCTCAGGCGTCAGGTTCACCGATGACGACCACCGAGTTGAAGCCGCCCATGCCGATGGACGACTTCACCATCGGCCCGGGCAAGCGTGGCGTGCGCCCGTTGAGCAGCCGCGGGTGGCCTGGGGCCACCTGGGGTGGCGACGGCACGTATCCGGTCTGGAAGGCGTAGATCGTCGCCAGGATCTCGATGGCGGATGCCGCAGCCTGGCAGTGCCCGACCAGGGGCTTCACGGAGAAGATGCCGTGCGCCTGGGGGAACAGCTCGTCGAGCACCCTGGCCTCGGCCGCATCGCACTGGGCAGTGCCGGGCCCGTGGGCGTTCATGTAGGCCACTTCGGACGGGTCGACACCCGACACGGCCAGCGCCTCTCGGAAGCAGCGGAAGACCTCGTCCAGATCGGGTGCCATCGCCACTGCGTTGAACCCGTCCATGGTCATCGCCCCACCGAACACCGAGGCGTAGGCACCGCGGTCGTTGTTCGAGAGCACCATGGCCACAGCGGCCTCGCCCCCGACGAACCCCCGGCTCCCTTCCTGAAAGGGCCTGCAGGCGTCGAACGGTGGGGAGTCGAGCACGGCCACGCCGACATCGCTGAAGCCACGGAGGTTCTCGGCGAGTCCGGACAGGTCGGTGGCGAGCAGGATCACGTCCGAGGCGACACCCGAGTCCAGCCAGGACTTGGCGGTGATCACCCCGGCGTTGCCCGAGGCGCACATCGCCGACACCGACATGGCCGGACCGTGGAAGTCGTTCTCCTTCATCAACATGGAGATCACGGTCGAAGGCATCATGTTCACCCACTGGCGGGCGCGTATCCGCTTCGCCGTCGATCGATGGAACTCGCTCCACATCTCCACGTCCCCGAGGACCAGGCTGTGGATCACCCCAACCACGGGCCCGGGCTTCCAACCTCGATCGAGGGCGTCGGTGATCGCCTCGCGGGCGGCAAAGCGGAGTGCCTGCATGAACCGGCTCGGACCGTCCTGCCGATCGCCTTCCGCGGTGATGGTGGAGATGTAGGCGTACCCGCCCTCGACGAAGCCTTCGAGACCCTCTTGGCGCTTGACGGCGCTCTCTCCGAGCAGGAAACCGTCCCACATGTGCTTTGTGCCCCATCCGTAACCGGTAACCGCTCCCACTCCGGCAATGCTCATCGGAGTATCACGGCCGGTCTTGCGTGTTGACGAGTCGGATGAGGACGGCTGTACCGGGTCGGACATCAGTTCTCCTCGAGATCAAATTGCTCGGGGCCTATCGACGCGCCACAGGCAGGCATCGGGTGATCCTGAGCTTGGATTGGCAGGGCATTTGGCAGGTGCTCATTGATTTGTGTTGCAAAAGCCGCTTGATGGGCGGAGCAACAGTATTGCGCACTCCCATGCCGGGCACAATGGGCGATTTCATATTTCCCACCCCTGCTGGTGCCATTGACCGCCGGGGATTCACATCATTGGCGATGAACGGGCGTCAGCACACGGTGGAAGATGGTGCCATCCATTGACGCATTGCAGCCGAGCACCCGCGGCCCTGCGCCGCACAGGGGAAACGAGGGGAGAAGGGGCTGTGCCGATGAACGGCATTCTCAGGTCTGGGCCGCAGTTCCGAACCGATCCAGGACCGCCGTCGCCTCGGCCATGACCCGCTCGATCAACTGGGCAACGGTGGGGAGCTCATCGATCTCCCCCACCACCTGACCGGTGGGCAGCACGCCGACGTCTGTGCGGCCGTCGACCAAAGCAGCCTTGGTCATCATCGGGGCATTGGCGGCCATCATCACCTGTGGCCACGAGAGGTCGTTGCCCCGCTTCATCGCCCGCCCTTCCTTCACCAGGGCAGCGAGGGTGGTGTCGGTCTCGCGGCGGAAGGCATGGGCATT
>JADGOE010000088.1 GCA_017883135.1 Acidimicrobiales bacterium
ATGCGGTCGATTCCGCGCGAGACTGACGTCACAGAAAGTGCCTCCTTGTGCTGAGGGAAATGCGACTTTGAACATCGTCATTTTCCCAGCTGGGGAGGCACTTTCCGCGGATGCGCGACTAACCAATCAAGTCATTGGTCGGTGCTTCCAGGCTCAGGCCACCCCGTCGTCCCCGATGGTGGAGCCGGAGCGGTTGCCGTTTCTGTTTCCATTGGACCCGGCGACCTGCGACCAAGGATCGCCGGCGATCGGGGGCGGCATGATGGCCACCTCGGCCAGGCTCTCGAACCGGCCCTCGCCGGCGGCGACTGCCGAGTCAGGATCGGGGGACCGCGGCACGTTCGCCAGATCGTCGCCTCGGATCCCGTCGCTGAAGCCGCCGGAAGGTGGCGAAGGCAGGGTGGTGCTCTCGCTGCCCACGATGGACGGGAAGGCGAACGGGGAGGTGCCCTCGGCTCCCTGCGGTTCATCGCGGACAGCGCCGACCACGATGAGGCCTGCAGCCAGCAGGTCGCGCAGCGTGCGCATCCCGACGATCCGGTCGCCGCCGATTGCGTCGAGCACCGCCTTGACCGAGCGGCCGCTGCTGCCGACCGTGGTCAGCACCTGCCACTGATCGCTGCGGATCTGGACGTCCTGGCCTGGCGGAGTGGGTGACAGGCTGACAATGGCCTCGACGGGGACCACGGAACGGATCTCCTTCCACTCGGCGACCTGGGGACCGACCTCTTCGAGCACGGCCGCCACCGGAACTGCGGGCTGCCCGCTGGAGGAGACGAGCCCCGAGGTGAAGTAGAACCAGCCGTCCACGATGCAGGCCAGTTCGAACACGGCTTGGCCGATGGTGGTGGCCACTCCGACATGAGCGTTGGACAACGCCCCCTTGTCGAGCCAGAGCCGGCCGTCCATAGCCTCGCTCGCCACCTGCAACTCACCGGTCTGGTCGGTGGCGGCCAGCAGGGAGAGGACATCGGAGAGCGTGAAGACGGACATGGAACCGACCAGCGATGCCGTCGGTGCTTCGCCGGAGGATTCACCCTGGATCATCATCGGTTCCTTCTCGTCGGAGGGCAACCTTGCGGGACCGGGGGCCGGTTCGACTTCCAGCACCGAAGGGTTACCTGTGGACGCCATCGGCTCAAAGTGGCTCTGGTCCACCGCGATCTGCTGCTCGTTCATTGGTGATCCTCCCGAGGACCCACGTCTCCTGGCCATCTACCTGTCCTTGATCGAGGCTCCTTCGAAGACAATAACCGCTCAGAGTGAAATACGCCACACTATGAGTGGTAAGAATTCACATCCGGTAGTGGGGGCCGGCGCCGGTAGCCGGCTCATCTCGACAGAGCGCGAAATCGGACCACGGCTAACCTCCACCCATGCCCACCACCCGATGGAGATCGGCCAAGGACGGAGTGCGGCGCGCCCTGGTCCGTCTGGCAACCAGCTCCGAGGGCTCCCGTCGGCTGATGGCCGTCTCGGGGCGCGAGCTGACCGACGCAGCCGACCGGGGCCTGGCTTTGGTCCAGGCCCGGGAGGACGGCATCGCCGACACCTACGGAGGCAGCTACTTCGGTGAGGGGCGGGACGCGTCGGGTGATCGCGCCGGGCGATCGGGGTACGCCCGCTACGACCGCATTGCATCGAATGCCGATATCGCGGGGTGGCTGCTGTGGAGGAACTTCAGGGTCGAGAATTCACTGGATGTGGGATGTGCCACCGGCTATCTGGTGGAGGTGCTGCGCGAACGGGGAATCGATGCCGAGGGCTGTGATCTCAGCCAGTTCGCCATCGACCACGCGACCCCCGGCGCCAGCGGCCACCTCCGGGTGGCCAACCTGTTCGCCGGGCTCCCGTGGGGTAACCGGGCCTTCGAGTTGGTGTCGGCGTTGGAGGTACTTGAGCATCTTCCGCCCGATCGGGTGCCGATCGCGCTTGCCGAGCTGACCCGTGTCTGCGGCGGTTACTTGTACGCCACCATTCCGTCGTTCGGGGTCAACGCATCCGGTGCGGACGGGCATTTCGAAGGCAAGGTCCGGCCCGAGCGGGTCGATCACTACCGGCGGCTCGGAGCCGACTACCCGGGCCCGGTGATCGAAGAGGACCTGGCGGTCGATGCCGAAGGCCGGTTGGTAGAGGGGCACTTGACCATCGCCTCCTTCGGATGGTGGACGCAGCAGTTCGCCGATGCCGGCCTCACCCGGTGCCCCGACGTGGAGCGCCGCCTCTATGCCGACATCGAGCCGGCCGGGCTGGCACCGTTCTGGAACATCTACGTCCTCGCCGTCGCCGGGGCGGCACCGCCAGCGGTGGAGCCGCGTCATCCCGAACAGTCGCTGGTCGAACTCGGCCTGCGCCATCCATTGATGGAGCGGTGATCCGGTGACGACCGACGACCCGGGTTCGACAGCCTTCACCGCGTACAGCGATTTCGAGCACCTGGCGTTCGAGCGACCGCACGACGGGGTGCTGCTCATCACCATCAATCGGCCGGAGGTGCTGAACGCTGCCAACGAACGCTTGCACCGCGAGCTCTCGCAGATCTGGTCGGTGGTCGACGCCGACGACTCGGTGGCCGTGTCGGTGATTACCGGTGCAGGGACCGCGTTCTCAGCCGGTGGCGATCTCGACATGGTGGAGAAGATGACCACCGACCACGCGACCGTCGTGGAGCAGTGGCGTGACGCCAAGGCCATCGTCGAGGAGATGCTGGCATCGGTGAAGCCGATCGTCTCTGCCATCAACGGAGTGGCAGTGGGGGCGGGGTTGGCTGTCGCACTGCTGGCAGACGTCAGCATCGTCGCTTCGTCGGCTCGACTGTCGGACGGTCACACCCGGCTGGGAGTGGCGGCCGGTGACCACGCCGCCATCCTCTGGCCGCTCCTCTGCGGGATGGCCAAGGCAAAGTACTACCTGATGACCGCCGAGTTCATCGACGGGGTCGAGGCCGAACGCATCGGATTGGTCACCCGGTGCGTGCCCGACGGGGACGTGGTCACCGAGGCCCTGGCCGTTGCCGAGCGCTTGGCCAAGGGGAGCCGCACCGCGGTGCAGTGGACCAAGCGGGTGCTGAACCAGTGGATGCTCACCAACGCACCCGTCTTCGGCGAGTCGCTTGCCCTGGAGATGGTCGGCTTCCTCGGCCGCGATGCCAAAGAGGGAGTTCAGGCCATCCGTGAGAGGCGTCCTCCCGACTTTCCGTCGGCCCGTCCGGTGGGGTGACCCTCCCGGAGCGCATCGGGCAGCCGGGCCAGGGGCCGGCTCGCTGTCAACCTCAGGAGACGGTGACCAGGGTTCCGATCGGTGTGAGCGGGTAGACGACGGCAGCGTTGGAGGGAGGCAGCTCGACACAGCCAACGCTCTGCGGGTAGCCGTAGCTACCGCGCACGAAGCCGTGCAGGGCATCGCCGCCGTTGAAGTAGCTCACCCAGGGAATGCCCGGGTCGGAGTACTTGGACCCGTCCGGGTTGGTGCCGGACATGGTGGTCACCTTGTAGCGGAGGTAGACGGGGAACGTGCCCGAGTCGGTGGGCGCCGCGGCGACGCCGGTGTTGGCAGGAGTCGAGTACACCTCGGTCCCGTTGCTGTAGACGGTCGTCGTCTGGGGCAGCGCCTTGGACACGTACACGTAGTTGTACGGGGCGGGGTTCAGGGTTCCACCCGAGGCCTCGGCCAGGAGCTGCTCCCACACGGCCGTTCCGGCCGCACCATCGGTCTTCATCCCGTGCTGGGACTCGAAGGTCATCACCGCACCGCGGGTGATCTCGTTGGCGGTGCCCGCCGTCCACAGGTTCTCGAGCGCCGCCGGCTCGGCCCACCGCCAGTTGAACGAGCCCTCCTGGGCCTGGGCCGCCTCCTGAGGTGCGGCCAGCGACCCGGCCGGGGTGAAGCTGACCGGTAGGTAGCCGAGTTGGGCCAACAACTGTTGTAGGCGGAGTGTGCTGCCCAAGGCCACGGTGAACTGCACCGTCGACGGTTGGTCCAGCTTCTTGCCGGCAGCGCTCACCACACCGGCGGCACCTGCGGGAACGGAGACGGTTTCGGTGGATGACGGGAGCAGCGGGGAGGTCGCCACGAAGGCGTAGGTGGTGGGAGTCACCACCTGCCACGCTCCCGGGATCGGCGGTGTCAGCGTGGGCGCGGGCGAATGTGCGCCGAGCGGCACGGAGAACTGCACGGAGATGGTGGCGTCACTCGGCACCTCGGTGGTCCGGTCCGCGGGGCTTACCGAAACGATGCTCAGAGGTCCGGTGGACGCGGGGCGGGCGACCGGTGCGGACGTCGGGCTGGCAGCTGCGCGATTGGCGTTCGCGTGCACCACTACTGCGGCGACACCAACCCCGACGACGGCCACGGCCACAAAGGTGACGGCCACGACCCAGCCCTTGTGTCCCCTGGGGGAGCGAGGTGCTCGCGCCGAGCTGGAGTGTGCGTAGTTGGCCGGCATGACGTTCTCGTTCTGGGGTCAATCTACCAGGTGACCTCCGTTCCGATACGCCGGCCGCAGTCGATTCCGCCGGGTTCGCGGTGGGCCCGCTCGGGTCACTCGCGAGTGTGCTCGGCAACTCGTTCGAGGATGGCGTGCTCGAGCGCGGAGATCTGGTGGGTGTCGGTCAATTTCTGGCCGTCGGGTCCCCGCACATAGAAGGCATCGACGACTGCGGAACCGAAGGTCGACACCTTGGCCGAGGTCACGTCCAACCGGCACTCGACGAGGGCCCTCGTGATGCGGTGGAGCTGGCCGACAACGTCCTCGGCCCGCACCTCGACGACCGTAGAGGTGGCAGAGGCATTGTTGTCCACCGTCACCTGGGTCGAGACGAGGTTCGGGCTGGACGCTCGCTTCTCGTTCCGGTAGGTGTGGGCCCGCTGGGCCAGCTGGGTGTCGATGGCCAGGGTGCCGTCCATGATGGCGGCCAGGTCGTCGGACAGGCGTGCCGCCACCGGCCAGCGGCCTCGCGACGGCTCCACGGTGAAGATCTCGACGGCAACCCCGTCCTCGCCGGCGACCACCGCAGAGCGGACGTTGAGCCCGTGGAGGGCCAGCACCCCGGTGACCTCTGCCAGAAGACCCGAACGGTCGGGCGCCACGACGGTCACCATCGGGTCGTCGATGGACAGCGCCGGCACCCCGTGGGATCGGACGGTTTCCATTATCACCCGGAGCTCATCGGTGACCCAGGGCGTGGGGGGTGCGAGCGGCTCACCGGCCAGCAGATGGCCGGTCCGTTCGACCAGGTCGGCGACAAGTCCCGCCTTCCACGATCCCCAAGCCGACGGTCCGGTGGCCTGGCTGTCCGCCTCGACCAGCGCGGTGAGCAGCTCGAGGGTGGAGCGGTCTCCGACCTCCTTGGCCACCCGTTCCGCCGTGGCCGGATCGTCGAGGTCGCGACGGGTGGCGGTGTCCGGAAGTAGGAGATGCAGCCGGACCATGTTCACGATCACATCGACGTCCTCGGGAGGCAGCCCGATGCGGGAGGCGATGTTGGCTGCCACCTCCATCCCCACCTCGGTGTGGTCCCCGGGCAATCCCTTCCCGATGTCGTGGAGCAGGGCGCCGAGCAACAGCAGGTCGACCCTGGTGACCCGATGGGCCATGGTGGCGGCGTTGGCGGTCGCCTCGAGGAGGTGGCGGTCCACGGTGAACCGGTGGTAGGGGTTGCGCTGGGGCTTGTTGCGGACGTCGGCCCATTCGGGGAGGTAACGCTCGAGCAGCCGGCGCTGGTCCAGCGCCTCGAGGGCGGTGATGGCTGCGGGACCGGTGGACAGCACCCGGACGAGGGTGGAGCGGAGCTCGTCCGACCAGGGAAGCGAAGGTGAGGGAGCCTTGCGCCCGAGCAGGTTCAGCGCGTCCCGCGAGATGGGCAGGTTCCGCTCGGCGGCCACTGCGGCCAATCGGAGCGACAGCGAGGGGTCGCGGCTGACGTCCGCCGTGTCGGTGAGGACCACCTCGTCCTCGGCGACTCCGATGCCCGGGTCGCCCAGCGGCTGAGTGATCGGGGCGTCCGCCGGTCGGCCGGAGCGCCGACGTCCGCGGTTGGACTGCGCCCTCGACCAGGCGCCCCTGCGCCGCCAGGCGTCGTCGCCCTCCCAGGCGACGGTGCGGCCGGCGGTCGCAACCGACCGCATCAGCGAGTCCGAGTCAGGTTCGCCGAGCGCCGCTGCCACCTGGTCCTGCTCCTGGAGGAGCAGCTTGTTCAGTTCCCGGCCGGACCTCCGGTGCAACTCGACCCTGATGGTGGTGAGGACCACCCGGGCATCCTCGATGGCCACCGTGTCCACGTAGTCGGCCAGCACCGGAACTGCCAACATCATTGCGGTGAGGGCGGCGATGTCCCGGAGCCCCCCGTGGGACTCCTTCAGGTCCGGTTCGAGTAGGAACCCGACGTCACCAGCGCTGTTGTGCCGCTCGGCGACCAGGTCGGCGAGCACCCCGAGCCACGGCGGCTTCTGTTTCACCCACCGATCGAGAGCGCCCTCGAGGACCGGCTCGGCCACCTTGGGATCGCCGCAGATCACCCGGGCGTCGAGCAAGCCCAGGGCCACCCGCAGGTCGCCGGCGGCCAGGTCGAGCGCTTCGCTCGGTCGTCTCACACTGTGGTCGAGCGAGATCCCTTCGTCCCAGACCGGGTACCAGATCCTGTCGGCGGTGGCCGAGATGTCGCGGCGCCCCCGGTGGATGAGGACCACGTCGAGGTCGCTGAACGGGCACAGTTCGCTTCGCCCGTAGCCACCGACCGCAACCAGGGCCATCCCCCGGGAGTCACCTCCGGTGGCCTGATCGAAGAGCCCGGTCAGCCACTCGTCGGCGGCCTCCGCGTAGGCCCGGCAGAACGCATCCCCGTGCAGGTCCTCGCGTTCGATGAGCGTCTGCCTTCGGGCACGCAGGGACACGGCCGGACCGTACCACCGGCCCGGGGCGGACATTGCGACCGGCCGACGGCCGTGGGGGGGATGGGTCGCGTCGTAGCGAGCCTGTACTTCGTACAGCGTCGGTTAGCGTGGTGGGATGGCCGACGAGAAGCGTTCCGGGCTCACCATGTTCGACGGCGTGCTCATCGCCGGCGGTGGTCTGATCGCACTGTTCGTGGCCTTCACCCTGCTCAGCTTCATAGCCGGCGTGATGTGGTTCGTGATCAAGGTGGTGGTGATCGTGGCCCTAGTCGCCCTCGTGGCCAGGTTGCTGTTCCGCCGACGCTCCTGACGTCGGACGCTCCTGACCGGGGTGCCGGTTGCAGCGGGATCACCGTGTCGCTCGGGCGTGCGGATCGAGCCGGGTCGAGGGTCGGTCAGCCGATCATGGACTCGAAGAGCTCGATGTGCTCGGCCGCCATCCGGTTCGTCGAGAAGTAGCTCTCCACCGCTAGGCGGCAGTTGTTCCGGTCGAGCTCGCCCAGTCGGCCAATGGCCTCGACCATGGCGGCTTCGTCATCGCAGAGGAAGCCGGTCCGCCCGTCATCGACCACTTCGGGGGCGGCGCCCTCCGGAAATGCCAACACCGGTGTGCCGCAGGCCATGGCCTCGATCATCACCATGCCGAACGGCTCGTTCCACCGAATGGGGAAGAGCAGAGCGGAGGCTCCGGCCAACAGTTCGAGCTTTCGTTGGTGGGAAACCTCGCCTAGGTAGCGGGCCTTGGGTCCGAGCAAAGGCTCGACGCGTTCGGCGAAGTAGCGCTTCTCCCACGGTTCGCGCATCTTTGCCGCCATGAGGATCCTGACGCCGGCGGTGCGGGCGATCTGCACTGCTCGATGTGCGCCCTTGTCGTCTGCCATCCGCCCGAGGAAGAGCACGTAGGGTCCGTCTTCGTCACCGCTTCCGTCACCCATCGGGAACACCGAGGCGTCCACCCCATGGTGGATGACCCGGGCGATTGGGATGTCAGGGGCGACCCTGCGCTGGGCGTGGGAGATGGCGATCAGGGGGACCCGATCGGCGGTGGCCCGGTAGAGGTCGGTCAACTCCTCGTTGAACGGGCCGTGGATGGTGGTGGCCACCGGCAGGCCCGGGTAGTGCTCGGCGTGGAACGGGCCCATCACGGTGTGGTCGTGAACGACATCACAGTCGCGGACGGCCTCATAGGCGTGGATCACGTGGCGGATCTCTGGGACGGCCATGCCGATCCGCTCACCTTCGGCAGTCGGCAGCACCCACCGCCGTGGAACCGGGCAGGTGGAGTCACCGGTGGTGAAGAGGAGCACATCGTGGCCGGCGGCCTGAAAGCCGCGGGCAAGCTGGTCCACTACCAGCTCGATCCCTCCATAGAGCAGGGGAGGGATGGGCGTCCAGGGTGGGGCGATCAATCCGATCCGCATGGAGAGATTCAAGCATCCCAACCGGGGGGGTAGGATCGCCGGGCGCCGTGGCGGCGTGGCCGAGTGGTTTAGGCAGGGGCCTGCAAAGCCCCGTACGGCGGTTCGATTCCGCCCGCCGCCTCCAGGGAAAGTACCAGGTAGATGGCACTTTTCCTATTTCACCTCTGATTCGATGTCACCCCAAATACCGCGTGGATGCCGCGGCTCACTATGAACTCAGAGGGACTGCAGCGGTCTCAGGCGTACTCTGAGCCGCCTCAACTACGTCATCGAGGTACCTGGCGATCTCTTGGCCCCGCTCT
>JADGOE010000006.1 GCA_017883135.1 Acidimicrobiales bacterium
CCGTACTTCCGTCAACTGTGACCTTCACGAACGTCGGAGCAGGTACAGATTGACCCGAGGGAAGCGTTCCAGTGACCATCGGGTGGCGGCCATCGTGTGTCTTCTGGAATGTCGACACTTCCCCTTGAGACCAGGTCGCATTGGCGATTAGGTAGGTGCCCTTGGTCGATCCGGGGTAGAGGCAGTAGCTCTGGTCGTTCGTCGGAGCCTGCCGCTGCGGACGGTAGCCACTGGCCAGTGCAAAGATCGACGCCGCCTCTGACCTTGACATCAGGGAGCACGCCCTCACCGACTTCGACAGGGTCGCCGTTGTGTTCGATCCGCAGGCCGCCAAGATCCCGATCAAAGCGAATCCCGCCAAGATGCCAATCAGTTTCCGCCGATTCATAGGATCAGCATTCCGCACATTGTGAGATTGAGGGTTGGCCTGGACGACAATGCGAAGACTGGCGAGCCACCCGCCCGGCGGTCTGGGACAGTCTGCTCGGTGATGATCAGGTAATGGTCGATTCGATCTCATCGAGTGTCAGCGGATATGCCGACCCAACTTCTCCGCCCCTGTCGTTGCGCCTATCAGGCTCAACGCACCAATCCAGAAGGGCGACCTGGTCGCCGTCGCAATCGAAGATGTCGTAGAACCCATCCGTACGGGGTTGCAACGTCATGCGGGCAGCTCGGAGGCTTTGTCGTACCTCATCCTCGGTCACCAACAGATTGTGGCTGATTCAACTCGGCCTTGGACTCCGTCCCGGTGAACTGCTGGCGCTTGCATGGGAAGATGTTGTTGGAAGTGACTTGCACGTCCGTCACAGCCAGCGCCGTGAAGGCGGAGAGCTGCTTCCAAGAGACGTTATGAAGACAGAAGCATCGTTGCGTGTATTGGGAATGCCCAATGCCATCAGAGTGGCACTTGAAGATCGCCGAGCCGGACAAGAAGCGGAACAGGCGGCTGCGGGCGAAGTGTGGGAGAACCCGATGGGTTTGATCTTCACAACGGAGCGTGGCCTGCCGATGCGTCAGGAGACCTACCGGCGACAGTTCCTCGCACTGCTACGCCGAGCCGGTGTCGATCCAAAGGACGTGACGCCTCATACGTTCCGACATACAGCGACATCCCACTTGGTAGATGCCGGAGTCCCGCTCGGAACCATTAGCGACCTACTCGGCCACGTTGATCTGACGATGCTGGTGAAGAACTATCGACACAGCACCTCGTCGAAGGTGACCGGGCACGTGGCTGCATTGGACGGTGTCCTAGCTGCCAACAGCGGTCAGGCCCGAAGCGAAAACGAGTAGCTACCGAAGTAGCAACGCATCGTTGAACACGGTTGACGACATAGGACACCTATGACAAGGAATGGGTCCTGACCAGGTCGTATATGAACGCCAGTGACAACAGTGGCCAATCGGCGACGGACTGCCAGTCAAGCGCTCTACCAGCTGAGCTACGCCCCCGAAGGCTGGGTCAGGTTATCAGCACGCAACCTTCGGCCCGAATTGGGCGAACAGCCGGACTGTTGACGGCGAAGACGGGCGAGGGCCCCCGGCGGAGTCTCCATGCGGGCCTGCACTGCCCCCGGGCACGGAGTGTGCTCCGCCCCCCGGTACGATCGTGATCCATGGCACGGGCCTATGAGGTCGTCGAAGTCGAGAAGAAATGGCAGCGGCGCTGGGCCGACGAGGGAACCTATGAGGTGGATGCCGACGATCCGCGGCCACCTTGGTACGTGCTCACCATGTATCCGTATCCTTCCGGTCCGGCCCACATGGGGCACGTGCGCAACTACACCTTCGGCGACCTGTTGGTCCGGCATCGCACCATGCTCGGTCACGCCGTCCTGTCCCCGTTCGGCTTCGACTCGTTCGGGCTTCCGGCCGAAAATGCCGCCATCAAGACGGGTACTCACCCGCGGATCTTCACCGACGCCCGCATCCTCGAGCTGAAGGAGTCGATCACCTCACTAGGTGCCGTCTACGACTGGCGACGTGAGATCCGCAGTCACGACCCCGAGTACATCAAGTGGAACCAGGTCATCTTCCAGAAGCTGCTGGCGGCCGGCCTGGCCTATCGGGCCAATGCTCCGGTCAACTGGTGTCCCGGGTGCCAGACCGTGCTGGCCAACGAGCAGGTGCTGGCCGACGGCACGTGCGAGCGTTCGGGCGACCTGGTGGTAAAGCGCGACCTCGAGCAGTGGTTCTTCGGGATCACCCGGTACGCCGACGAGCTCCTTTCGGGTCTCGACGACCTCGAGTGGCCCGAGCGGGTCAAGACCATGCAGCGCAACTGGATCGGCCGGTCGGAAGGTGCCGAGTACGACCTGGTCGTCGAGGGGCGAGACGGCTCGGATGCCGGTGAGCGGCTCTCGCTCCGGGTGTTCACCACCCGGCCGGACACCTCGTTCGGGATGACCTACGCGGTGGTGGCCCCTGAACACCCGCTGGTCGATGCCCTCACCACTGCGGACCACCTGGACGACGTGGCCGACCTCCGGCTCCGGGCGGCCGCCAGCACCGAGGTCGAACGGATGTCGGAGAGCGGCGCGGCGAGCTTGGCCAAGCGCGGTGCGTTCACCGGCTCTTCGGTGATCAACCCGTTCACCGGCCTACCGGTCCCGGTCTATGTGGCCGACTACGTGTTGATGGGGTACGGCACCGGCGCCATCATGGCCGTCCCTGCCGAGGACAACCGTGACTGGGACTTCGCCCAGGCCTATGGCCTTCCGGTGGTGCGGACCGTCCAGCCACCCGTTGGATGGGACGAGCACGGCGGGCCCGACGGGGGACCGGGGGGTGCCTACACCGGCGCCGGCGAGAAGATCAACAGCGAGTGGCTGAACGGCCTCGACATCACCACCGCGAAGGCCCGGGCCATCGAGTGGCTGGAGGCCGAGGGCATCGGCGAGCGCACGGTGAACTATCGGCTGCGCGATTGGCTGGTGTCGCGCCAACGGTTCTGGGGCTGCCCGATACCGGTCGTCTACTGCCCCGAACACGGCATCGTCCCGGTGCCGACCGAGGAACTGCCGGTGCTGGCACCCGACGATGTGGAGTTCCAGCCCACCGGCGAGTCCCCCCTGTCCACCAATCTCGAGTTCCTCAACACCACCTGTCCGTTGTGCGGAGGTCCGGCCACACGCGAGACGGACACTATGGACACCTTCGTCGACTCGTCCTGGTACTTCCTCCGGTTCACCGACCCGTGGACGCCAGACCTTCCCTTCGATCCGGAGATCGCCCGCCACTGGATGCCCGTGGACCAGTACATCGGAGGCATCGAGCACGCGATACTCCATCTGCTCTACGCACGCTTCTTCACCAAGGCGCTGGTCGATGTCGGCCTGGCCCCCGAGGGGATGCGGGAGCCGTTCGCCCGCCTGTTCACCCAGGGGATGATCAGGATGGACGGCAAGAAGATGTCCAAGTCCAAGGGCAACCTCGTGGCGCCGTCGAGCTACCTGACGACCGTCGGGGCCGACGCGCTCCGCCTCTTCCACCTCTTCGTCGGACCCCCGGCCGACGACGTGGACTGGACCGACCAGACCGACAGTGTGATCGACGGGTGTGGGCGCTTCCTCGATCGAGTGTGGCGCCTGGCAACCAGCCCGGACGGTGAGCGCCCGCAGGGCCGGACCGGGCCCGCCATGCCCGAAGACCTCGATATCCGCCGGGCCACGCACCGCCTGATCGACCGGGTCAGCCGCGACTACGAGCGCTGGTCGTACAACACCGCGGTGGCTGCATGCATGGAGTTCGTGAACCTGTTGCACCCCTACGTCCGCGGGGGCGGTCGGCGCGAAGTCGTCGACGAGGCGGTCGACACCTTGCTGCTGCTGTTGGCCCCGATGACCCCCCATCTGGCGGCCGAGGCGTGGGAGCGGCGCCACGGTGACCACATCCACCTGCGTGGATGGCCGGTGGCGGATCCGGAGCTGGCCGCAGAGGCGACAGTGACCATGGTCGTCCAGGTCAACGGCAAGGTCCGCGATCGCATCGAGGTGGCCCCCGATGTCTCCGAGGAGGAGGCCCGGCACCTGGCCCTGGCATCACCCCAGATCATCGAGGCGCTGGCCGGGGCCGAGCCCCGCCGGGTCATCGTGAGACCGCCCAAGTTGGTCAACATCGTGCTCTGACGGAACCATGCCCGGGTTGCGCCGGCCCGCCTCCAGCGTCGGGCGTCGCTGCGCCATCGCTACTTGAAGCCGACTAGGACCTCCGCCCACCGGTCGGCGTCCATCTCATAGGGGGTGTAGAAGTTGAACCGATCGACCAGGCCGCCGAACCTGGCGAGGACGACCCGGGCGATCTCGTCGAGCTCGCCCACCACGGCGAAGGTGTTGAGCATCTCGTCGTCGATGAGCCCCGCCATCTCGCTCCACGCCCCGCGTTTGGAGAGCGTGTTGAGCTCGGTCTGGAGATCACCCCAGCCGTGCAGCTCCAACACCGCCCGATAGGCGGGAGTCGAGCCGTAGAAGGCGAGCTGCTTCTTGGTGGCCTGCACGGCCGCGCCCATACCGGCTTCGTCGGTTCCGGTGACCACGATGCCCGGGTAGGAGATCTCCACGTCGGAGCGGACCCGCCCACTGGTGGCGAGGCCGCGCTTGAGGGCCGGTACGGTCACCTCGCGCAGGTAGCGCTCCGTGGTGAACCCGTGCGCGATTACCCCGTCGGCCACCTCGCCGGCCACCTCGGTCATCAACTCGCCGACAGCGGCCAGAAAGATCCTCGGGTTGCCGAAGGGATTGGGTCCGGGGTCGAACATCGGGGTCATCAGGGTGTGCCGGTAGAACTCTCCCCGGAACGCCAGCCGGCTTCCGTCGGACCAACTTGCCCAAATCGCCCGGATCGCAAGGATCAGCTCGCGCATCCTCGGCGCGGGATGGGACCAGGGCATGGAGAACCGCTTCTCGATGTGCGGCTTGATCTGGGAGCCGAGCCCCAGCATGAACCGGCCCTCGGAGATGGCCTGGAGGTCATTGGCCATCATGGCCAGGGTCATCGGATTGCGGGCGAAGGCCACTGCGATGCCGGTACCCAGTTCGAGCCGCTCGGTGTGCTCGGCGGCCAGCACCAGGGGCAGGAAGGGGTCGTGTCCGGTCTCCGACGACCAGATGCCGTCGTAGCCGACCCGTTCGGCGTGACGCGCTGCGTCGACCACGCTGCTCGGATCGAAGCCGATGACCCCGTCGATTTGCATGAACCAAGGTATCCCGACGGCCGGGACCGGGGCGCTTCGGAGGACCGATCCAATGAGTAGTTGCGTGGCCACTCTCCGTGACCCACAATTGGGGGGTGAGCAGCCATCAGAACGGTGCCGTCCGCCGGGCGATCGACCCGGGCGGCTCTCCGCCGGGTGCGGGAGGCCCGCGTCCGATACCCGAATTGCTCGCCTACGCGGAGATCGCTCCGGTCCCGTCCCTCGATCATCGACCGGGTGACGCCGGTGGTCTACCAGCCGGCGACCGGCCGACCGCTGAGGGACCGGTGACCGACGAGGACCGGACGCGCTATGGCGTTCTGCTCGACCGTGCCGCCGAGCGCGGGCTGCTCGCGCCCTACGACTACGAGGTCCGACTTCGAGAGCTGGCTGAGGCGATCACCTTCGACGAGATGCGGCTGATCGTCACCGAGCTTCCGGTGTTCACCGCGCCCCTCCCGACCACGGGGTCCAAGCGGTCACGGCGACCCGGTTCGCAGGCCGGACCGACCGACCGCCCCACCCTGGCCGGCACCGGCAGGCGCCGTACCGGCACCTGGGTGGTGCTGGCGGTACTGGTCCTCGTGCTGGTGGTATCGACGGTATTCCTGTCGATCTACGTCGAGCACCTGGCGCGTGCCCACCACAGCGGCCTCCGGGCGCCTGGCGCCCCCGGCCTCAGTGCCCTTCGCCTTTGAGGAACTGCTCGAGCTCTGCGGCGATCTCGTCGCCACTGGGCACGTCCATGTCGAGGCCCATCGAACCGATCTCCTCCGAGTCGAGGACTGCCTCCAGGCGACGGACCATCTCGAGGTGGTCCGGATTGGTCCCGATCAGGTCGTCGACCTGCACGCGTGTGGCCTCGCCGGCGGTGCGGAGGGACGAGGAGTCCAGCACTGCCCCGGTCACCGCGCAGAGGCCCTCGACCAGGGCGGCGCTGGCCTCGGGGTAGGGCATGGCCGACACGTAATGGGGGACGCGTGCCCAAAGGTCGATCACCGGAATCCCGGCGTTTCCGAGGGAGACCTCGAGGGCTGCCTGCACGCCGGCGGGCACTTCGAGGGTGCCGTGCACGGTGCCCACCCTTCCGGCCAGCTCGACCGACTGGGGAGGCACTGTCGATGCCAGGCGGACCGGCCGGGTGTGGGGCGTCGGCGCCGGAAAGGCCCCGAGACCGACCACGGTGCGCACGTCGAGGTCCCGCACCAGTCCGACCACCGCATCGATGAAGGTGGGCCAACGGAAGTCGGGTTCCGGACCGGTCAGGTAGAGGAGGTCGGCACCGACCCGGTCCTTGCCGGCCATCACCCGGATGGTCGGCCACGTCAACCCCGTGGTCACCCCATCTTGGAGACGCGCGATCGGGCGACGGGCCCGTTGGTCGATGAGCAACTCGGTGTCGAATGTGGCAACGACTGCGGTCGGCGATGCGGTCACCAGCTCGGCGATGGCCGCCGACGCGCCCACTCCCGCATCCACCCATCCCTCGAGGGCGACCACCAGTACCGGGCGGGACAGGCGCGCGGCCGGAGGTGTTCCCCACTCCGGGTCGAATCGATAGAGCGATGAGGAGTCGCGTTCGTTCACAGGGACTCCACCTCGGCCAGCGCTCGTTGACCCAGCCGCCCGACGTGGGCTGCGAACTGATCGACGCCGGAACGGTCGCCTGCGGCCGCTCCGCCGGCGTAGCGCACGTAGACCCCTTGGAGAATGCACGCCAGCTTCCAGAATCCGAATGCGCGGTAGTAGGGGATGGACGACACATCCCGGCCAGATGCCGCTGCGTACCGGGCCAGCAGGTCCGCACGTCGCGCGAAGCCCGGCAGGGTGGTTGGCGCCACCCCGAGGAGCGCCTGGTCCCCATCGTCGGGTTCGGCCCAGTAGACCGACAGGAGACCGAGGTCGGCCAGAGGGTCGCCCAGGGTGCAGATCTCCCAATCCAGGATGGCAAGCACGTTGCCCCCGTCATCCAGCACGGTGTTGTCCAGTCGATAGTCACCGTGGACGATGGCCACGCCCTGCTGCTCGGGGATCCGTGCGGCGAGGAGCTCGTGGACGCGGTCGATGATCGCTGGACCCGGCTGGCCGTCGACGGTCGATTGGGTGAACTGTCCGTGCCACCGCTTGAGCTGGCGAGCGATGTAGCCGTCGCGGCGGGAGAAGTCGCCGAGCCCGACGGCGTCGACGTCGACTGCGTGGAGCTCTGCCAAGGTGTCGATCAGGGAGTCGCCCGCCCGCGCCCGGCTTGCCTCGCTGAGCTCTGCGGCGGCCCGCTCGTCTCGCAGGATGTGGCCTTCGACGAAGGACATCACATAGAACGGGGCACCGTTGACGGCATCGTCGGTGCACAGGCCGAGGGTGCGGGGCACCGGCACCCCGGTGTGACCGAGCGCACTGATCACGGTGTGCTCGCGCTTCATGTCGTGGGCGGTGGGGAGCACATGGCTGACCGGGGGGCGGCGGAGCGCATAGGCGTGGCCGGCCTGGTCGGTCACCCGGTAGGTGAGGTTGGACCTGCCCCCGGCGATCAGTTCGAAGTGGAACGGTGGTTCCGCTCCGGCGATGGTGGCAGTCATCCACTCGGTGACCAGGTCGCGATCGATTCCCTCTACGTCGGCGTCGGCGTCGGCAGTCGGCAGTGCGGCTTCCATGGACACGACGCTACCCGCGGTGGCGCCTCTCCCCGGTTCTCCCGGTATCGTCGAGATGATGGTCGACGTCACTGATGCCACGTTCGAGGAGGAGGTGCTCCAGCGCTCCTCCGAGGTCCCGGTGGTGGTGGACCTCTGGGCGCCCTGGTGTGGGCCGTGCAAGACGCTCGGCCCGATCATCGAGCGGGTGGTGGAGGCCACCGACGGGGCGGTAGCCCTGGCCAAGGTCAATGTGGACGAAAACCCGGCCGTCTCTGCACGCTTCGCCGTGCAGTCGATCCCCGCCGTTTTTGCCCTGCGGGACGGAAAGATCGTCGATCAGTTCATCGGGGCGCTACCCGAGGACGGGGTTGCCGAGTTCGTCGCCAGGCTGGCCCCGGCGCCGTCGGAGGCGGACCTGCTGGTGGCCGAGGGAGTGCAGGCGGGCAGCGAGGAGCCGTTGCAGCGGGCACTGGCCCTGCAGCCCGACCACCAAGGCGCCATCTGCGCCCTGGCGGCAATGCTGATCACCGACCGCAAGCCCGACGACGCCATCGCGCTGCTGAAGAGGATCCCCGAGACGCCCGAGACGAGGCTCTTGTTCGCCGAGGCCCGCCTGTCGGCCCAAGAGGTCGATGTACGGGGCGTCGATGTCAACGAACTCCTCGACGGACTGTTGGACCGAGTGCGCGAGGATGCGACGGCCCGCCAAGAGTTCCTCGACCTGCTGGAGACACTGGGTCCGGACGATCCCCGCACCAGCGAGTATCGGAGGGCGCTGGCCACCAGGCTGTTCTGAGCGGGGTCGGCATCGCAGGTCGGCTCCGGCGGATAGCGTCACGGCTGTGCGCGCCACCAGCCTCACACTCGGGGACCGGACCTTCGACATCAGTGAACGCTCCCTGGTGATGGGCATCCTCAACCGCACGCCCGACTCGTTCTACGACAAGGGCGCGACCTTCGCCCTGGACGACCTGGTAGGCCGGGCGGAACTCCTCGTCGAGGACGGTGCCGACCTGCTCGACGTGGGGGGAGTCAAAGCGGGCCCGGGTCCCGAAGTGGGAGAGGCCGAAGAGCTCGATCGGGTGATCCCGGCCATCGTGGCGCTCCGGTCCCGGTTCGACACGCCCCTCTCGGTCGACACCTGGAGGGCGTCCGTGGCCAAGGAGGCCTACGCCGCCGGAGCGCTGGTGGGCAACGACATCAGCGGGTTCTCCGACCCCGACTACCTGCCGGTGGCCGCCGCGGCCGGGGCCACGGTGGTGGCCACTCACATCCGCCTGGGGCCCCGTATTCCCGATCCCGAACCGGTCTACGACGACGTGGTCGACGAAGTCAGGGCCTATCTGCTCGAACGGGCGGGGTGGGCGCTGGGGGCCGGCCTGACGCCCGATCGGATCGCTCTCGATGCCGGGCTCGACCTGGGGAAGACGGCGGAGCAGTCGCTCACGTTGTTGCGCGCCTCGGACCAGCTGGCCGAGCTCGGCTATCCGTTGTTGCTCTCCGCGTCGAACAAGACGTTCCTCGGAGTCGTTCTGGGCCTCGAGATCGGCGATCGGCGGGAGGCTTCGCTGGCCGCCACTGCACTGGGGGGTGGGCTCGGGTGCCGCATCATGCGGGTGCACGAGGTCGGGGCGCAGCGCCAGGTGTGCCAGGTGCTGGCCTCGATCTGCCGGGCCCGCGAGTCTGTGTTCGGACCCGGAGGTTCGTGATGTGGACCCTCCGATGAGCGCCGAGGCAGCTACTGCCGCCCGCACCGCCGGTGCACCGGCCGCCGCCCGGCCCGCCTACCTGGTCAAGGGAAGTGACCCTTCGCTGGTGGCCCAGGCTGCGCACGCGCTGACCGAGCAGCTTGTGGCCGGCGGCGACCCTTCGATGATGATCGAGGAGTTCGGCGGCCCCGGCGTCGACCAGTTCGATATCGGGGTGGTGATCGATGCCTGCACCACCCCCCCGTTCCTGGTCGATCGACGGGTGGTGGTGGTGCGCGAAGCCGGTCAGCTGTCGGTGGTCGATGCCAAGCGTCTGGTGGCCTACCTCGACGACCCCCTGGAGAGCACGGCACTGGTGTTGGTCGGCGGGGGGGGCACGGTGCCCCAGGCTCTGACCAAGGCGGTCGGCGCGGTGGGCGACGTGGTGGACACTTCGGTGGGAACCGGCAAGGCACGCTCGCAGTGGTTGGCCGAACACCTGAAGGGTGGTCCGGTCAGGCTCGAAGGACCTGCGGTGGCCCGCCTCTCCGAGCACCTCGGTGAGGACATGGGACGCCTGGTCGGCCTGCTCGACACCCTGGCCTCGGCCTATGGGCGGGGCTCCACCATCTCGCTCGACGATCTCGAGCCGTTCTTGGGTGAGGCGGGGGCTCTGGCACCGTGGGACCTGACCGATGCAGTCGATGCGGGGGACACCGCCAAGGCCCTGACTGTGCTCCACCGGATGGTCACGGCCGGCGAATCGCACCCGTTGGTGGTGCTGTCCATGCTCCATCGTCACTACCGGCGGATGCTCCAGCTGGACGGTGCCGGGGTGACCTCGCCGGAACAGGCCGCCGAGATCCTCGGCCTGCGCAGCACCTTTCCGGCAAAGAAGGCCCTCACCCAGGCGCGGCGGATTGGGAGCGCCCGCCTGGCCCGAGCCATCCAGCTACTGGCCGAAGCGGACCTCGATGTGCGGGGCTCGACGGCGCTGTCGGGGGAGCTGGTGCTCGAGGTGCTGGTGGCCCGGCTCAGCCGACTGGTCCGCCAGGGGAGGTAGGTGGGGGCACCTACGGGCCAGTCGGCTGGGCGAGCCGGGGGGGTGCTACGAGTTGACCGAGTCCCGTGCCTGCACGCCGGCGTCGGCCACGTTCTCGGTCCAGTGCGTCCCGTCCCAGTAACGGAACTGGTGCCGGCCGGTGGGATCGGCCTTCCATCCGGCCGGGACCGTCGCGGCGAGCGCCGGGCCCTCGGCTGCCGGCAAGCTGGTTCGTTGCTTCGGCCGGTAGGCAGTGGCCAAGCCCACCTGGGAGTGGCCGGCGCGAGTGGCGCTCCCACCCGTGCTGAAGAAGTTGCGGCTCCCCCCGTCGGTGCCACCTCCGCCACCGACCGACACGGTCTCCATGGCCATGACCGCTTCGGGTACCGGCCGCGAGCCGGTCAGGCCGCCGAAGCTGCCCAACCCGACCGGTGGTGCGATCGTCCCGACGGGCCTGCCGTCGTCCAGCTGCTTGCGCGCTGACTCCTCGCCGAATCGCTCGAAGGGAAGGCTCGCGGCACGGCCGGCCGAGGCGATCTTCACCACTTTGGACCGGGCGCCGAAGAGGTACATGCCCAGACCGACCAGTGGCAGCAGGAGGACCAGCACGAGATAGGCGATCTTGGACTCCTCGGCGCTTCTCCAGGCCCACCCGGGCTGGCGGATCAGATCGACGGCGCCCACGACCATCGAGATTCCGATGATGAACGCCACCAATCCGATGGAAAAGATGCTCGGACTTGCGATCTGTCCAGTCATTTAGCCACAGCCTCCTGTTTGTGCCGATGTCACTGATGTCACTGATGCGGTCCGACACCGGAACCGGGGCGACCCGATGGGGGCGTCCGGTGGTGCCGGCCCTGTACGTCTGCGTCAAGAGTCGACGCCCTGAAATTCAATGACGGTGCGCAGTATGGGAATCATCGGCGCTGCTGTGGCACTTCATCATCACGCTAAGTGTTATTCATATTACTGAGAGTAGTCAAGAGAAAGTTACCGGAAATCTCTCGAGGAAGGGACCGGGCCCAGTTCGAGGGGCTCGAATCGCTCGGCCACCAAGGTCATCGACCCTTCCGAGCGCTCGATCCGGCCTCGCACCAGAAGTGCCGGGCACGACCGGGCCACCGCCCTCCAGCGGACCCAGGCCCCACGGGAGCAGACGATGTTGACCATGCCGGTCTCGTCCTCGAGGTTCAAGAAGACGGCGCCATGGGCGCTCTCGGGTTGTTGACGGTGGGTGACCACGCCCCCGACGGTGATCCGGTCCCCGGTCGACCTCGACGCCAATCCACCGGCGGGGAGCACTCCTCGCCGGTGCAGGTCGTTCCGGGCCAACTCCATGGCCGTGGTGTCCGGTGCCATTCCGAGCGACCACAGGTCGTCGGATACCTCCTCCCACCGGGTGGGGACCGGGAGGGGTGGCGGGTCCGATCCGGTGACCACGCCCGGCAGCCGATCCGGAGTGGCCTGTGAGGCTGCCCCCGCCCCCCACACCAGCGACCGCCGGCTGGGGCCCCGGATCGGTCGGTCGGTCTCCGGCAGACCGTCACGTCGGGCCGCATGCCCGGGGGTGTCAACGGGGACCAGGCCGTCCAGCGCCCCGGCGGTGGCCAGCGCCTCCAGCTGGGTCCGGGTGACGCCGGCCCGGCGCACCAGATCCTCCATGTCCGACCACGGGCGTCCTTCCGCAATTCGTGCCGCGGTCTCACCTCCGATGCCACGCACCGAGGTCAGTCCCAGCCGGACAGCGGCCCGTCCGGTTCTGTCGTCGGTACCATCGCCCTCCCCGGGCTCTCCCTCGACCGGCTCGAGGCCGGCGGTGGCCTGGCCGGCGTTCACATCGGGGCGCCGGATGGTCACCCCGTGCCGCTTGGCGTCGGCCACCAGGCTCTGGGGAGACCAGAACCCCATGGGCTGGGCCCTCAACAGCCCGGCGGTGAACGCGGCGGGATAGTGCACCTTGCACCAGGCGGTGGAGTACACCAGGTGGGCGAAGGCCACCGAGTGGCTCTCGGGGAAGCCGAAGTTGGCGAAGGCGGCCAGTGCCGCATACACCTGCTCGGACACGCTGGTCGGGACCTGTCGGCCGGCCATCCCTGCGAACAGTCGATCGCGGAGCCGGGCCATCCGCTCGCCCGACCGCTTGGCACTCATCGCCTGGCGCAGTTCGTCCGCCTCGGTCGGGGTGAACCCGGCGACATCGATGGCGATCTGCATTAGCTGCTCCTGGAAGAGGGGCACCCCGAGGGTCCGCTCCAGGGCAGGTTGCAGCAGCGGGTGCAGGTAGGTGACCGGCTCGGTCCCGTTGCGCCGCCGGATGTAGGGATGGACGGCGTTCCCCTGGATCGGGCCGGGCCGGATGAGGGCGACCTCGATGGCCAGGTCGTAGAAGCACCGGGGCTGGACGCGGGGGAGGGTGTTCATCTGGGCCCGCGACTCCACCTGGAACACCCCCACGGTGTCGGCGCGGCACAGCAGGTCGTACACCTCGGGCTCCTGGTCGAGCCGGGCCAGGTCGATCTCGACGTGGTGGAACCCGCGCACCAGGTCGACCATGTGGTGCAGCGCGGTCAGCATGCCCAGGCCGAGGAGGTCGAATTTGACCAGCCCGGCCGCGGCACAGTCGTCCTTGTCCCACTGGAGAACACTGCGACCGGGCATTCGGCCCCACTCCACCGGGCACACCTCTACCACCGGCCGGTCGCAGATGACCATGCCTCCGGAGTGGATGCCGAGGTGGCGGGGGAAGTCGAGCAACTCGCCGGCCAGGTTCTGCACCAACGGGGGGAGGTCGCTCCTCTCGCACAACGGCTCACCCCGCTCGACCGACTTCGACCAGGTGTCGACCTCCTCGGCGGTGTGCCCGAGCGCCTTGCCCAAGTCGCGCAGCGCCGAACGGGACCGGTAGGTGATGACGTTGGCCACTTGGGCGGCGTGCAGCCGGCCGTAGCGCTCGTAGACGTACTGGATGACCTCTTCCCGTCGTCCCGACTCGATATCGATATCGATATCCGGTGGCCCGTCGCGGGCCGGGGAGAGGAATCGCTCGAACAGCAGTCCCAGGGAGACCGCGTCGACGTTGGTGATCCCCAGGGCGTAACAGACCGCGGAGGTGGCCGCCGAGCCCCGGCCCTGGCAGAAGATGTCCTGGCGCCGGCAGAACACGACGATGTCCCAGACGGTGAGGAAGTAGCCGGCGAACCCGAGCTCGCCGATGACGGTGAGCTCATGGTCGAGCTGGGCCCATGCCCCCCGTACCCGCTCGGTCTCTCGAGCACCGTACCGCTCGGTCCCCCCCCGGCGGACCAGCTCG
This sequence comes from Acidimicrobiales bacterium, assembly GCA_017883135.1. Classification (GTDB taxonomy): domain Bacteria; phylum Actinomycetota; class Acidimicrobiia; order Acidimicrobiales; family RAAP-2; genus Bog-756. The sequence continues at coordinate 13,871 of JADGOE010000006.1, forward strand.
GTCAGCCAGGTCTGTTCGGTGTGCCCGTCCGGTACCGGAAAGTCGGGGAGGCGCGGTGCCACCAGGCGCAGGTCGAACGCGCAGTGGGCGGCGAGGTCGGCCGCCCGTTCGACCACACCGGGCCACCGGGCGAAACGACGCCGTTGTTCGGCCTCCCCGCGCAGGCAGGCGGTGGCCGACGAGGGGAGCCACCCTTCGAGGTCCTCGAGGGTCCGTCGGGCCCGGACCGCGGCCAGCGCTGTGGCCAGGGGGAAGCGGGCCGGGGTGCCGTAGTGCACGTTGTTGGTGGCCACCGGGGCCACCCCCCGCTCGGTGGCCAGCAGGGCCAGGGCATCGTTACGGGTGGCGTCGATCGGATTGCCGTGGTCCCACAGTTCGACTGCCAGGTGGTCGCGGCCGAAGCACCCGATCAGATGGTCGAGTGCCCGGGCCGCGGCAGTCGGGCCGCCGGTGGTGAGGGCGGTGGCCAGCGCCCCCTTGCGACACCCGGTGAGGATCTGCCAGTGGCCGCCATGACGATCGGCCAGGTTGTCGAGGGTGATGATCGGGTTCCCCTTCTCGCCGCCTGCCAGGTGGGCCTCGGCGATGGCCCGGCTGAGGCGGGCGTACCCCTCGGGGTCCCGGGCCAGCACGACCAGGTGGGTGCCGGCCGGATCCGGCATGCCGGTACGGGCAGGGGAGACGCCCACCCCGGAGATGGTGAGCTCGGTGCCGAACACGGTGGGCAGGCCGAAGGCCCGGGCCGCCTCGGCGAAGCGGACCGCCCCGTAGAGGCCGTTGTGGTCGGTCAGGGCGAGGGCGGAGAGGCCGAGCCGGACTGCAACGGCGGCCAACTCCTCGGGATGGCTGGCACCGTCGAGGAAGGAGAAGTTGGAGTGGGCATGGAGCTCGGCGTAGGCCATGGCGTGGGCGTCCGACCTATCCGTAGGTCGCTTCGACCCACCACCAGCCCCGCTCGACCAGCAACAGGTAGGCCTCGGCGCCGGCCACCGCCTGCATGCGCGCGCTCCTCCGGCGGGATCGCGACCACCACCGTTCGTCCGACGGCCACGGGCCGGCCCAGGCAGTCACCTCTGCCCAGGGGCTCTTCTCCACCGAGAGGCGGCCGGGGGCGGTGGTGAGCAGGCCTCGGCCGGAGACCCTCACCGGCTCCCCACGCGCGTCGGTCAGTTCGGCACGGAGCGGGGCGGGGTGCACGACCACCGGTGCCGGTGGGGGGATCTGGCCGGGCCACGGGGCACCGAGGGTGATGTCCACATGGCGCTCCTGGGCGTTCCAAGTGACGAAACGCGCCCGCTGGGCCGGCCCCCGACCTCCTTGGAGGCGGGCGGTGACCACGCCGTCGGGGCCGAGCAGGTCCTGCACGGCCGCCAGCGATCGAGCGGCTCGGACATCGGCGTCGCTCACCCCACCCCAGAACCCGGGCTCGTCGACCACTGTGGCTCGGCGCGGGGAGCCGCCGGGCCGGCCGCTCCTGCGCTGCTCGTCGACACGTCGACCGGCAAGCGGTTGGCGCAGTTCGGCCAGTTCGCCGCTCCGTCCTCCGGCCACCATGTGGCACGTGACGCCGTCGGCTCCGAATCGGCCGAGCACATGGGACTCGGGAAGGGCGGCGAACTCGCCGAGGGTGCGGATGCCCAGCCGGGTCAACAGCTCGGCCAGCTCGGGGTTCCCGAGGATGCCCACCGGAAGCGGGGCCAGGAAGTCGGGGGTCCCTCCGGATGGGATGACCAGGCCACGGTGGGCGGCAAGGAGGCCGGCGAACAGCCCGTCGGCCATGCCGACCTCGACCGGGGTGATGTCGGAGGCTGCATCGAGGATCAATCGGACCAGCGTGCCCTCGCCGCCGAAGTAGCGAGCCGGCCCACGGGCGGGAAGCGAGCAGATACCGGGCCGCACGGTGGCCACCCACGGGCAGTACGCCTCGACGGCATCGACCACCTTGGCGAAGGACCGGAGGGTCGCTCCGTCCTCGTCCTCGTCGAGGAGATCCGGGCAGTGCACAACGAGAAGACGGTCCATGTCAGCGCATGGCCGTGTTGCCGGTGACGTCCGCCGTGTTGCCGGTGACGTCCGCCACTGCCCCGGTCGTCGAGGGCATCCACAGGCGATGGTGTCTGGGACGGACTGCCGACCGGCGGCCCGTTGCCATCACCGTCATCCGGCGCCCGGACAGGTACCCCTCGCCGGCGCCGACCCCGTCCCAGTGGATGCCGCTGACGCTCAGACGCAGATCGGGAGGTTCGGGCCACCCGGCTCGTCCCGGCACGACCACCAATACCGACCGGCGCTCCCTGGCTCTGGCCACCAACCTGCGGGCCATGGCAGGGCGGGGAGGGAAGGGTGGGCAGAGCATCACGAGATCGACGCCCCCGATCAACGTGGCGGTGACTTCGGCCCATGCTGCCCCCGGCCGGGGGACCACCGCCGATCGGGCGAGGTCGAGCCCGAGGTCGTGGGCGGCGACGGCGCCAAGGCCAGGAAGGCCGACCAACGCGCACCACGATCCGGTCCCCGAAGCTGCGGCCAGTAGGGCCAGGGCCATGCTGATTCCGCCGCCGGTCCCATCCGGGCCGGTGCCGGCCAGGCCGGTGACGACGAGCGTGCTCCCGCGGCGCAGGCCACCGTCGGGAAACAGGTCGGCGAGGGCCGGAAGCAGCGGGAGGAGGCGGGTCTGGCTCGACGAAACGGGCCGCGTGCGCTCGGCCAGCAGCGCCAGGGATTTCGCGGTCGGCTCGGGGTCCGAGCCCCCGGCCAGTCCCTTGGCCGAAGAGGCGTCACCCTGTTGATCGGCCAGTGATACGAACATATGTTCGACACTATCGTCCATGGAGCGAGCCTGCCCAGTCGTCCTCGAGGCACCCCCGGAGGTCCACCCAGTGCGCACGAACTGCTCGCTAACATGTGGGCTACCAGAGGAAGGAGGTGGTCCAACTGAGCAGTCAACGTTTCGGGACCCTGGAGGTGGCTGGCCGCTGAGGCGGCTCGCTGTACCACCTGGCGAATCCCAGCCAGACACCCACTGGGTGACCTAGCCGGACCCAGGTCCCATCCGGCGCCGCACGGGAACCCCAGTGCACACAGTCAGCAAACTCGTACCTGTAGGGCGTCTCCTCGGAGGCGCCCTACAGCGTTGCCGGGACCTGGCCGACCGGCATGGCCACGATCACCGCGCAGGTGAGGAAGGACAGGAGGCCCGATGCGGGAACGACCGGGCCGGTACCGGTGCCACATGCCGTGACCGCGCCTGGTGGCTACACGCCCTCCCACAGGCCGACAGGGGCTTGGCCCACCGGGTAGTGGCCCGGCTGCCTCCCACTGCCCGCAGTCCGCTCGATGCGTTTCTGCATGCCGGGGCTCAATGCACCGGCGGTGATCATCTCGATGTAGGTGGAAGTGGCGTTGCCGACGTCGAAGAAGTCGCGCTGCCAGCTCCACTCGAAATTGCCCGCATAGCGGAACCAGCTGCCTCCCAGCCCCGCAATCTCGTAGTGGCTTCCGTCCGGCCTGGTGGCATCGGCCACCTGCTTCCACAGTCCGAGGATCTCGCCCTGGGTGTCGTCGATGAGTATCCGTTGATAGGGATAGCTCCATCCGCCGAGGCCCTCCATCTCGTAGCCGACGGCGTACTCGCGGATCTCCTCCCGACCGATGGCCATGAACTCGTCGTTGGGCCCGACGTTCCATCCGTAGGTGGCATCCTCGGTGTACAGGTCGGCCAGGGGGAGCCAGTCGAGCTGCTCCTCGCAACGTTGGTTGAGGGCCAACCAACGTTGCATCATCTCTTCGAGCTCACTGCGTGGGAACGACGGCATGGGTCTGGTCCTCCTCGGTGATGCGTAGTGCGGACGTGGGGCAGTACCGGACCGCTGCCTCCACAGCGGAACGCAGTTCCTCGTTGGGCGTCTCCTCGAGGATGGTCACGGTTCCATTGCTCGCCAACTCGAACACGGCCGGCGCCTCGGATTCGCAAACGCCGTGACCCTGGCACAGATCGAGGTCGACTGCGACCCGCATCAGGCCGGCGTCACTTCCGGCGCCGCTTCCGGTGTGGTCGTGGCCTTCCGCCGGTACCGGACCACACAGGGCTGCTGCAGCTGGATCACCATCTTCGAGTGGTCGTTGCGGTATGTCTCCGGCGGTTGGGCAAGCTCGAACTCCCAGTGCAGGAGCAGCACCGAAAAGATGGCCTTCAGCTGCATCATGGCGAATGCCGCACCGACGCACCGGTGGCGGCCGGCGCCGAAGGGTATCCACGTCCACGGATTGGCGCGGTCCTCTTCGCGTGGCGCGAGATAGCGGACCGGTCGGAACTCGTCGGCATCGGGGAAGTCCTCCACGATGCGGTTGGAGACCGACGGACTGGCGCCGACCATCTGGCCGGCCCGGATCGCGAAGCCGTCGACGTCGAGGTCCTCCTTGGCCACTCGCAGCAGCAAGATGAGCGGGGGATGGAGCCGCAGCGCCTCCTTGATGGCGGACTCCAGGCGGGGCATCTCGCGCAGCGCCTGGTAGCTGACGTCGGCCTCTCCGGCGTAGAGCTCATCGAGCTCACGGTGCACCGCCTCGAACTCTTCGGGATGCCGGAGCAGTTCGATCAGCGTCCATGCCGCCGTGCCCGACGTCGTGTGATGGCCGGCGAACATCATCGAGATGAACATCCCGGTGATCTCGTCGGCCAAAAACCGAGGCAACCCATCCTCGTCCTTGATCGACATCAATACGTCGAGCAGGTCGCGCTCGTCACCCTCGGGAGGGATTGGGTCCTGCGGCGGTCCATGATCGCTTCGACCAGTTGGACCAGCTCGACCCGGGCTGCATCACGGCGCCGGAAGCTCTCGATCGGGGCGTAGGGATCCACGAAGGCGATGGCATCGGTCCCCTGCTCGAGGTCGTGGTAGAGCTCGGCGAACCGCTTGTCGAGCTCGTTGCGGAACCGCGTCCCGATCAGGCAGGCCGAGGAGGTGTAGATGGTCAGCTCGGCGAGCCATTCGAGCAGGTCGATCTCCCCGTCATCGTCCCAGGCCGCCACCATCTGTTCCACCTCGCGGGCGATGGTGGCGGCGTGCCCCCGCATGAACTTGTCCCGGAGGGCCTGGTTGTGGAGCATCTCGCGGCGGCGTTCGGGAGGTGCGTCGAAGACGACCCCTTCCCCGAACACCGGGGTCATGAAGGGGTAGGCCTCGGCCTGGTCGAGGATCTCCTCCGGCGTCCGGAAGAAGATCTCGTTGGCGCTTGCGCCGGTCAGGAGGACCACGTCCCGATCGGCCAGTCGGAAGGTTCCGACGTCGCCGCACTCGTCACGGACCCGATTGAGGAGAGCGATCGGGTCGACCCGCAGCTCTTCGAGATGCCCGTTCTCTCCCGCTCCACCCGATACCCGTGGTGGTTCCCGTTGCTCCACGGTGGTGCTCATTGGCTCTCCTCATGTCCGGTTTGGATCTGGACCGGTGCTTCCGGCTGCAGCTCGATGACGGTGGCGTGGGTGCCGCGGGGAAGGGTTACGGCAGCCACGATGGCCTGGGCCACCCCGGCAGGACGCATGAAGTTCGAGTGGCGGGCGAATCCCCACGCGGCCCACTGCTCGATCACGTCGGCGGTGACGTCGGGATCCCAATCCATCCCCATGCCGGTGAGCGTCGGACCGGGCCGCACGATGGAGGCCCGCACACCGGAGCCCTCGAGCTCCATCTGCAGCGATCGCACATAGCCCTCGAGCCCCCACTTCGACGTGACGTACGCAGCCATGCCGGGCCTGGGCCGTTCGGCCACGTCGGAGGTGACGAACACGATGTCGCCCCGCCGACGATCGATCATGGCCGGGGCCAGCGCGCGGATCAACCGGTGGGTTCCGGTGATGTTGACGTCGAGCACCCCGTCGAACACCTCCGCACTGGTGTCCAGCACCGAGCCGGCAAGGTTCTGGGCGGCATTGGACACCAGTATCTCGACGCTACCGAGGGTTTCGAAGGCCGACCGGGCGAACTGCTCCACCGAGTCGCCGTCAGCCAGGTCGAGGTGGATGGCGAAGGCGTCACCGCCTTCCTCGCGGACGCCTCGTGCCACTTCCTCGCATACCGACACCCGTCGGGCGCCGAGGACCACCGGGTGCCCCTGGGCAGCAAGGGCCAGGGCCGTGGCCCGCCCGATGCCCGATGAGGCGCCGGTGACGACGGCCGGCCGTCGCACGGGGTTGGGCTCGAAGCGGGCCATCAGCGGAGCACCACCGAGGTCGGGAGTGCTGCGAGCCCCCGGACGTTGATCGAGTGGACGCGCTCGATGCCATCGGGGTCGACGTCGTACGAGGCCACTCCCTTCACCAGCTCGGCCAGCCCGATGCGCGCCTCCATCCTGGCCAGCGGGGCGCCCATGCAGAAGTGGCGGCCGTTGCCGAAACTGACCAGGCGCGAGGTGTCCCTGTCGAGGTCGTAGCGATCAGGGTCGGGGAAGACTGTTTCGTCGCGGTTGGCCGAGCCGACGAGGAGGAGCACGCGGTCCCCCTCGGGGATGGTGCAACCGTGCAGCTCGAGCGGCACGCGTGCCACCCGCAGCAGCATCTGGCTCGAGGCGTCGAAGCGAAGGGTCTCCTCCACCCAGTCGGTCACCCGGGTCACCTCGGCCATCGGCTTGGCCAGCTCGTCGGGGTTGCGCCAGCCCCAGTATCAGGCGTTGCCGAGGAGCTTGGTGGTCGTCTCGTTTCCGGCCACCACCATCAGGAAGAGAAACGCGACGATCTCCTCGTCGGTGAGCTTGTCCCCGTCGATTTCGGCCTTGAGTAGCGCCGAGGTGAGGTCATCGCGCGGCGCGGCGCGCCGGTCGTCCACCATTCCCTGGTAGTAACCGACCAAGGTCAGCGCGGCGTCCATGCCGGCTTGGGGAACGTCGAACAGGCCGTCCTCCCGGTGCACGACCAGATTGGCCATCCGGCGCAGCTCGGCCCGATCGACCGGTGGCACGCCGACCAGTTCCGAGATGACGTCCATGGGCAGCTTGCCGGCGAAGTCGGCGATGAAGTCGAACGACCCCTGTTCGAGGGCGGGCTCGAGGTGCTCGATGGCGATTTCGCGGATCCGATCCTCCATCTGGGCGACCTTCGAGGGAGTGAACCCCTTACCCACCAGCGAGCGCATGCGGGTGTGGCGCGGTGGGTCGAGCGCGAGGAACGACATCACCTTGTGAGCGTCCGGCCCGAAGGCGCTTGGGTCGAGAGAGACGCCGTGGGAGTTGGAGAACGCATCCACGTTGCGGAATGCGGCCAGCACGTCCTGGTGCCGGGACAGCGCCCAGAAGTCGAATTCGTCGTTGCGATAGACAGGCGCCTCGGACCGGAGCCGGGCGTAGACCGGGTAGGGGTCCTCGTGGATCTCGTAGGCGTACGGGCTGTAGGTGACCGGTCCACCGGCGGATACACCGGTCATCGGGTCACTCCGGGTTCCCCGTCGCCGCCCGGCCCGGCGGAACGGTCACCGACCATCAACTCGGCGGCTTCGGCGATGAAGTCGGGAATGTCCATGAACGACATGTGACCGATGCCGGCGGTCAGCAGTGCCCCCGAATAGGTGGTCTCCAGTACCCGCACCACCATCGGGTCCACACCAGGGCCCAGTGCCGCAGCCAGACGGCGGCTGGTCTGTGTGCCGATCCGGTCACGCAGATGCCTGACATCCGGATTGGGGCTCAGGAGCGCCGCCGTACAGGCGTCGACGAGGGCCGGGCTCTCCGTGGCGAACAGCACCATGGCCCGGACGGTGTCGCGGATGCGCTCGTGCAGCGGCTGGGTTCGGATGAAAACGACCGTCGGGAGCCCAAGCATGCGCAGCCACAGCACTTCGGTCAACAGATGGTCCTTGGAGCTGAAGTAGTTGTAGGCCGTTGCCGGGGCCACGCCGGCGCGGCGGGCCACGCTCCGCACGGTCAGCCCTGCGTAGCCCACCTGTTCGACCTCCGCTTCGGTGGCGCGCACCAGCTGCATGACCACCTCGGCCTGCCGCGGGGTCAATCGGCGACGCGTGGACTCGAACGCCTGGGCTCCAACGGGTGGGTCGATGGCGGCCGCCTCACTCATCGCGGGACCGCGATCCGTCCGAGCTCAGCCGGCATCGGACCCGACGGGGAGATGAGGTGTCCCGTCGCGCATGGGCGGGAACTCGAAGTTCGCCGCCGTCGTCATCTTGGTGATGGTGGTGATCTCCGGCTCGGGAAGTGTTTCGTTGTCGTCGTCGATGACGAGCTCCCACCGGCAGTGGGGGGAGCGGTCGGACGGAACCCGAGGCGGACGATGGACGTGGCGGATGTGCGCCTTGGGGTTGATGGCTTGGGCGGTGAAGTCGAAGGTCCCATCCTCGATGTGGTGGCACATGCCGGTCACCATCTTGTCTCCCCATGGCTCGGCATCCATCAGGGCACCGCAGTAGGCGAGCTCGAAGAAGCCGTGGCGCTCGTCGACCACCTCGTAGCGGACATCGAGGTAGTGGTGAGGAAAGCCCGGGTCGAGCTGGAGAACCTTGAAGATGGCCTCGACGTCGTTGCCCTCGATACCCATGATGCGGCGCAGTCGCTGCCCGTAGACGGGGCTCGCTCCTCGCCACTCCTCGATGGCCAACCGCTGCATCTCCTCCAACCCGTGGGCCATTCCGATGGCGGCGCACATCGAACGGTCGAGGATGTGGACGGCTTGCGCGAACTCGCGGACCAGCCGAACCAGTGCTTCACGGGACAGATCCTCATAGCGGAAGTCGGCCTCGAAGGGGCCGGAGTAGTCGCTGAGCCCGTCATCGTCCCGGCCGGAGCCGGCTGCCTGATCGGTACCGTTGTGGGTCATGTGTCCATACTATAGTCTGGACATCTGTCCAACCGAGAGAGGTTCGTGGGGTCGACCGATCGGCTCTGCCCCGGAGCCGATCGGTGGAGCCGGCCGGGTGTGCCCCGGGATGGAGCCATGCCTGCGAAGGTGCCATTATCAGCCGGCAGTGTGGACCGATCAACAGGGGGAGACCGAGTGCCGAATGACCAGCCCACCGGTGCATCCGAGGGAGTCGCAGCGCCCGTGGTCGGGGTGATCGGATTGGGGGCCATCGGTGACGGTGTCGCGTCGAGCGTGCTGCGGGCGGGTTTCCCCCTCGTGGTCTGCGACGTCCGCGCCGAGGCCACCGACCGGTACCAGGGCAGGGCCCACGTGGCTGCATCGCCGACCGAACTGGTCCGGCGCGCGGACATCGTGGTGGTGGCGGTGGTCAACGACGCCCAGGTCCTCACCGTGCTGTCCGGGCCCGGCGGCGGACTGGCCGCGGCGGGACCGGGTACCACCTTCATCGTGGTGAGCACCATCTCGCCGTCGTGTGTCGAGGCCGTCGGGGCCGAAGCTGCCGGTATCGGCGTGGCGGTGATCGACTGCGGTGTCAGCGGGGGGCCGAGCGCGGCCGCCAGCGGGGACCTGGTCTGCATGGTGGGCGGCGACCCCGTGGTGATCGACAGGGTCCGGCCGCTCCTCGACGCCATCGGCTCCCTGACCGTCATCATGGGTCCCTTCGGTACAGGTCTGGCGGCGAAGCTGGCCCGCAACCTTGTGCAGTACGGATCGTGGCTTGCGGCGTACGAAGGGCAGCTGTTGGCCGAGGCGGCCGGAATCGAGCTCGGCAAGCTGGCCCAGGTGATCAAGGCCAGTGATGCTCGTATCGGCGGCGCATCGGCCCTGATGTTCCGGTCGACCGTCGCTCCCTTCACCGAGCAGGACGACCGGGGGCTGGTCGGCGCGATGCAGTCGGCCGCATCGCTGGCCCACAAGGATCTCCACGCTGCGCTGGAGTTGGCGGAGTCGCTCGAGGTGGTGCTGCCGCTCACCGCGATGACCGAGGAGCACTGTGACGAGATCTTCGGAGTGGGGACGGTGACGCCATGAGCGCGACCGGAGATGTCGTGACCGGAGAGGAGCGCCTGCTGGTCGATGGCGAGCTCCGGCCCGCACGTTCGTCCCGCACGTTCGAGACAATCAACCCCGCCACCGAGGAGGTCCTCGGTGTGGTGGCCGACGGTGGGGCGGACGACCTGGACGAAGCCATCGCCGCAGCGCGCCGCGCTTTCGACCACACCGACTGGTCCACCAACGTCGAACGGCGGGTGGCCTGTCTGCGGCAGTTGCAGCTGGCATTGGTGGCGCACGGCGACGAGTTGCGCGCGATGACCGTGGCGGAGACCGGGTCGCCCCTGTCGCTCACCTACTCGGCGCAGTTGGACACCCCGGTGGAGTCGTTGGGATGGGTGGCCGATCTGGCCGAGGGCTACCAGTGGGAGTCAGACCTGGGGAAGGCCTCACCGCTCGGCATCCCCTCCCACCGGTGGGTTCGGCGCGAGGCCACCGGGGTGGTCGGTGCGATCACCCCGTGGAACGTCCCCCATCAGATCAATCTGGCCAAATTGGGCCCGGCTCTGGCCGCCGGCAATACGGTGGTGCTCAAGCCGGCACCGGACACGCCGTGGTGTGCCACGGTGCTCGGCCGGGTGATCGCCGAGGAGACCGACATCCCCCCCGGGGTGGTGAACATCGTTCCCTCGTCCGATCACGCCATCGGTGCCCTGCTGGCCGGTGATCCACGGGTGGACCATGTGAGCTTCACCGGTTCCACGGCGACTGGCAAGCGGGTGATGGTGTCTGCTGCCGACACTTTGAAGAAGGTCTTCCTCGAGCTCGGGGGCAAGTCGGCGTTCGTGATCCTGGACGATGCCGACCTGCGCGGGGCGTGTGCGACCGCCGCCTTCACCGTCTGTACCCATGCCGGCCAGGGCTGCGCCATCACCACCCGGCTGATCGTGCCCCGCCGGCAGCTCGACGAGGCGGTCGAGTCGACGGCCAGGGTCCTGGGCAAGTTGCCGGCGGGGGACCCCACCGACCCCGGCACCATCTGCGGCCCGCTCATCAGTGCCAGGCAGCGTGACCGGGTGGAGGGGTACATCCGCCTGGCCGGTGAGGAGGGGGGAACCATCGTCACCGGAGGAGGCCGTCCGGACGGCCTCGAACGCGGCTTCTTCGTCGAGCCCACGCTCATCGTCGGAGTCGCCAACAACGCACGCGTGGCCCAAGAGGAGATCTTCGGCCCTGTGCTGGTGGTGATCCCCCATGACGGTGACGACGACGCGGTGGCCCTGGCGAACGACTCGCTCTACGGGCTGTCCGGGTCGGTGTGGTCGGCGGACCGCGACCGCGCCATCGGGGTGGCCAACCGGATCCGCACGGGGACCGTCGGGATCAACGGGGGATTGTGGTTCAGCCCTGACATGCCCTTCGGAGGCTATAAACAGTCGGGCGTCGGGCGTGAGTCGGGTGTGGCCGGCTTCGAGGAGTATCTCGAAACCAAGTCGATCGCGGAGCCGGCATGAGCGAAGAGGTGACCAGCAATGGGTGAGCCCGCAACGAAGGGATCGGCAAGCGGTGGGCAGGGGTCCGCTCCTGCCGCGGAAACGTCCCGGTCCAAGGGCATCGCGAAGATGCAGGAGGTCTACGGGTTCTCGGTCGACCCCGACCAGATCGCCGGGCCCTATGTGGCCTTCACCGTCGACCACCTGTTCGGCGAGGTGTGGACGCGCGCCGAGCTCGACATTCGCGACCGCCGTCTGATGACCATCGGCGTGCTCGCGGCCCTGGGCCAGTCGCAGCTGGTCGAGATCCAATTCCAATCGGCGCTCGATCGTGGTGAGCTAACCGAGGAGCAGGTGCGGGAGACAGTGGTCCACCTGGCCCACTACATCGGGTGGCCCCTCTCGACCGGGGTGAACGAGGCCGCTGAAAAAGTCATCGCCCGCCGCCATCGGGCGGAGCAGTCATGACCGGTCGACGCCCTCGCGGGGATGCACCGGCGACCGATCGCGGTCCGATGGTCCGTTTCGACTTCACCGGCAAGGTGGCCATCGTCACCGGCTCCGGCGGCGGCATCGGCCAGGCCTACGCGGAGGCACTGGCAGATGCGGGTGCTTCGGTGGTGGTCGCCGACATCGATGAGGAGAAGGCCGGCAAGGTGGCCGAAGGCATCCGGTCGAACGGCGGGTCCGCCGAATCCGTCCGGGTCGACGTCGCTGATCCGGCGTCGGCGGCGGCAATGGCCCGGACCACCGTTGATCGTTTCGGTGGCATCGACTACCTGGTCAACAACGCAGCCATCTTCGGGGGGATGCAGCTCGACCTGTTGCTCACCGTGGACTGGGAGTACCTCAATCGCTTTCTGTCGGTGAACATGCTCGGCGCTCTGAACTGCGTACGGGCCTGCTACCCCGCGATGAAGGCCCGGGGCGGCGGGGCCATCGTCAATCAGTCGTCGACGGCGGCCTATATGTATGCCGGGTTCTACGGCTTGGCCAAGGCCGGGGTGAACTCGATCACCCAACAGTTGGCCCACGAGCTCGGCGGCCGGAACATCCGCACCAACGCCATCGCCCCCGGCCCGATCGACACCGAAGCGTCCCGGACCGTGGTGCCCGATGAATTCATGAAGCCGATCCTGGCCTCACTGGCGATCAAGAGGCAGGGCGAGACGTCGGACCTGGTGGGCATGTGCCTGTTCCTGCTCTCCGACGAGGCATCGTGGATCACCGGCCACGTCTTCAACGTGGACGGCGGGCAAGTGGTCCGCCCGTGAGGGAGTGGGCAAGTGGTCCGCCTGCCTCGGACACGGCCTGCAGATGACTGAACACCGCGTCGATGTCGAGGACGGTGCGGGGGTCAGGCTGGTGGCCTTCAACCGGCCCGAGGTCCGCAACGCCTTCGACCTGGCCATGTACCGGGCGGTGAGCGAGGCCCTTGCCGGCGCGGCGGCCGACGACGCCGTCCATGCTGTCGTGCTGACCGGCAGGGGCCAGGCGTTCACGTCGGGCCAGGATCTGCGTGAGATGGCCGCCATCGCCACCGGCGAAATCGGTGCCGACGCCGGCTCGGGGTTCCAAGGGCTTCTCGACGTGGTCGTCGACTTCGACAAGCCCCTGCTGGCCGCGGTCCACGGGGTCGGCATGGGCCTGGGCTGCACGCTGCTCGGTCATGTGGACCTGGTCCTGATGGACCAGGATGCCCGGCTGCGCGCCCCATTTGCCGAAATGGGCGTGCCCCCCGAAGCCGCCAGCAGTTGGCTGCTGCCGGCTCGGATGGGATGGCAGCGAGCGGCCGCTGCACTGCTGGCCTCGGAGTGGATCGGTGCCGACCAGGCAGTGGAGTCCGGATTGGCACTGCGGACCTGCCCGTCCGGCACCGTGTTGGAGGAGACGATGGCACTCGCCCGAAGGATCGCCTCCTTTCCACCTCATGCCACCCGCGAGATCAAGCGCCTGATGATGGTGGCCCGCCGACCCGAAATTGCCGCAGCCCGGGCACGGGAGGAAGCGGCCTTTGCGGCTCTCTTCGCGGACCCGCGGACCAACCCGGGCACGCAGCTGACCGCCGGCCTCGGGCGCTGACCGGCGATGCGCCTCGGGATCACCGCCTTTCTCACCGACCGGGCCATGGCCCCGGCCGATCTGGCCCGTGCCGCCGAGGACCGTGGGTTCCACTCGCTCTTCTTCCCCGAGCACACCCACCTTCCGGTGCGGGCCGACACGCCGCCGGCACTTGTCGAAGGTGTACACCTCGACGACTACCGGCGCAGCCTCGATCCCTTTGTGGCCCTGGCCATGGCGGCAGCGGTCACCGAGCGGATCAGGCTGGGCACCGGAGTGGTGCTGGTTGCCCAACACGACCCGATCGTCCTGGCCAAGCAGGTTGCCACGCTCGATCACCTGAGCGGCGGGCGAGTGGTCTTCGGCATGGGATTCGGATGGAACCGGGCGGAGGCGGAGGATCACGGGGTGGAGTTCGGCACCCGCCGCGCCGTCGCACGCGAGCACGTGCTGTGCATGCAGGCACTGTGGTCCGAGGAGCAGGCCGAGTTCCATGGCGACCATGTCTCCCTCGACCGGTGCTGGAGCTGGCCCAAACCGGTCCAGCAGCCGCGGGTGAACACGCTGGTCGGCGGTGGCGCCGGTCCTTCGGTATTCGCCGCCATCGCCGAGTACGCCGACGGTTGGATGCCCATCGGCGGGGCGGGCCTGGCTGCGGCCCTGCCCGAGCTTCGTCACGCAGTCGAGGCCCGAGGGCGCGACCCCGAAACCATCGGGGTGGTCCCCTTCGGGACGGTGCCGACCGACCGGAAGCTTGCGCACTATCAAGAGTTGGGTGTCGCCGAGGTGGTGCTGCGGGTCCCGTCGGGCAGTGCCGAAGAGATGCTCTCGGTGCTCGACGACCACGCCGCCTTCGTCGAACAGTTCGGTTCCGACGGTGACTGACCAGGCCGCGTCCCGGCCGTCCGGGTCCAAGCCGTGGAGCGGAGGAGGCCGCGAGGAGCTGGCTGACGCGGTCCGGCGGTTGATGGCACTCACGGTGACGGCCAGCGCTCCTCCTGGGGTGCTTGCTGACGCCGCAAGGCGCGCCGACGCCCTGGCCGATGAGCTCGACCGGCATGTGCCCGAGCCCGGGCCCGTCCCCACCACCAGGTTTGCCGATCATTCGGTGCAGCCCGGAGAGATGGCAACGCTGGAAGCGGCCATGCCGTTCGACATGATCATCGGTTCGTGCAACCCGGTTGCCCTGCCGATCACCGTGGAGTTCGAACCGCCCAAGGCCATCGGAACAGCCGTGTTCACCCCTCCCTACGAGGGTGCGCCCGGCTGCGTGCACGGTGCGGTGCTGGCCGGGGCCTTCGACATCATGCTGACCGCCGCCAACGTCATCGCCAATGGTGCCGGGCCGACCGTGCAGCTCACCATCCGCTATCTCAAGCCCACCCTGATCGCACAACCGGCGCGCTTCGAGGCCTGGGTGACCGCGATCGAGGGCCGCCGGACCCACAGCGAGGGGCGGCTCATCCAGGGCGGGGTGATCACGGTCGAGGCCACCGGCGAGTTCGTCAACATGGAACGGGCGCGGATCGCCAACATGCATCATCGGGACGGAACTGCAGGGCCGACCGGCACCCAGGGGCTGGACGCGACCACATGATTCGCTTCGGACACGCGGGGAGCGCCGACATTCTCTAGAGTCATACCGACCAGAGCCGCCGGGGGGACAGATCCACGATCTGCCGGTGACGGAGACCAACAGTGGGGGAGAGACCATCGATGCGTTTCACTCATGACGGAAAGGCAGCGCCGCGACGTGCCGCAAGGCTCGCAGTGGCGTTGAGCGGGGTGGTCATGGCGGCCACCCTGACCGCCTGTACGTCGACCCCGTCGCCGGGCGCCGTCACGACTTCGTCGTCTTCGTCATCGTCATCTTCCGCCTCGGCCATCCCGCCGTCGACCTTCAAGGACTACACCGGCATCACCTCGTCATCGGTGTCGGTGGGGAATGTCTCGACCCTGTTCGCCGGGCTCTTCAAGGGCGCCGCGATCGGTTCCGAGGCCTACGCCGCCTATGTCAACTCACAGGGAGGGGTCAACGGCCGGAAGCTGGTCGTGGACAGTGGCGATGACGGCTTTGCCGGCGCCCCCAACAAGCAGTTGACCGAGGCCGATGTCCAGAAGGACTTCGCCATGGTGGGGGGTTTCTCCCTGCAGGACAGCTTCGGCGGGGTGGTGGTGGCGGCCAATCCCCAGGTGCCGAATGTCACCGTGTCACTCGACCCGATCACCAACGCATTGCCCAACACTTTCAGTCCGGCCCCGGCCGCTGGTGGTTGGCAGCTCGGGCCGCTGGTCTACTTCCAGAAGAAGTATCCGAGCGACGTGCTCCACACCGGGGCCCTGGTCGCCGACCAACCGTCGGCGGTCTCCAAATGGAACGGTGAGAAGGCAGCCATGAACCACCTGGGGTACAAGGTGGTCTACAGCCCCACCTTCGACATCACCCAGACCAACTTCGACCAGAACGTCATCGCCATGAAGAACGCCGGGGTGAAGATCCTCTTCCTCGAGCAGATGCCGCAGAACTACGCAGGAGCGGTGGTCAAGGCACTCAACAACCAGAACTTCCATCCGGTGCTGGTACTCGGCGGATCGACCTACAGCGAGAAGTTGGTGGGCAACTCGGGGGGAGCGTCAGCCATCGACGGCTCCTTCCTCGAGCAGAACACCTCGCTCTACCTGGGGGAGGATTCGGCCGCCATTCCCGCGGTCGGCACGTTCCTCACCTGGGTGCAAAAGGTGTCCCCGGGGTTTCCGACCGACCTCTACACCCTCTATGGCTGGCTCTCGGCCGAGCTGTTCTCCCAGGCCCTCCAGTCGGCCGGGGCGAATCCGAGCCGGGGCTCGGTCCTCCAGGCGCTGCGGGGCATCACCGCGTTCTCGGGTGGCTACCTGACCGGAACCGCCAATCCGGCGAAGAAGATCCCCAGCAACTGCTACATCATCGCCCAGATCAAGAACGGCCAGTTCACCCGCACCGACGACCCGCCGGTGAACGGCCCGACCCACGGGTACCGGTGTGACCAGCCCTACTTCACCGTGCCGGCATGAGGGACGCCGGGCGGTAGGGGAGAGCGTGGCGGCTCGAGGCAGGCAGGCCCCGTAGGCTGAGGGCCGATCATGTGCGGCCGGATTTCCCTCTATTCGACGCCCGAGCGGCTGTCGAGGATCTTCGATGCCGAGTTGAGCCCGGAGGTCGATCGCGACCGTCCGACCGGATTCAACGTGCCTCCCACCCGGCGCATCCTGGGCATAGCGGCCACCCGTGACGGGGCGCCGCACGAGCCAGGAGGCGAGTTCCGGCGTCGTTTGGGCCGCTACCGGTGGGGACTGGTCCCTCCGTGGGCTACCGACCTGACGATCGCCAACCGTCTGTTCAACGCCCGCGGGGAGACGGTGGCCACCAAGCCGTCGTTCCGCGCCGCATTTGCCACGCGCCGCCTGGCGGTGCCGGCCGACGGATTCTACGAGTGGAAGTCCGGGCCGGGGAAGGAGCGGCTGCCCTACTACTTCGAGCGTTCCGACGGGCAGCCGCTGGCGTTCGCCGGGCTCTGGGAGCAGTGGCAGGGGCCCGGGCCGAACCCTGATCAGGAGGTCCCGCTCCTCACCTGCACCATCATCACCACCGAGGCGGGCGCCGATGTGGCCGACGTGCACGATCGAATGCCGGTGATCCTCGAGCGTGATGCCCTCGATGAATGGCTCGACCCGGACAACCAGGACCGCCCGGAGTTGGAGTCACTGCTCGTCGCTGCACCGGCGGGCACCCTGGTGCGTCACCGGGTGGACAAGCGGGTGGGCAACGTCAGGAACGACGACCCGGGGCTGATGGAGCCGATCGACCAGGCTCAGTGAGGCAGGCGACCGCGGGCCCCGGCGTCAGGCGTCGGTGGACCGGGTGGCACGCTTCATCAGGCGGGACTTCCGGTTGGCCGCCTGGTTCTTGTGGATGACGCCCTTGGCGGCAGCCTTGTCGATTCGCTTGATGGCCAAGCGCAGCGCCTCGCCACTGTTCTCAGCGCCTTCCTCGATGGCCGTGATCGCCCGCTTGGAACGCGTCCTCAGCTCGGACCGCACCGCCTTGTTGTGGGCCTGGCGCTTGAGTGTCTGGCGGTTGCGCTTGATCTGACTGCGGATATTTGCCACTGCTGGTCCTCATCGTCCTCGGGATATCGGCTCGGTGGGCCGTGCAGCTGCCACCGTCACGTTGGAGATCTGGCCTCCGGGTGCCTGGCCACAGGCCCTCCACCGGAGACCCATGAGGATAGCAGCCCAACCAAACCTGTCCCCACCGGCCGGGCCGGAGGGCCGGATGCCGCCGCCCACCTGCGCTCAGGACTGTGTTCCGTGCCAATCCTGCCGGGGGTCGGCCGGGGGGAAGGCACCGGGGTTGGCAGCCAACCGCTCCGCCCGCTTGGTCCGGCCCCTCTTGATCAAGAGGGCGATCACGATCCAGAAGAGGAGGGTCACTGCCGCAATGGCCACCAGCACGCCCACCAGCACACCGACCACGGTGACCGCCGTCAACGGACCGACGCCCCGTCAGGTACCCGACGGGGGAACCGAGCCGCAGTGAATCGCCGAATGGCCATGGCCCCAGCTTAGGTACGCTGGTCCCTCCGTGCTTCCCGTCGACCTCATTCGCAACTTCTCCATCATCAGCCATGTCGATCACGGCAAGTCGACCCTGTCGGACCGGATCCTCGAGCTGACCGGGGCGGTCGATCCTCGCCAGATGCGCGAGCAGTACCTCGACTCGATGGACATCGAGCGCGAGCGTGGGATCACCATCAAGGCACAGAACGTCCGGGTGCCTTGGGGGGACCACACCCTCCACCTCATCGACACGCCGGGCCATGTGGACTTCGGGTACGAGGTCAGCCGCTCCTTGGCCGCTTGTGAGGGCGCGGTGCTGCTGGTCGATGCGTCGCAAGGTATCCAGGCCCAGACGTTGGCCAACTGCTACCAGGCACTCGAGCACGACCTCGAGATCGTCGCAGTCCTCAACAAGATCGACCTGCCTGCGGCCGATCCACAACGCTGCGCTGCCGAGATCGAGACGGTCCTCGGCCTCGCCGCCTCGGAGATCCTCCACATCTCAGCGAAGACAGGGGCGGGTGTGCCCGACCTCATGGATGCCATCGTCGAGCGCATCCCCGCTCCTACCGGCGACCCCCGTGCGCCGCTACGGGCATTGATCTTCGACTCCGCCTACGACCAGTACCGAGGGGTGATCAGCTCGATCCGGGTGATGGAGGGGACCTTGGTCGGTACCGACAGGCTCCGGTTCATGCAGGCGGGGAGCAACCACGAGATCGAGGAGATCGGCATCCGGACCCCGGTGACCGTTCCGGTGGACGAGCTCGGTCCGGGGGAGGTGGGCTATCTCATCGCCGGCATCAAGAACGTCGGCGGAGCCCGCTCCGGCGAGACGGTCACCACGGCGAGCCACCCGGCCACGGCCGCCCTGGCCGGCTATCGCGATCCCAAGCCGATGGTGTTCTGCGGGCTCTTTCCCATCGACGGCGACGAGCTGCCCGATCTGCGTGACGCACTGGAGAAGCTCCGCTTGAACGACGCCAGCTTCACCTACGAACCCGAGTCGTCGCGGGCGCTCGGCTTCGGGTTCCGGTGTGGGTTCCTCGGGTTGCTGCACATGGAGATCGTCCGTGAGCGCCTGGAACGAGAGTTCGATCTGTCCCTGATCGCCACTGCCCCGTCGGTGGCCTACCGGGCATTCTTGAACAGCGGCACCGAGGTGGACGTGGACAACCCGAGCGAGCTTCCCGAGCCGGGCCATCTCGACCACGTCGACGAGCCGATGTTGAAGGCCACCATCCTGACACCGGCGGAGTACACCGGCACGGTGATGGACCTGTGCCAGGGCCGCCGGGCCGAGATGATCAAGATGGAGTACCTCTCCCCCGAGCGGGTCGAGTTCGTCTACACCATCCCCCTGGCAGAGGTGGTGGTGAACTTCTTCGACCAGTTGAAGAGCCGAACCAAGGGGTACGCAAGCCTCGACTACGAGCCCGAGGGTTACGCCACCTCCGACCTGGTCAAGGTCGACCTGCTGATCAACCACACCCCGGTGGACGCCTTCTCCACCATCGTCCACCGTTCGCAGGCGGACGTCTACGGGCGCCGCATGACCGAAAAACTGCGTGAGCTGATCCCCCGCCAGATGTTCGACGTGCCCATCCAGGCGGCCATCGGCGGTCGGGTCCTGGCGCGGGAGACGGTCAAGGCCCGGCGCAAGGACGTGCTGGCCAAGTGTTACGGCGGCGACATCACCCGCAAGCGGAAGCTTCTCGAGAAGCAGAAGGAGGGCAAGAAGAAGATGAAGAACATCGGTCGCGTGGAAGTCCCCCAAGAGGCCTTCGTCTCCGCCCTCCGCCTCGACGACTGAAGCGATGACCCGGATCCGCCGGGACTCCACCGTGCAGATGATCCTGACCCCGCGTAGCGGGCGTCTAACGTGTCGGCAATGCCCGACGGTCCGTCCATCACTGTCTCGCACCTGTCGAAGACATATCGGATCCTCCGGAGCCAGGACCAGGACACCTATGCAGCCGAAGCCCTCCTCAAGAAGCTGAGGCCCGGCAAGGGGAAGAAGAAGGTCGAGGAGTTCGACGCCCTCCACGACGTGAGCTTCGAGGTGCCATGGGGTGAGGTGGTCGGCATCATCGGTCGGAACGGCGCCGGCAAGAGCACACTCCTCAAGATCATCAACCGGATCACGGCCCCGACCAAGGGCCGGATCGAGCTCGGGGGTCGGGTGGGCAGCCTGCTCGAGGTGGGAACCGGCTTTCACCCGGAGCTGACCGGTCGGGAGAACGTGTACCTGAACGGGACCCTGCTCGGGATGCGCCGCAAGGAGATCCGGGAACGCTTCGACGCCATCGTGGACTTCGCCGGCACGGAGAAGTTCCTCGACACCCAGGTGAAGCGTTACTCGACCGGCATGTACGTCCGCGTGGCCTTCGCGGTCGCCGCCCACTTGGAGAGCGAGATCCTGGTGGTGGACGAGGTGCTGGCGGTCGGGGACTCGGACTTTCAGGCCAAGTGCCTGCGCAAGATGCGCGAGGTCGCCCGCGACGGACGCACCGTGTTGCTGGTCAGCCACCAGCTCCAGACGGTGTCCGACCTGTGCAACTCAGCCCTCTACCTCGACAGCAGCCACCTCGTCCCGCACGGCACGGTCGAGGAGGCGATGGAGGAGTACAAGCGCAGCTTCACCCGCGTCGCGCCGATGCTGAAGGACGCTGCCTTCCGCCCGGGCACCGGTGAGCTCCGGTTCCTCGAGGCCTCGGTCGCCGACGACATCTCCAAGCCCGGACAGGACGTGGTTGTCGAGTTCACCGTCGGCGCCAACCCGGGCTTCGGCAACAAGTACCACGTCACCTGTTTCGTCAACAACGAGGACGGCATGCTCATCGCCCAGTGCGACTCGCGGGTGGTGGACTTCTGGCTCGATCCGGACACCGACGCCTCCGGCCGGCTCGTGCTCAGGACGCCGTGGCTCAAGCCGGGGGCCTACACGGTCGACCTCTTCGTGCATGCCGCCGGGCATGCCACCGACATCTGGGAGCAGGCCTGTCACTTCCAGGTCCTGCCCGTGACTCCCTATCCCCATCCGACCACGCCGGACGGCACGGATCGCGGCGTGGTGTTCCCCGACTTCGACTACTCGCAGACCTGAGGATCAATGGCCACCATCGTCATCACCCCGCCCCGGCGGTTCTCCTTCCCCAAGGTCGCCGACCTGTGGGAGGCCCGCGAGGTCCTCTACCGCTTCGGTGCCCGGGACGTGACGCTGCGCTACCGCCAGACCGCGCTCGGGGTGGTGTGGGTGGTGCTCCAACCGCTGTTGATGGCCCTGGTCTTCGTGCTGGTCTTCTCCAAGGTGGCCAAGCTCTCGTTCGGCGGCCAGCCGCCCATGGTCTTCATCTTCGTCGGCCTGCTGGCCTGGAACTTGTTCAGTGGGATCATCACCCGCGCCCAGGGCTCCCTGGTGTCCAACCGGGACCTGGTGTCCAAGGTCTTCTTCCCCGGATGCTGGTGCCCCTGGCCGTCGTCTACTCGTGCATCGTGGACTTTCTGGTGTCGGCCGTCTTCCTCGGCGTCCTCCTGATCGTGTTCGGGGTCAATCCCGGTGTGGCCGTCCTCCTCGTCCCGGTCTGGACCCTCATGGTCATCCTGCTGGCCTGCGGTGTCGGCCTGGTGACGTCCGCGCTTACGGTGCGCTATCGCGACGTCAGCTACTTCGTCCCGTTCATGCTGCAGTTCCTCCTCTACGCCAGCCCGATCACCTACTCCATCGCCAACGTGCCTGCCCAGTACCGGGTGATCTACGACTTGAACCCGCTCACCTGGCTCCTCCAAGAGTTCCAGTGGTCGCTGGTGCGCCAACCGGTGCCACCCGGCTGGGAGATCGCCCTCTCCATCGTGGTGCCCGTCCTGGCATTCCTCGGGGGGGCGATCATCTTCGAGCAGATGGAACGGGGCTTCGCCGACGTGATCTGATCAGCGGGTGCTCGCCCGTGACCTCCGGCCGCAGTGCGACACCAGCCATGGGGTCAGGACCGAATAGGCCTGGTCCTGCCCGTCCTCGGTGTAGAGGGAATGGTCGCCGCCGCTCATGATCTCGATGTCCAGCAGCCCGCGCCGTTCCAGCCGCCTGCAGACCACTGACCAGTAGAGCGAGGGCTCGAAGAACTGCACCATGTCGCTCTCGCTGGCGATCAACAGCACCGGGGTGCCCCGTCGGCTCACGCCGGTGAGCGAGTCGTAGGGCGAGGCCGTGACCCACACCTGGAGCGCCGCCCACCACACCAAGCGCGCCGCCCGTGCGTGCTTGACAGCCAGGGTCCGCAGGACCCGGGGCATCGGACGGTAGGCCCGCCGCCGCGTGTCGATCGCCCCCTGCTCCATCTCGGCCACCGGGCTGGCAAGTCCGGGGTTGATGGCGCAGACCGCGCTCGGATGCAGGTGCAGGCCGGCCTCGATACCGTGGTAGGCGCCTGAGGAGAGCCCGATGAAGACCAGGTTGCGTCCGTCGGGATCGCCGAGCGCGGCCGCGAGGTCGGCGAGGTCGTCGATGGACTCGGGCGGCTTGGGGACCCGGCGTGCCTGTGCAGGCCGGCCGAAGGTCTCACCGATCCCGTCGAGGTCGATCCGGATCGAGCGCATGCCGTCCCCGGCGAGCCGGCGGGCCAACTCGACCCACATCCGACCGGGACCGGTGTGGTCGAGGGCCCCGGCGGAGAGGAACACCAGGGTGGGGGACGCCTCGGCTCCGGCGCTGCTCGGCTCGGTGATGATGCCGAACAGTGAGTTCGGCCCCAGCCACACCGAGTGCTCGCTGATCATCCCGCCTCTGGCGTCGTGGCCGACGACGGCTGAGGCCGTCGGCTCGAACCGGACCGCACCTGCCGGCGCGTCGATGATCCGGTCCACCCGGTCGGTGACCGCCTTGATGGCGGTTGCCGGAACGGTGAGCAGCTCGGGGTACACGTCGACGAGCTCCGCCTGGCCGTCGATCTCGACCCATTCGACCGGTGCTGACCCAAAGCGGGTGCGAGCCGCAGACACGCCTCGTCCGTTGACCCGAACCAGAACCACATCGCGCCGTGTCGCCGAGGGTGGGCACGGGTCGAGTGTCATCTCGGTGAGGAGGCGAACCGTCTCTGGGGAGTAGGTGAAGGCCGGCCCGGCAGCCGAACCGTCTCCCTTCTGCACGCCGCCGTACCCGGTGGCCAGCAGTGTCTGTTCGAGACGGAGGAAGTCACGCCCCGAGGTGCAGGGGTCCCACTGGATGAGCCCGCCGACCTCCGCTCCCAGGGCTATGGCCTCGGCGGCCAGAAGCGCCCCCATCCGCATGCCGATGAGGACTACCGGCCCGGCGGTGACCGTCTGGGCCGAAGCCAGTGCCTCCTCGACGCTGTGCAGCCAGTCGGCCACCCGTTCGGGGTCGTCGAGTCGTCCGGCCGAGTCGCCGGTACCCGCATAGGAGAAGCGCAGCGCGGCGATGCCGATTGCGGCGAGTCGGTCGCAGGCCTCCTGCAGCGCGGGCAACGCATTGGCTGCCTCTCTCCCGAGGGGCTCGCAGAACACCGCGACTCCTCGGGCCATGCCGTCCTCCGGCAGGTGGAGCCAACCGAACAGCGGTCGGGTGGACGGACCGAACCAGGTGGGAGTGGCGGTCACGTCGGCCCGTCACCGCACGGAGATACCCGATCGGTCACCGTCGGGGCGCAGGCGAAGGTCTCTGGCACGTGGCACCGCGTGTACGTTTGGTCGGGCGATGAGCGAACCCTCCTCAACTGCCTGCTCCTTCCTCGGTGCACCTCGTCGCCGCACGGCTACCGCGCAGAGCCCAGCAATTCCGGCCATACGGGATCCGCTGAAGGGCGAACATCGCTTCCGCCAGGTCCACGTTACCGCCGGGCGTGCCGGTGCCGCCTCGGCACGGGGTCGCGACCGCAGGCACCCGACGGCAGGGTCGGTCTGCCGCGCCGGCCCGGTGGGCGCAGCCTGTGGTCGCACCGACGATGTCGAACGGTGCCCGAGCGGACGCCACGGGATGATCATGGTCGGGCTCGAATCACCGTCGGCGGAGGGAAGAGCCAGGTGGAGAGGCGTCCGATGAGCCCACTCTCCGCCTCGGTCGGGGTCGTGACCTACGAACGGCCCACGTTCGTCGCACGCTGCATCGAGCACTTGCTGGCTCAGACCCGACCTCCTCTCGAGATCATCGTCGTCGACTCGTCGTCGAGTGATGACACGGAACGAATGGTCCGCGACCGGTTCCCGATGGTCCGCTACGAGGTGTGCCCATCGGGTAGGGGAGCCACCGCTACCGCCCGAAACATCTGCTACCGGATCGCGCGTGGTGACGTGATCGCCTTCATCGACGACGACGCCTTCGCCGAACCGGAGTGGCTCGAGCGCCTGCTGCCGTCTTTCGGAGACCCGACCGTCGGTGGCGTGGGTGGTCGTCAGATCCGCGGCCAGCCCGGTGAGACCGACGAGGGTCTGGATGCCATCGGCAAGCTGCTGGCGGACGGCACGCTGACCGCCAACTTCACCGCCGACCCCGGAACCACGGTGGCCGTCGACCACCTGTTGGGCGCGAACATGGCCATCCGGCGGTCGGTGCTCGACGAGCTCGGTGGCATTCGCGACGGCTATGCCGGAACGTGTATCCGCGAAGAGACCGACCTCTGCCTGCGGGTAGCCCATGCCGGGTATCGCCTACTCTACGACCCCGATGCGGTTGTCGAGCACGTGGCCGCGCCCTACGCCAAAGGGAAGCGGTTCGATCTTCGTTACGCCTACTGGGCTCAAAAGAACCACCTCATCCTGTTGATCAGGAACTTCGGGCTCACCAGGCCGATCGTCCGGAACTACCTCCGGACGTCGACGCGAGGGGCGCTGGCCGAGTGTTCGGTGCGCATGAGGAGTGCCGGGGGCCGAGTTCGGACCCACGACACGTCGGGCGCACTTCGGTCAGTCGGAGCGGCCTTCGTGCGTGCGACGATCACCCTCGTGGCGTCGTTATCGGGCGTCTGGGCCGGCGCGGAACTTGCCCGAGCCGATCGCCGGCGCTCCTGACCGTGCCCGGGGTCAGGTGACCGAGCGGAACGCCGCCTCGACCCCGTCCACCATCGTGGCCAAGGTAAACCCTTCTTCCACCCGGTCGGCACAGACCCGGGCCAGCTCCGGCTCTTCCTCACGCCAACGGATGATCGAGCGCAACTGTTCCGCCAGCCCCGGCACGTCGCCCCGCTCGAACAGAAAGCGTTCCAGGGGCCCGGCGAGGATCTCTGGTACGCCTCCGACCCGTGAGGCCAGCACCGGGCGACCGGTGGATAGGGCCTCGATGATCACCCGGCCGAACGGCTCGTCGAAGAGCGACGGCACCACCACGACGTCGGCTGCATGCAGCGGGGTGACGACGTCACGTCGCGCCGGAAGGAAGTGCACGCTGTCGTCGGCCAGTTCCCGCAACTCGTTCGGGTAGGCCTCCGGTGCGTCGAAGACGGTCGACGAGCCCACCACCAGCAACCTGGCTTTGTCCGGGCCGAGGTTCAAATGACGCCAGGCCCGTAGCAGGACGTCCACGCCCTTTTCGCGGTCGAGCCGGCCGAAGTAGGTGACCACGAACGGTTCCTCGGGAAGGCCGAGGGCGAGTCGCGCCGCGGTGCGCTCCTCCAATCCGCCGAAGGGGTACTCCGCCGGGTCGATGCCGTTGAAGACGATGTCGATCTTCGTAGGGTCGAGCCCAGAGCCCAGCCACTGGTCGGCAGTGAACCGGGAGATGATGACGAACCTGCCCACGTGGCGATTGAGGAAGGCGATCCGCTTGGGATCCAAGTCGGTCCAGCCGTGCAGGTGGTTCACCACCGGTGCCCCCACGACTCTTCCGGCAGCGATGGCCCACGCCGTGGAGAAGACCCGGTTCCCGTAGATGGCATCGGGTCGACGGCGGATCGTCTCCCACGTGGCGGGTGCCACCATCGCCATCTGCCGTGGTCGACCCCGCCGGCCCTGGAGGTACCAGTAGTCGACCGCCGGTACCCTGGTCACCGAGTGGCAGAAGCGCCGGTACTCCAGTTCGAGCGGACCGGGCTCGACATGCAGGAGATCGACCTGATGCCCTCGACGGACCAGCTCGCGGCTGGTCTGGAACACGTGCAGTTCCACCCCACCCACCGGGTCGGTCCGGTAGACGTTGGTCACCAACTTCATCGATGCGACCTCCCGGTCACGCGCGGTCGGGCGAGGGATCGTGTGCCGGCTCCCGAGCTGCCAGCGCCGTCGGCGACGCGGTCATGGTGCACACGACCGCCAGAGCGTGGCGTGAGCAGTTGCCGACGCCTCCCAGGTGAACTCTGCCGCTCGCCTCCGTCCACGTTCGATCATCGCCTCGGTGTCCGCCCCACGTTCGAGGGCCGCCAGCAGTCCTTCGGCCAGACCGGGCCCATCCGGTTCGACCAGGTAGGCCGCATCGCCGCAGACTTCGGGGAGCGAACTGCGCCGCGCCACCACCACCGGCACCCCGGCTGCCATCCCCTCAAGTGCCGGAAGGCCGAAACCCTCGTAGGTCGAGGGCACGACGACAGCAGCGGCCGCGGCCATCACCCCGCGCACCGTCTCGTCATCGACACGACCGGAGCGTACGGTGCCCGGCAGCTCGGCGAAGAGTCGGTCCCGTCGCTCGTTCGGCGGTCCCATCAGCGCCAGCATGGTGTCGGGACGGGCAGCCCTCACCAGCGGCCAGGCGGCGGCCAGGCCGGCGAGGTTCTTGCGCAGCGTGCATCCGCCGGCGTGCAGGATGAACGGAACCCGGATTCCCAAATCGTCAAGCTCGTTCTCTGAAAGGGGGGTCGATGCGAAGAACTCGCGGTTCACGCCCAGGGGGATGACGACCGGATGTGCCACTCCCAACTGCGCGGTGATCTCGCTGGCCGAAAAGTGTGACGGGCAGATCACCACTGCCGCGCGCCGGGCGGTGGCTGCTGCATCCGACGGCGGGAGGCCCTCGTCAGGGAACCGCCAGGGCACCACGTCGAGCACGGTGAGCACTTCGGGATGCGGTGCCGGCGGGAGCCGTAGGTCGAGGCGGTGGACGACGTCGTGGCCTCGGTAGATGAACCGTCCTGCTGCCCGACGCAGACCTGGTGACGCCCCGATCAACAGGTGGGAGGGGATCCGGACGGTGCCGGGCAGCGGGGATCACATCGTCTTGACCACGACCCGGTCCACCGTCCAGGCCTCACCGAGCACGCCTTGGGCAAGCCGGTCCAGCTCTCGCTCGTACACCTGTTGACCCATGGGCTCGCCCATGGACATGGTCGCCAGTGCCAGCCGCCTGGTCATGAACGGGGCCCGCTGCGAAGCAGGTCGAGGCCGGTCGCCACATCGGGACGTAGATCCCAACGCGGTGTCCGGCCGGCTCGAGCATCGGTGAGACGATCGGACGGAAGGAGAATGGGCAACGTTAGCGTTTGACGTTCCCCATCCGGCGGCCGGTCCGGCTCTGGCGTGGGAACCGGAGCCGCCCGGTAGCGTTGTGGCGGTGATACCGGCCGGACGTGCCGACGATCGAGCGGTGCCGGACCCCTCGTCCAGGGTCGACTCCGTGTCCGACCCGTGCCCCGGCGGTGCCGGGTGTGCCCACCGCCGGAGGGACGCAGCAACCGAGGTGGTCGTCGGCTCGCTCCTCGTCCTCGCCATGGCCGTCGGTGGTGTGTACGTCGCCTGCCGACCGGCATCGGGGGCGGTCGACGGGTGGTTCCTGACGGTGATCGGCGCGAGCAACAGCCCCATCCTCACCGCCGCGACCTCGCTCCGCTATCCCGTCGTCATCATCGTGGGCTCGCTGGTGGCCTCCGGGTTCGCCTTCCGACAGGGCTGGCCCCGAGCCGTGGCCTGCCTCATCGGACCGCCGTTGGCGTTGTTCCTCTGCGAGGCATTGGTCAAGCCGTGGGTCGGCCGGACCCTCGGAGGAGCGCTCTCCTATCCGTCCGGCACGGCTGTCGGAGCTGCTGCACTGGCAACGGCCGCGGTCCTGGCCACTCCGTCTCGCTGGCGGCTGGTGACAGTCGCCAGCGAGACGGCCTACGTCCTATGGGTGTTCACCGCGGTGATCGCCCTCCGGCTGCACTATCCGACCGACGTGGTGGCCGGCGTGGCGTTCGGAGTCGGAGTGGTTCTGCTCGCCGACGGGCTGGCCCGGTTGGTCGCCGGGCTCGTGCGGCCCGGGGCGATCACGATCCCGACGGCGGTGGGTGGGGAGGATGCTCCGACACCGGGCCACGGATGATGGCAACGGTGTTGGCCGGGTTGTCGGGGTCGAATCTCAGGTCGATCGGCGCGTCCGGATCGTCGGGTGCCTCCATGACGAAGGCCGGCTTCTCCCGGCGCGCCTCGAGCGCGTGCTGGAGCCCGAGGGCGATGCCGGTCATGACCGCTCCGGTGGTGGAGCGCTTCATCCAGTTGTTGAAGCGGAGAGGATCGTTCCCCCTGGGTGGCTCCCAGTCGGCCCCGCCGCCTTCGTCCGCGGCACGCTGGCCGGTGCTGGTGGCATCACCATCTCCGTCGGGGTCACCATCTCCGCCGCCCTCGAGCAGCGGGTGGTTCTCGTCGACGGCCTCATCGTCGACCGGATCCGGTCCCGTGCTGGTGTCCACGGTGTCCACGGTACCGCTCGGGCCGTGAACGGCAACCGGGCACAGGCCCCCCGCACCGGCCGGCGACGCCGGTCGGTGCCGACCGACCCGTCGGAGCCCTCGGTGCCGTAGAATCGTCACCGTGCTCGACCGCTTCCACCCGCCGGTCGAGGAGTACCTCGAGACGATCTTCGCGTTGGAGGAGGAGGGCATACCCGTCATCCAGGCCCGGCTCGCCGAGCGCCTGGACAAGGCAGCCCCGTCGGTGTCCGAGATGCTCGACCGCCTCGAGGCCGACGATCTGATCGTGCGCAGCTCGCGGCAGATCACCATGACCGAAACGGGCGCCGCCCTGGCCCAGGGCGTGGTGCGCAAGCACCGGCTCGCCGAGCGCCTGCTGGTCGACATCATCGGCCTCGATTGGGACAAGGCCCACATCGAGGCCGGCCGGTGGGAGCACGTGATCTCCGACGACGTGGAGGCACGTCTGGTGGTGCTTCTGGGGAACCCGGCGACCTGCCCCCACGGCAACCCGATTCCCGGGGCCGAACCGGTCGGGTCCGAGCAGAAACGCCTGGCGGAGGCCCAGCCCGGCGATCGCATCCGCCTGGAGCGCGTCACCGAGAGCGTCGAACACGACACGGCTTCCCTCTCCTACCTCGCTGACCACGGCCTCACCCCCGGCACCACCGCACTGGTCCAGGCCAAGGCTCCCGATGGGACCTTGACCCTGGTGGTGGGGGATGTCACCGTCGCCCTCGGCACGGCAATGACCCAGCGGATGTTCGTGGCCCCAGCCTGATCCGCTCCCGGACCGGGGTCCTGTCCGGCTGCTCGGCACCGCCGTGGAACCGGCCCGCCGGGGCCCAGGGCCGTCCGAATTGGTTCAGCACTCACTAGAGTGGAGTGCCAACGTGATGTGCATCAGGCTCCGGTAGCCGCCCGCAGCCGACAGACCCGATCCAGTGGCGAGAGAACATGCCGACCATCGACGACAGCCGATCAGAACAGGCCGCACCCGGACCAGGGGAGCTCGACGCCCGTAAAGCGGCCATTCTCAACGCGGTGGTCGCCGAGTACATCGGCTCGGCCCAGCCGGTCGGATCCCAGCACGTGGTCAACGCCCCCGGTGTGAGCGTGTCCTCGGCCACGGTGCGCTCGGACATGGCGGCGCTGGAACGAGACGGGTTCCTGGCCCAACCCCACACCAGTGCAGGGCGCATCCCCACCGACAAGGGCTATCGCTTCTTCGTCGACCACCTCGGGTACACCGGGTCACTCGATCCGGAGGGGCGCCAACAGGTGCGGCAGTTCTTCGACCACGCCCACGGGGAGATCGAGTCGATGCTCGAGAGAACCTCAGGGCTGCTGGCCGACCTCACTGACTGCACGGCGATGGTGGTGGGACCCTCCCACGAGGCGGCCGCCATCCGTTCCGTCCAGCTGGTCCGGCTGGGCCCGCGCCTGGCGCTGCTGGTGGTGGTGCTTGCCGACGGTGCGGTCCAGAAGCAGTCGATCGAGTTCGTCGAGGAGGTGGACGAGAACCGCCTGTCCGATGCCGCCGCCCGCCTGGCTGCCCATGCGCTCGGCGTCCCGATTGCCCAGGTGGGTCCCACGGCCGCCGGCAGCGGCGATGCGCAGACCGATGCGGTGGTCTCGGCAGGCATCATGGCGATGAGGGTGCTCGGCACCGCAGACGGCGGGGACCAGCTCTTTGTCGGCGGCTCCTCGCGGATGGTTGCGGCATTCGACGCAGTGGACACCGTGCGGTCGGTGCTCAGCATTCTCGAGCAGCAGCTGGTGGTGGTCACACTGCTCCGCGACATTCTCGAAACCGGCCTGTCGGTGGCCATCGGCACCGAGCATGGCGTGGAGCCACTGGCTTCGTGCGCCATCGTGGTGATGCCCGTCTCCGTCGACGGTGTCGAAGCCGGCACGATCGGGCTGCTGGGGCCGACACGGATGAACTATCCGCTGGCCCTGGCGGCGGCCCGCCTGGTCGGCGACCGCCTGGGTGAGCGCCTGAGCGAGTCCGGACGATGACCGACAGGAGGCAGGGCCGGTGACTCCGACCGATCTCTACCAGGTGCTCGGTGTAGGGCGTGACGCTTCCGACGATGAGCTGAAACGCGCCTACCGGTCGAAGGCGCGGGAGTTCCATCCCGACACCAATCAGGAGGGGTCCGAGTCGGGCGAGCGCTTCAAGGAGATCAGTCAGGCCTACGAGGTCCTGAAGGACCCAGAGCGCCGGGCCCGCTACGACCGCTTCGGCCCCGAAGGGGTGTTCGGAGCAGGCGCCGGCGGCGCTGCGGGCGACCCGTTCGGCGGCGGTCTGGGGGACCTGTTCGATGCGTTCTTCAACGGGTCGGGTGGTGCGGCCGGAGGACGCGGTCGTCGCACCGGTCCCATGCCCGGCCCCGACGCCGAGATGGTCCTCCGACTCACCTTCAGGGAGGCCGTCTTCGGCGTGCAGCGCCAGGTGGAGGTGCAGACCCCGGTCCACTGCTCCTCCTGCGAGGGCTCAGGCGCGCGACCGGGCACGGCGGCTGTGCGCTGCCCCGATTGCCAGGGTGCCGGCGAGCTCCGCCGGGTGCGACAGTCGATCCTGGGCCAGGTGATCACGGCGATGCCCTGCCAGCGTTGCCGAGGCACTGGGCAGGCCATCGAAGACCCGTGCCCGGACTGCCGCGGCGAGGGCCGGCGAAACGAGGATCGGACCCTCACCGTGGACATCCCTGCCGGCGTCGACGACGGATCAACCCTGAGGCTGAACGGGCACGGCCCAGCAGGGTTCCGGGGTGGACCCAACGGTGCGCTCTTCGTCCACGTGTCGGTCCAAGCGGACGAGGCCTTCGAGCGATCCGGCGTCGACCTCCACGCTCCGGTGCACATCCCGGTGACCATGGCCGCGCTCGGAGGGACCATCGGGTTCGAGACGCTGGAGGATGTGCGCGACCTCGCGATTGCCGTCGGGACGCAGAGTGGGGCGGTGATCCTTCTGAAGGGCCTGGGTGTCCCCCGCCTGAGGGGACGCGGCCGGGGGGACCTCTTCGCGCACGTCCAGGTCGACACGCCGACCGGCCTCGACGATGGGCAGCGAGAGCTGCTCCGTGCGCTGGCCGAGGCCAGGGGTGAAGACCTGGGAAGTGCGCCGGCGGGTGAGGGAATCCTCTCGAAGATCCGTTCGGCCCTCAGCTGACCGTGGGGCAGGGTCCGGCTGCCTCGACCGGCGGCCCTGATCCGCTGCTGGTGTCGGCCGCTGCCATGGTCTTCGTCGAAGATCCGGCCGTGCCGGTGCTCACACCGGGCGATGCCCATCACCTCCTCGACGTCCTGCGGTTACGCATCGGCGAGTTGGTCGTGGCGTCCGATGGAGCCGGCTCGTGGGTGCCCTGCCGTCTGAGCGCGTCCTCGGCCGGGCAAGGATCCCGTGGCATCGAGCTCGGTGCGGTGCTCGAGGCCGACGGTGACCTGGTCAGCCAGGCGAAGCTCCGCCCGGAGATCACGGTTGCCTTTGCGCCGACCAAGGGGGACTGGCCCGAATGGGTCGCCCAGAAGCTGACCGAACTGGGTGTGGACCGGATCGTGCCGATCAGGTCGGCCCGTTCGGTGGTCCGCTGGGACGGCGAGCGGGGGGAGCGGGCAGTCGAGCGTCTCCGGCGGGTGGCCCGGGAGGCGGCGGCCCAGTGTCGGCGGGCCTGGCTGCCCGAGGTCGCCCCGGTGACGCCGCTGGACGGGCTGGCCTCCCTGGTGGGCGACCTGCCGGTGCTGGCGCGGCCGGGGGGAGGGCCACCGTCGCTGGCCCATCCGGTCGTCGCGGTCGGGCCCGAGGGCGGGTGGGACGACGAGGAACTGGCTTGTTTCGGGGTCGGGGTGGGGCTGGGTCCGACCGTCCTGAGGGCCGAGACGGCGGCCGTGGCCGCCGCCACCGTCCTGTGCGGTATCCGGGGCGGTGTGGTCGGAGCCCTTGCATAACCACGCTCCGTGAGCAAAACTACACAGAGAGGCAGGGCGCCCTGGTGGGCGGCACGGCTGAGTCCGTGGAAGTGGAACGGATGGGGTGGCGTGTGCTTCTGGCACATTGGCAGAGCCGGAGCTTGGGGGCGTTCGGTAGGGAGCAGCGGAGGTTGACATGTCGGTGATTGACAAGAGCATCGTGGTCATCGATGACGACGATGAGCAGGAAGAGGCGGCTCGCGTCGCCTATGCGCGAGCGGTCGGCTCGCGGCTGCGGGCGATGCGCAAGCAGATGCGCCTCTCCTTGCAGGCGGTCGAGGCCATGTCCGAGCAGGAGTTCAAGGCCTCCGTACTGGGGGCCTACGAACGCGGGGAGCGGGCCATCTCGGTGCCACGCCTCCAGCGGTTGGCCAAGCTCTACGACGTGCCCGTCGACCAGTTGCTCCCGCCTGACGATGGCTCCACGACTCGATGGGGAGGTTCCGGAGCCGCCGAGGACGTGGTCCCACTGGCTGCCCGGCGTTCCGTGCAGGCGGGCATCGGCGCGGACAAGGTGGCAATCGACCTGACCAAGCTCCACACGGTGAGCGGGCCCGAACGGGATCTGCTCCGTCGGTTCCTCAGCATGATCCAGGTGCACCGGCAGGACTTCAACGGTCGGATGATCACCATCAGGGCCGAGGACGTGCGGGCCATTGCCTGCTTGTTCGGGGTGACTCCCGACAGCATGGGCGCCCGGCTGGACGAGCTTGGTCTCCTTGTGCACCTCTGATGGCGCGCCGGGTGGTGGACCGCCGGCCGTGACCGAACCGATCGACTGGCTGAGCACCAAGCAGGCCGCCGAATGCCTCGGCATCACGCTGCGGAGCCTCTATCGCTTCATCGACGAAGGTGATCTGGTGGCCTACAAGTTCGGCCGGGTCATCAGGATCCAGCAGTCCGACGTCGACCGCTTCATCGAGGCGAGCCGGATCGCACCGGGGAGCCTCGAGCACCTCTATCCCGAGGCGAAGGGGAACGGGCGTGCCGCCGTCTCGCCGGATGGTCTGCCGGCACCGGCGGGAGGTTGACGGTCGGTGTCCGACTGTCTGTTCTGCGGCATCGTCTCCGGTGACATCCCTGCGGAGATCGTCCGATCCGACGATGCAACCGTGGCCTTCCGGGACGTCAACCCTCAGGCACCTGTGCACATCCTCATCGTCCCGAGGCGCCACATCGTGAACGCCTCGACGGTGGACGGCGGGGACGGTGACGTCGTGGCCCGGATGCTGATGGCAGCCAAGGCGGTCGCCGACGACGAGGGGATCGGCGGCGAGGACCGTGGGTATCGCCTGGTGTTCAATGTGGGGCCCGATGCGCTCAACTCCGTCGACCACCTTCATCTCCACCTGGTCGGTGGCCGCGCCTTCGATTGGCCGCCCGGCTGAGCACCGTCCGAACCGGGGGTGGGGGCGATCTCCCGCTGATCCGTGCAGACCGTGCGGCGTCCGATGCCCGATGAGATCGGCGCACCCGGCCCGCTGGTAGGGTCGGGTCCAGAGCGCACGTGGCAGGCACCCAGGTCAAAATTCTCGTTCCCGGCAACCACCTCATGGCCGGACTCCTCGGCCAGCGCGACGAGTTGCTGCGCCTGGTCGAAGGGGTGTTCGACGATGTCCGCATCGCCGTCCGGGGGAACGAGATCTCCATCGAGGGTGATGCCGCGGAACGGGTGGCCGCCCTCTTCGAGGAGCTGATCATCCTCCTCGAGTCCGGGCAGGGTCTCGATGCCGTTCAGGTCAACCGCACCATCGACATGATGCATGACGACGTGCGGCCGTCCGAGGTCCTCACCTCGGAGCTGCTCCGCTCCTCGCGGGGCCGCGCGGTGCGACCGAAGACCGGGGGCCAGAAGCAGTACACGGATGCCATCGTCTCCAACATCGTGACCTTCGGGATCGGCCCTGCGGGCACCGGCAAGTCCTACCTGGCCGTCGCACTCGCCGTCCAGGCGCTCCAGGCCCGCCAGGTCAACCGGATCATCCTGACCCGGCCTGCCGTCGAGGCCGGCGAGCGACTGGGATTCCTCCCCGGCGACCTGATGGCCAAGGTCGACCCCTACCTCCGTCCCCTCTACGACGCACTCCACGACCTGCTCGAGCCCGAGGGCGCGCAGCGGCTGATCGACCGGGGCGCGGTCGAGGTGGCTCCCCTGGCCTTCATGAGAGGGCGCACCCTGAACAACAGCTTCATCATCCTCGACGAGGCGCAGAACACCAGCCCGGAGCAGATGAAGATGTTCCTCACCCGGATCGGGTTCGGGTCGAAGGCGGTGATCACCGGTGACATCACCCAGATCGACGTGCCCGGCGGTCGGTCCGGCCTGGTCGGCCTCGAACCGGTGCTGACCGGCGTGCCCGATCTCGCTTTCGTCCATCTGAAACAGCGGGACGTGGTCCGTCACCGCATCGTCGCCGACATCGTCGCCGCCTACGAGCGCCAGAGCGGACCGGGTGATCCCGATGTCCCTTGACGTCTACGCGGCGGACGAGCAGTCCGACCACCCGGTTGCGGTGGATCGCTGGGCGGCCCTGGCCCGATCGGTCCTCGAGGCCGAGGGGGTCGTCGGCGACACCGAGGTCTCGCTGCTCTTCGTGGACGGGGCCACCATCGCCTCGCTGAACCAGCGCTTCCTCGGGACGGCTGGCCCGACCGACGTGCTCTCCTTCCCCATCGAGGACGAGGTGGATCGCGGCGGGAGGTCGCCGGACGAGGGGGGGACCGGCCCTGCGTCGATCGAGGTGGACACCGAGCGTCGGCTGCTGCTCGGGGACGTGGTGATCTGCCCCGCGGTGGCTGCGGTCAACGCGGTGGACCACGGAGTCACCTTCGATGACGAGATCGCCCTGTTGGTGGTCCACGGAATCCTCCACCTCCTGGGGATGGACCATGTGGCCGATGACGAGGCCGAGCGGATGGAGCTCCGCGAGCAGCAGTTGCTGGGCCGGTACTACCGCGTGGCGTCATGAATCCGGCCGCCGCCACCCTGGTGGCCACGGCGAACGTCAGCGTGGCCGACGTGGCCCTGCTCGTCGTGGTACTGGTGCTGTTGGCAGCCTCGGCGATGCTGGCCCTGGCCGAGACCAGCCTGGTCCGGATGAGCAGGGCCAAGGCGTTGGCCCTGGTGGACGACGGGCGGCGCGGGGCGAAGGTCCTGGTGCGCCTCACCGAGAACCCGCAGGGGTTCCTCAATCCACTGCTCCTGCTGGTGCTGATCTGTCAGCTGGTGGTGGCCACGCTCGTCGGAATTCTGGCCGCCAGCTGGTTCGGGGCCTGGGGTGTGGCCGCCGCCACCGTGTTCGAGATCGCGGTCATCTTCGTCCTCGGTGAGGCCGTTCCGAAGAACTGGGCCGTCCACCACCCCGAGCGCTCCGCGCTGCTCAGCGCGCCACTGGTGGCGGCACTGGTCGGCTTTTGGCCGATCAGAATGGTGTCGGGCGCGCTGATCGGCCTGTCCAACCTGCTGATCGGGCAACAGGGTGGGTACCTCGGATCCCATGTGACCGAGTCCGAGCTGCTGGCCATGGCCGACGTGGCCCTCGAGGGGGACGTGATCGAGACCGAGGAGCGCGCCCTCATCCACTCGATCATCGAGTTCGGCGACACGGTGGTGCGCGAGGTGATGGTCCCGCGCCCCGACATGGTGACCATCGGTGCCGAGGAGAGTGTCGAATCCGTGCTGGAGCGGGCTCTGGAGGCGGGGTTCAGCCGCATGCCGGCAGTGGAGCAACACGTCGACGACATCGTCGGGATCGCTTACACCAAGGACATGATCCGCACGGTCCGAATGGGGAAGGGAGGGGACGCGGTGAGGTCCCACCTACGGGTCGCCCACTTCGTACCGGAGACCAAGCGGGTCTCCGACCTGATGCGGGAGATGCAGGCCGAAAAGTTCCATCTGTCGGTGGTGGTCAACGAGTACGGCGGGACGGCCGGCCTGGTGACGCTCGAGGACCTGATCGAGGAATTGGTGGGGGAGATCGTCGACGAGTTCGACGTGGAGGAGGCACCGGTGGAGCAACTGGGGGCGGGCCAGTTGCGGGTGAGCGCCCGCCTGCCCGTCGACGAGGTCAACGAACTGGTCGATGCCCGTCTCCCCACCGGAGCGTGGGACACGGTCGGAGGGCTGGTGTTCGATCTGCTTGGGCACGTTCCTGACGCGGGCGAGTCGGTGACCGTGGGTGGCCTGCGCCTGGTTGCCGACCGGGTCAACGGCCGCCGGATCGAACGGGTACGGATCGTGCCGCTGCCCGAGCCGGCCGGCGGAGAGAGCACATGACCGCCTATCGATCGGGGTTCGTCGCCGTGGTGGGCAGGCCCAACGTCGGCAAGTCCACCTTGGTCAACTCCATCGTGGGCACCAAGGTCACCATCACCTCCCCGCGGCCCAACACCACTCGTTCGCAGATCCGCGGGGTGCTCAACCGGCCCGACGCCCAAGTGGTATTCGTGGACACCCCGGGGCTGCACAAGCCTCGCACAGCACTGGGCGAGCGGATGAACGAGTCGGCCACCTCGTCGCTGGACGACGTCGATGCCGTGGTGGCCATGGTCGAGGCAACCGGAGCGCTGGGGCCGGGCGATCGCATGGTCCTCGCCCAGTCTGCCCGCCGGGTCAGGGCGATGGCACGTGCTGGCCAGCCGGAGGAGTTGCCCGGGGGTGGCAAGGCCGGCGAGGCCGGTCGGCCGACCCTGCTGGTGGTGGTCAACAAGATCGATCGGGTCGGCGGCGACGGAGTCCTCACCCATCTGACCGGTGCCGCAGAGGTGATCGCCCTGCTCGACGAGGAGCAGGGAGGCTCGCCGGTCCCCGTGGAGTACTTTCCGGTGTCGGCGGCCACCGGCGAGGGAGTCGGTGCGCTGGTCGACGCGGTGGTGGCACTGATGCCCGAAGGCCCCAGGTACTACCCGGAGGGAATGGTCACCGATGTGGCCGAGGCCTTCTGGGTGGCCGATCTGGTGCGCGAGGAGCTGCTCCACCGGGTGGAGGACGAGCTCCCGCACAGCATCGCCTGTCGGGTGACCGAGTGGGAGTGGCCCCGGGTCCGCTGTGAGATCCTCGTCGAACGGGACTCCCAGAAGGGGATCGTCATCGGCAAGGGCGGGGTGACCCTCAAGGAGGTGGGGATCGCAGTTCGCAAGCAGATGCCACCCGGCGCCTATCTCGAGTTGTTCGTGCGGGTGGAGAAGCGCTGGCAGCAGCGCGATGACGCCCTCGACCGGTTGGGCTTTTGAGCACCGCCACGCCTGTCCCACGGGGCGGTTGACGAGCGGTCACTGCGTCGTCCGCTCGGGCGAGGTGCCCGACCTCGAGAGTCGCGTGGCGATCAGTCGGAAGGCCGCGCGGACACCGGTGACCGGATCGTGCCGGATGACGAACGCGGTGTTGCGACCGGCTTCGCCGTACCGGCCAGCGCGAAGTTGTGCCCAGGCGGCCTGCAGTGCCTGCTCCGTCCAGTAACGGCGGGACTGGCGCAGGCCCACGCGGATGTCCTCGAGGGTGGCAGCCTGGCCCGTGTGGGCCGACCACCACTGCTGAATCCACAGCACCCGTCGCGATGCGAGGGCGGCGGCCCGGGTGTCGTTGGTCGCATTGGAGCCGTGCCGGCGGTAGTGCACCAGAACCTCGGGTACGAACACGAAGGCACCCACCCGGGCGAGGCGGTAGATGAGGTCGAGGTCTTCACCGGGTGGGAGCATCGGGTGGAACCAGCCGATGCGGTCCACGGCGTCACGCGAGGCGAGAAGGGTCAGGATGGGGGCCTGGCGTTCGTGGCGGAGGAATGCCCGCAGGTCGCCGGGTCCGAGATCGCCGCTCACCACCAGGTCGCCCCGCACGTCGATGATGTCCCACTGGCAGTACGACGCCACGGCGGCCGGCTCGCGCTCGAGGGCCTCGACCTGCAAGGTCAGGCGCTCGGGAGCCCACAGGTCGTCGTCATCCAGGAACGTCAGGTACCTGCCGCGGCTCCGGGCGATCCCGACGTTGCGGGCCATGCTGACCCCGGAGTTGGCCTGGTGCACCACGGTCGAATCTGGAATGCGGCTCACGGCCGCGTCGATCTCGCCGGGGTCGGGCGAGCCGTCGTCCACCACGATCAACTCCCAATTCGGCCAGGTCTGGGAGGCGAGCGAGTCCAGGGTGAGATCGAGGAGCGGGCCGCCCCGGTTGGTGGCAAGCACCACACTGACCAACGGAAGGCCGCTCATCACCGGCAAGCCTCCGCAGATGTGGAGGCCCTCGTGGTCGAGCTCATCGGGGGGCGTTGCCGATCGACGTCGTCTCCAGACCCTCGCCGTGCGTCCGGATGGTCGCACGATGCGGCACCTCACGACCCTAGGAGCGCGGGTCGGAGCCCGTCAAAGACCGATGCGACCCGATGCGCAGTCGAGAGGGGAGAGGGAGCACCGAGAGCGGACGGAGGATCAAGCGGGAGCGGTGATGGAGCGGAGGAACGTCTCGACCTCGGAGCGCTCGACCGACCGGCGCATGGGTGGCATCCCGGTCAGCAGCGCGCCGCGGTACTGGGCGGCGGCCAGGCGGCTGTCGAGCACCGCCACCACGCCGCGGTCCTGCGCCGAACGGATCAGGCGCCCAGCGCCCTGCGCCAGCAGCGTCCCGGCCCGGGGGAGGTCGACGAGGGAGAACGCGCCCGGGCCCGCGCGTTCCCTTCGGGCCTGAAGGACCGGATCGTCGGGTCGGGGGAACGGGATCCGGTCGATGGTCACCAGCGTGAGGGTGCGGCCCGGGAGGTCGACCCCTTGCCAGAATCCCATGGTGGCGAAGAGGCAGGTCTCCTCGCTGTCGCGGAACGCTTCGACCAGCGCGGGCTTGGGCAGGTCGGACTGGGAGAGCACCGGAAAGGCCAGACGGCCGGACAGAGCCTCGACCGCGGCGTTCATCGCGCGCCAGCTGGTGAACAGCGCCAAGGTGCGACCGCCGGCTGCGTTGATCAGCTTCTCCATCTCGTCGTGGAGGGCGGGCTCCGACTCGGGGCGCCGCCGGTCGGGCAGCGACTGTGCCACGTAGAGCATGGCGTGTTCCCGGTAGTCGAACGGGCTTCCCACGTCGAGGGTGTCGGTGCGTTCTTCGGGCATCCCCAGGCGCCCAGCCAGTCCGATGGGCACCGTCGCCGAGGTGAGCACGCCGGTCACCGTGCTCCATAGCTGCTCGGACAGGAGCGGCCCGACATCGATGGGGGAGACGCGGAGGCTCGGCGAGCGGGCGCCGCCGTCCACCCAGGCCACCTCGTCGTCGGTCACCGTGGCCAGGCGTGCCAGGTCCGCGGCCAGGTGGCCGGCCGCCAGCAGGACCCGATCCCTCCGTGCCCGAGTCGCCGGCGCCTCGTCGTCACCGGCTTCCCGGGCGGCACGGCGCAGGTTGTCGATCAACCGGCCGACCCGTCCGGCGGCCAGGGTCGTGACCTCCCCGAGATCTCGGTCGCTGCCACGGGACTGCCGATCGGAGCGTTCCTGTGCGCGTTCCTGTGTGGGCTCCTCGCCGGGCTTGAGCCCGAGCTCGAGCCCGAGCGGCTCTGCGTCCGCGGTGGCCCCGTCACCGATCGGAGCGTCCACCTCCGGTCCGCTGATCGTGCGACGCGGAACACGGAGACCGGCCAGCGGACGCAAGGCGTGTTGGAAGATCGCGGCGAGATCGCCCACCGCCTCGGCTGCCTCGGTGGCAGCCGAGGAGCGTGCGTCGAGCACCGGCCGGGCTGCGGTGGCAAGGGCACGGAAGCGGCCGGGGCCGATCTCCACGCCCAGACTGTCGGTCATCACGTCCTCGACCTCGTGGGCCTCGTCGAAGATGACCACCCGGTGCGGGGGGAGCACCGCACCGCCACTGGCCAGGTGTGCGCCGTACAGGTGGGTGTTGACCACGACCACGTCGGCCTCGGCGGCTCGGGCCCGTGCCGCTTCGGCGAAGCAGTCCCGCCCGGACGGGCACCGGAAGGCCCCCGGGCACTCGCGAGCGGTCGTCGAGACCGTGGACCAGGCCCGGAAGTGCGGTTCGAACTCCAGCTCGGCCCGATCGCCGGTGAGGGTGCCCTCGCCCCACCTGAGGAGCCGTTTGACCTGCTCGCCCAGCGTCCCGATGTCGGCGGGACCCTCGCCTCGGTCCGGGGTCAGCGTGTCGTCGGCGTCGGGCGGGTCGGCAGTGCCGGGCTGCAGGTCGAGCTGATCACCTCCGGCACCCATCTCGGAGACACGTTGCCGGCACAGGTAGTTGCTGCGCCCCTTCAGCACGGCGAAGGAGAGGCCGCCGTCGATGGCGCCGGCCAGCAAGGGGAGATCCTTGTGGGCCAGCTGGTCCTGGAGGGCTTTGGTGGCCGTGGCGACCACGATCCTCTGGTCCGAGAGCGCCACCGGCACCAGGTAGGCCAGGGACTTGCCGGTTCCGGTACCGGCCTGGACGATCAGGTGGCGTTCCGCAGCAATCGACCGGGCCACCGCAGAGGCCATCGCTGACTGGCCGTCGCGGGCCTCACCGCCCCCGGGGAGCGCTGCGGCGACCAGTGCGAGCGTCCCGGTCACCTCGTCGGCCATCCGCCGACACTACCGGGCGACCCCGATCCGGGTCAGTGCCACTCGAAGGCCAGGCCGACCGCCACGGCGAGGCCGACGGCCACGATGGTCCATCGCAGGATCGGTGCCGGCAGGCGTCGACCAATGTGTCCACCGACCTGGCCGCCGATGATCGATCCCGCGGCGATCAGCCCCGCGACGGGCCATTCGATGTGGGTGGTGACGATGAACAGGAGCCCGGCCACGAGGTTGACCACGAGGGCCAGTGCGTTCTTCGTCCCGTTGAGGCGCTGGAGGTCGTCGTCGATGAAGGTGGCGAGGAGGGCGATCAGGATGACCCCCTGGGCGGCGCCGAAGTAGCCGCCGTAGACGCCGGTCAGGAAGACGCCGGCCAGCAGTGGCGCACCTCCGTGCAGTCGGCGGAAGCCTCGTGACTCGAGGATGGGGCTCATTCGGGGTTGTGCCGCCATCAGCAGGGCTGCCACACCGATCAGCATCGGGACCGCCGCTTTGAACACGCCGGCGGGCAGTCCGAGGAGCAGGGCGGCACCGACCAGGCCCCCGGCCAGCGAGGCCGAACCCAGCTTGACCAGGCGGCTGCGCTGGCCGGTCAGCTCGTGCCGGTAGGCCACGACAGCGCTCACGCTGCCGGGGACGAGACCCACGGTATTGGTCACGTTTGCCAGCACCGGCGGGTAGCCGAGCGCCAGAAGCGTGGGAAAGGTGATCAGCGAACCCGATCCTACGATGACGTTCACCGTTCCGGCAGCCAGACCGGCGGCGAAGATCGCCAGTGCAGCGAGCGGTGACATGGGGAGGGTCTAGCGCCCCGAGACCGATGGCTCAAGAATGCTCGGGAGGGGCGACCGGCAGGTCGGGTCGTTCCGGGCTGTCGGATCGGGCGCCAGGCACAGGCCCTGCAGCCGAGAGGATAGGTTCGCAGGGTGCAACCGGACCGGTACGCCGCCGACGACGACGAGAGCCCGGCCTCCGGTGTCCCGTCGTCCTCCGACCTGACCGGCGGTCTGATTCCGGCCCACGTGGCCTGCGTCATGGACGGGAACGGCCGGTGGGCCGCCCGCAGGGGCCTGCCCCGGACCGAGGGGCACGCCGCCGGTGAGGCGGCCCTGCTCGACGCGGTGGAGGGAGCGCTCGAGCTGGGCATCCCCTGGATCACCATGTACGCGTTCTCCACCGAGAACTGGCGCCGTCCTGCCGACGAGGTGCGGTACCTGATGGGGTTCAACGAGAGCCTCCTGGCCCGGCGCCGCGACGAGCTGCACGAGAAGGGGGTCCGGATCCGCTTCGCCGGCCGGCGCGACTGGCGGGTCCCCAAGCGCGTCCTGAAGCGGATGGACGAATCGATCGAGATGACCGCCGGCAATCGCCGCTGCACGCTGACCATGGCCTTCAACTACGGGGGTCGGGCCGAGATCGTCGACGCGGTGCGCAGGCTGATCGCCGACGGAGTGGCTCCGGAAAAGGTGGACGAAAAGGCGATCCGGTCCCGCCTCTACTACCCGGACCAACCCGACCCCGACCTGGTCATCCGCACCTCGGGTGAGCATCGGATCTCCAACTTCCTCCTCTGGCAGTTGGCCTACAGCGAGCTGGTCTTCGACGAGGTCCTCTGGCCCGACTTCCGGCGGTCCCACCTGTTCGCCGCTGTGCGGGACTTCCAGCAGCGCCAGCGCCGCTACGGGGGTGTGACCTGATGGGAACGAGCGCCGACATCGGTACGCGCACCACCCGGCGGCGACCGGACGACACCGGCGGGGTGTGGATCGCCACCGGGGTGGTGCTCGGTGCGCTGTTCTACGCGGGCATCGTGGTGATGGCCATTGCCGGGTTCACCGTCGTGGTCCCCCTGGTGGTCATCCCCCCGGTGATGATCGCCCTGATTGCCGCCAACAGCCTGCTGGGAGGGGGCCGGGGCAGCGGACGGCCCACCGGGCGCCCGACCGCGAACCCGAAGGCCCCGCACCCGTCGGGCGAACCGAACGGCCGGGTCGAGCGCGGTGCCGTCAGACCCGCAGGGGGTCCGGGAGTCGGGGAGGCCGGCGGGCCGCAATGACCCAGTTTCGCGACCGAGGAGTGGTGTTGCGCACCATCCGGCTCGGCGAGGCGGACCGGATCGTGACCGTCATGACCCGGGAGCACGGCAAGGTGCGCGCGGTGGCCAAGGGCGTGCGGCGTACCAAGTCCAAGTTCGGCTCGCGGCTGGAGCCACTCAGCCACGTCGCCCTGCTGGGTTGGCAGGGCCGGGGCGATCTGGACACCATCGATCAGGTGGAGGTGATCGACACCTTCAGACCGGTACGCGAGGACCTCGACCGGATGTCCTCGGCCATGTCGATGCTCGAGGTGGTCGACCAGATCGGCCAGGAGCGGCACGGCAATCCCCGCCTCTACGAGATGCTGGTCGGCGCCCTGAGCGCGCTCTCCGACCACGACTCGCCGATGGTGACTCCGGCCTTCTTCCTCAAGGTGCTGGCCCTCGAGGGTTCGGCCCCGGTGCTGGAGGCCTGCGCAGCTTGCGGCGAGGGTGAGGCGGAGGTGCTGGTGGCCTTCGATCTGTTGGAGGGCGGGGTGCTCTGCCGGAACTGCCGCAGGGGACGCCCGCTGTCGGCCGAGGGTCTCTCGTTGTTGCGCCGCACCCTGGGCGGCGGCCTGGCCGGGGTGTTGGCCGAGCCCCGATCGCCGACCACGGACGAGATCACGACCCTGGCCACCGAGGCCATCGAGGTCCACTTGGACCGACGTCTCCGTTCGGTGCGCTCGGGACAGGTGCCGTGAGGTGACCGGTGCGACGGCCCCGTTCGGGGTCTACGTCCACGTGCCGTTCTGCCGTTCCCGCTGCGACTACTGCGCCTTTGCCACCTACACCGACCGCGACCACCTGATGGGGGCCTACGGGTCGGCATGCGTCAGCGAGCTCGAGTGGGCCGTAGCCGACGAGGGGGTGCCGCCGGCCACATCGGTCTTCTTCGGTGGGGGCACCCCGTCGCGTCTGCCTGCCGACCTGCTGGTCGAGATCCTCGCTGCCGTGCCCCGAACGGCCGGTGCGGAGGTGACCGTCGAATGCAATCCCGAGGACGCCCGGCCCGACCGACTGGCCACCTACCGGGACGGCGGGGTGACCCGGATCTCGCTGGGAGTGCAGTCCACCGTGCCTCACGTGCTGGCCGGACTCGGGCGGCGCCACGGTGAGCGGGAGGCGGTCGACGCTGCCGCGGCGGTGGCCGAGGCGGGGTTCGCCTCGTGGAACATGGACCTCATCATGGGTGGCGCCGGGGAGAGCGATGCGGACTGGGCCCGGAGCCTGACCGGGGTGATCGGCTTGGCCGAGCCTCCCCCCCACATCAGCGCCTACGCGTTGACGGTCGAACCGGGGACCCCGTTGGCCGCGGCGCCCGACCGCCAGCCCGATGACGACGAGCTGGCCGACCGGTACGAGCAGGCCGACCGGATCCTCGAACATGCCGGGTACCGATGGGAGGAGATCTCCAACTGGGCCCGACCCGGCCACGGGTGCCGGCACAATCGGCTCTACTGGGACCAAGGCGAGTACCGGGGCATCGGATCGGCCGCCCACTCGCATCGGGCGGGGCGGCGGTGGTGGAACGTCCGCACGCCGGACCGCTATGTGAGGATGATCGGCGACGACCGGCGCGCGACGGCCGGCGAGGA
Organism: Acidimicrobiales bacterium; assembly: GCA_017883135.1. Lineage (GTDB taxonomy): Bacteria > Actinomycetota > Acidimicrobiia > Acidimicrobiales > RAAP-2 > Bog-756. Next base: position 58,672 of record JADGOE010000006.1, read on the forward strand.
GGTCCTCACCGACCGGCAGCGGAGGTTCGAGGCCCTGGCGCTCCGGCTCCGGACACCGGTCGGGGTGCCGGCCGACGCCCTCCCTGATGACGGGGAGCTCGACGGGCTGGTCACACGAGTCGACGGGACCGCGGTACTCACCGTCCGGGGCCGCCTGCTGGCCAACGCGGTCACCGCCCGGCTGGCGGTCGGGGACGAGGGCCTGGTACCAGCCGGTACCATTCCCCCTTATGCCTGAGCCGGAGGATGCCGTGGACGTGCACGTCGGAGGGGATGCTCCGACCGGGGCCGCCGATCTCATGGAGAAAGTGGTGGGCCTGTGCAAGCGGCGCGGGTTCATCTTCCAGTCGGCGGAGATCTACGGCGGTTTTCGCTCAACTTACGACTACGGCCCCCTCGGTGTGAACCTTCTGCGCAATGTGAAGAATGCCTGGTGGGAGGCGATGGTCCAGCGGAGGGACGATGTCGTCGGCCTCGATGCAGCGGTCCTCTCGCCGCCGGCGGTGTGGGAGGCCTCGGGCCACCTGTCCAACTTCTCGGATCCCCTGGTGGACTGCCGTAGCTGCCACCAGCGGTGGAGGGAGGACAAGATCGGCGGGGTGTGCCCGACCTGTGGATCGACCGAGTTCACCGAGGCCCGCGCGTTCAACCTGATGTTCAAGACCCAGGCCGGCCCGCTCGAGGACGAAGGCGCGGTCGCGTACCTCCGTCCCGAAACCGCCCAGGGGATGTTCATCAACTTCGCCAACGTGCTGCAGACCACCAGGAAGAAGCCGCCGTTCGGGATCGCTCAGGTGGGGAAGTCCTTCCGGAACGAGATCACCCCGCAGAACTTCGTCTTCCGGACCCGGGAGTTCGAGCAGATGGAGATGGAGTACTTCGTCCCACCGGCCGAGGCCCAGCACTGGTTCGAGTACTGGTTGGAGGAGCGGTACCGGTGGTACATCGGACTGGGCATCCCCGAGGAGCAGTTGCGGCTGCGGCACCACGACGCCGGCGAGCTGTCCCACTACTCGGCGGGCACCGCCGATGTGGAGTTCCTCTTCCCGTGGGGGTGGGACGAGCTCGAGGGCATCGCCAACCGGACCGACTTCGATCTCAAGGCCCACGCCGCGGCATCGGGGGAGCGCCTCGAGTTCTTCGACCAACCGAGCGGCGAGCGCTATGTGCCCTACGTCATCGAGCCCGCGGCCGGCGCCACCCGGACGATGATGGCCTTTCTGCTCGCCTCCTACAGCGAGGACGAGGTCGGTGGTGAGTCCCGCACCGTGCTCCGGCTCCACCCCCGCCTGGCCCCGTACCAGGTCGGCGTGCTGCCCCTGTCGAAGAAGGAGAGCCTCGAACCGTTGGCCCGGCAGGTGCTGGCCTCGCTCCAGCCCCACTTCATGTGCGACTACGACGTGACCCAGTCCATCGGCAAGCGCTACCGGCGCCAGGACGAGGTCGGCACCCCGTGGTGCGTGACCGTCGACTTCGACTCCCTCGACGACCGTGCGGTGACCGTGCGGGACCGCGACAGTACCGAGCAGGTCCGGGTCCCCGTCGACGGGTTGGTGGCGGAATTGCGCCGCAGGCTGGATCAGGTCTGAGCCGTTCGCGGCCGGCCGATCACCATCCTGGGATGATCCGGTCCGGAGGCGGCCCGGGCCCGGGATCGTTTTTGGAGGAGATGGCTGCCGGGTAGGATGACGGGTCGGCACCCAGCCCGTTTGCCGATCGAGCTCCCACTCCACACCCCGTCAGGAGACCCTTTCCGATGCCGTTCGTCTTCGACTTCGACCACACACACCGGAAGCCGCCGATGGAGATGAAGGACCTCCTCGGCGGCAAGGGTGCCAATCTGGCCGAGATGACATCGGTGCTCGAGCTGCCGGTGCCGCCGGGTTTCACCATCGCCACCACCGCCTGTCGGGCGTACATGGAAGGCGGCTGGCCCGACGGCCTGACCGCGGAGATCGCCAAGGCGCGGGTCCGCCTCGAGAAGAAGATGGGGAAGCGCATCGGCGACCCGAGCGATCCGTTGCTGGTCTCGGTGCGGTCGGGGGCCAAGTTCTCGATGCCCGGCATGATGGACACCGTCCTCAACCTGGGTCTGAACGACCGCTCGGTGGAGGGCCTGGCCAAACAGACCGACGACGAGCGCTTCGCCTACGACTCGTACCGGCGCTTCGTCGCCATGTACGGACGCATCGTGCTGGGCATCGCAGGCGACGAGTTCGATTCGCTGCTCGACGCGGCCAAGGAGCTGGCCGGGACGACCTCGGATGCCGGCATCCCCATCGAGCTCCTGCGCTACCTGGTCGACGCCTATCAGCAGATCGTCGAGCGACACACCGGCAAGCCGTTCCCCCAGGATCCCGACGAGCAGCTCCGAGGCGCCATCGAGGCGGTCTTCGCCTCGTGGAACGGGTCCCGGGCCATCGCCTACCGGGTCCGGGAGCGGATCGCCCACGACTTGGGAACCGCTGTCAACGTGCAGGCCATGGTGTTCGGCAATCGTGACGACGGCTCGGGTACCGGGGTGGGCTTCACCCGCGACCCTGCCACCGGTGCCGTGGGCGAGTACGGCGACTTTCTGGTGAACGCCCAGGGCGAGGACGTCGTCGCCGGTATCCGCAACACCGAGCCCCTCTCCGCGCTGCGGGACCAGTTCCCGAAGATCCACCGCCAGCTGCTGGCCATCTTCGCCCGTCTCGAGGCCCACTACCGGGACATGTGCGACACCGAGTTCACCATCGAACAGGGCAAGCTGTGGATGCTCCAGACCCGGGTGGGCAAGCGGACCGGGCGGGCCGCCCTGCGGATGGCGGTCGACATGGTGGGGGAGCGGGCCATCCGCCTGACCAAGGACGAGGCGCTCGGCCGGATCACCGGCGAGCACCTCGGGCAGGTCCTCCACCCCCAGTTCTCCGCCACCGGGCACAGCGTGCTGGTCAGGGGGCTCGGTGCGTCCCCGGGGGCTGCGGTGGGCCGTGTCTACCTCACCGCCGACGACGCCCAGGCCGCCGCCGAGCGGGGCGAGTCGGTGGTCCTGGTCCGAAGCGAGACCTCCCCCGAGGACGTGCACGGGATGTTGGCGGCAGAGGGAATACTCACCGCCCGGGGCGGCCTGGTGAGCCATGCAGCGGTGGTGGCCCGCGGTTGGGGCAAGCCGGCGGTCGTGGGCGCGGAGGCGTTGCGCATCTCGGCTGCCTCGTTTTCGGTCGGGGACACCGTGGTCAACGAGGGCGACTGGATCTCGGTGGACGGGACCAACGGGACGGTGGTGCTCGGCCAGGTCCCGGTGTCCGCAGGCGAGATGCCGCCAGAGTTCGAGACCATCCTGGGCTGGGCCGACGAGGTCCGTGCCGGCCACCTCGGCGTCCGGGCAAATGCCGACAACGGGCCCGACGCCGCCAACGCCCGCCGGCACGGTGCCGAGGGGATCGGGCTGTGCCGGACCGAGCACATGTTCCTCGCCGAGGACCGCCTGCCCATCGTGCGCCAGATGATCCTGGCCTCGAACCCGGCCGAGGAGGTGCTGGCCTTGGAGGCTCTGCGGGTCGCCCAGCGGTCCGATTTCGTGGAGATCCTCGAGGCGATGGACGGCCTTCCGGTCACCATCAGGCTGCTCGACCCTCCCCTCCACGAGTTCCTGCCCGATACCGAGGAGATGGCGGTCAAGGAGGCGACGGTCGGATTGACGGTCGAGGAGGGTCGGCTCTACGAGGCGGCCAAGGCGTGGCACGAGTACAACCCGATGCTGGGGACACGTGGGGTGCGCCTCGGCGTGATCAAACCGGGCCTCTACGCCATGCAGGTTCGGGCACTGATGGAGGCCGCCATCGATCGGGTGGCCGCGGGTGGCCATCCCATCGTGGAGATCATGGTTCCGCTCACCGTCTCCCGCGAGGAGATGGCCCTGGCCCGCTCGTGGGTCGAGGCTGCCATCGCCGAGGCCACGTCGGCGGCCACCTCGGCACCTTCCGGCCCGCGGACCAAGGGGGCCAAGGCGTCCACGCCCGGAACCGGCACGATGAAGGTGCTGATCGGGACGATGATCGAGACGCCCCGGGCGGCACTGCTGGCCGCGGAGATCGCCGAGGAGGCTGACTTCTTCTCGTTCGGCACCAACGACCTCACCCAGATGACGTTCGGGTTCAGCCGCGACGACGTGGAGGGCCGGATGATGTCCGCCTACCTCGAAGGGGGCCTGTTGAAGCGCAACCCGTTCGAGGTGGTCGATCCCGACGGTGTGGGCGAGCTGGTCCGGCTGGGCGTCGAGCGCGGCCGTTCCACCCGGCCGTCGCTGAAGATCGGCGTCTGCGGGGAGCACGGAGGTGACCCCGAGTCGATCGCCACCTTCGCCAAGGCCGGCCTCGACTATGTGAGCTGCTCGCCCTTCCGGGTGCCGATCGCCAGGTTGGCCGCGGCCCAGGCCGTGCTGGCCGGCCACACCGGCTCCGGTCGCGGGGCTGGCGCGAAGTCGAAGCCGAAGCCGGTGGCCAAGGCGGCGGCGAAGAGCCGGCCCAGGCCCAAACGGTAGGGGAGCCGGCCCGCACCTGATCCGCTCCGCCGGCGTACGGGCGGGACGGAGTGGTGCATCGACGCGGTACCGTCGTCCTCTATGGGCATCCCCGACGAGGACGTGGCCCGGGTCAGGGCGGCAACGGACATCGTGGCCCTGGTCGGGGAGCATGCCGCACTGAAGCGACAGGGGCAGCGGTGGGTCGGCCTGTGCCCCTTCCACGGCGAGAAGACCCCCTCGTTCAGTGTCAACGCCGAGGTGGGCGTCTACTACTGCTTCGGTTGCCAGGCCAAGGGCGATGCCATCAGCTTCGTCCGGGAGATGGAGCACCTGGACTTCGTCGACGCGGTGCGCCGGTTGGCCGACAAGGCGGGCATCGCCATCCATGAGGATGGCGCAGGCGGCAAGGACAATCAGCGGCGCAAGATCTTTCTCGACGCCATGGAGCAGGCCACCGACTGGTACCACCACCGGCTGCTCACCGGTGACGACGCAGGTCAGGCCCGCGACTACCTGAGGAGCCGCGGCTACGACGGCGAGGTGGTCCGACGGTTCCGGTTGGGGTGGGCGCCCGATGGCTGGGATGAGCTCTGCTCGGCCCTCCGCTTGAGCGAGGAGCTCGCTGTCGGCTCCGGCCTCGGATTCGTCAACCGACGAGGCCGGCTTCAGGACTCCTTCCGTGCGCGGATCCTCTTTCCCATCTGTGACCCCTCCGGCCACCCGGTGGCCCTGGGGGGCCGCGTTCTGCCCGGTAGTCCTGACCCGGCCAAGTACAAGAACTCCACCGAAACGCCCATCTACTCCAAGCGGCGCACGCTGTATGCCCTCAACTGGGCCAAGCAGGACATCATCAAGTCCGGAGAAGTCGTGGTGTGCGAGGGCTACACCGACGTGATCGGATTCTTCGAGGCGGGGATCGAACGCGCCGTGGCCACGTGCGGCACGGCGCTCGCCGAGGAGCACGTGAGGCTGTTGCGCAACTTCGCCTCCAAGGTGGTCCTGGCCTTCGACGCCGATGGTGCGGGGCAGTCGGCCGCCGGCCGGTTCTACGAGTGGGAGCGCAGGCTCGAGGTCGATGTCGTGGTGGCAGCGCTGCCGCCGGGCTCCGATCCGGCCGATTTGGCTCGCAGCGATCCCGGGGCGCTCCGGGCCGCGGTGGAGGGCGCCAAGCCGTTCCTGCGGTTCCGGGTGGAGAGGATCCTCGACGCCGCCGACCTGGCGACCCCCGAGGGCCGGGCCAAGGCTGCCGACTCCGCGTTGGGCGCGGTGGCCGAGCACCCCGACGACCTGGTGCGCGACCAGTACGTGATGCTGGTGGCCGAACGATGCCGCCTCGAGCCCCAGCAGTTGCGCGAGCGGCTGGAGCGCCTCCGTCGTGAGGGCCCGCGCCCGACAGCGACGGGGAGGGCGGACGTCTACGGAGAGCGTGCGACCCGCGGCTGGGATGGCCGGCCCGACCACGGCGGCAGTGGTGGAGCGCTGCAGGGTGACGGGGTGTCGAACGGAGGGACCCGGCCCGATCGACACCCCGTCGAGTTCCGTCCTGGCCTCGAGGCGCTCCGCCTGGCCATCCATCGCCCGGAGGATGTGGGCGATCGGCTCGAGGCCGCGCTGTTCCGCGACGACATGCAGCGTGCGGCGTTTGTGGCCTTGGTCGAAGCCGACAACCTGCATCAGGCCATCGATGGCGCCCCGCCCCACGTGCAGGAGCTGCTGGTCCGGATGACGGTGGAGGAACCCCGCTCCGAACCCGACGAGGTGGTTCTCCAGTTGGTCCGGGACGCCGCCCGTCGGGAGTTGCCCCTGATCACGGCGGAGGCCCGCACCTCGCCGGCGGCCATGGAGGAGGCGGCAGCGGCCACGGTATGGGTGCAGGAACTGGACGATCCCACTGCCGCAGCCGCAGCGACGGCGAGGTTGGTAGCCTGGCTCGTGGTGAGGTCGCAGATGAACGGTTCGGGGCAGGACAGGTGATCGCACGACAGGTGTCGCCGCTCGCACCGATCGTGCCGGACCGGCCGGTCGAACCGGCTGCTCCTTTGACCGGTGCCGGAGCGGGTTCCGCGCTCGACGTGCTCCCCGCCGACCAGTTCGAAGCGCTGATCCAGATGGGCCGCCTCAAGGGTGGCCTGACCCAAGATGACGTGATGACCGTGTTGCGATCGGTGGAGCTGAGCGGAGATCTCATCTCCGAGGTGGTGGAGAGGATCCGAGAGGCCGGTATCGAGTTCACCTACGACACCGGAGAGACCACCGTCGTACCGATGACGGGTGCGGTGGCCGATGACCTGTCCGGCCGGCTACGCGACGAGTTCCCGCTGTTGGTCGACGGACCGCCCCCAGCTCGCATCGTCACCTTGGAGTCGACCCGGGCCCCCACCCGCAGAGGGTCTGGCGCCGGGCCCGATGCCGGGCCGGTGACGGCAGGGCGGACCCCGGCGAAGAAGGAGCGCGCTCCCCGACGGTCCTCCACCTCGGACGGGTACTCGGACGGTGACGCCTTCAGGGGCTCGGCCGCCGATCCGGTGCACATGTACCTGAAGGAGATCGGCAAGGTGAAGTTGCTCGATGCCGCGCTCGAAGTCGAGCTGGCAGAGCGGATCGTGGCCGGAAACCAGGCCGCCGAACGCCTGGCTGCTACCGAGGCCGGCGGGGGCAAGGAGTCTTCGGCCCGCCGTTCGGCAGACCGGCTGCTGGTGCGCAGGGGGCAGGCGGCCAAGGAGGCGCTGATCGAGGCCAATCTCCGACTGGTGGTGTCCATCGCCAAGCGGTACCGGAACAGGGGCCTGGCCTTCCTCGACCTCATCCAAGAGGGCAACCTCGGTCTCATGCGGGCGGTCGAGAAGTTCGACCACACCAAGGGGTTCAAGTTCTCGACGTATGCCACCTGGTGGATCCGGCAGGCGATCACACGGGCCATCGCCGATCAGGCCCGCACCATCCGGATACCGGTCCACATGGTGGAGACCATCAACAAGGTCGTTTGGGCACAGCGCCAACTCCTCCAGGAGCTCGGTCGGGAGCCGAGTGCCGAGGAAGTGGCCAGCCGGGTCGACTTCACCATCGAGCGGGTCCGGGAGATCCAGCGGATCAATCAGGACACGATCTCGCTCGAACAGCCGATAGGCGACGAGGACGACTTCAGCCTCTCCGACCTGATCGAGGACCGTGAGGCGGTGGTGCCCGACGACGCCGCGGCACGCACGATGCTCGACGATGCGGTCCAAGAGGCCCTGGGCCACCTGTCACCCCGCGAGCAGGACGTGGTCCGGCTGCGCTTCGGTCTCGAGGACGGCAAGATCCGCACCCTCGAAGAGGTGGGCAAGGCCTTCGGCGTGACACGCGAGCGGATCAGGCAGATCGAGGCGAAGACCCTGGCCAAGCTGCGCCGACCCGAGTCGGCCCAGCTCCTGCGGGACTATCTCGAAGAGGCCTGAGCCGCTCGGGCCAGAGCCGCTCGTCCCAGCGGGCTAGCCGACCGCTCGCCGCCGACCGTTGAGTGCCGTGGCCAGGTCGGTGGCCATTTCGAGGACGATGGCGTCGGCTGCCTCGTCGCCGTCACGCCAGCCGAGCCGAACCCCCACGGTGTCGCGGGCACGCTCGACTCCGAGGTTGGCCACTGCCCTGGCCTTGGTGCCGACCACTTCGATGGTCCCGACCACCTGGGTGGGGAGCCCGGCCCGGTCGATGCGTCCGACGGCCCGGCTGTGGCGCTCGCGGCCGCCAGCGGCCCCGAGCCCGTAACCGATGCAAAAGGCGATGACGATGCCGATTCGAAACCTCACCGCCTCATTGTGCCCGGGTCCGGAGTTCTGTGCATCTCTGAATTCCGGGTGGGTGCCGAACGGCTAATGTCCTCTGGCACGCCGACGCGGACTCCAGCACGGATTCCGGCATCGGTGGAAGGTCTTCCGGGGTAGCTCAATCGGCAGAGCGAGCGGCTGTTAACCGCTAGGTTGAGAGTTCGAGTCTCTCCCCCGGAGC